>MPMT01000017.1 GCA_002238645.1 Alphaproteobacteria bacterium bin52 | reverse complement strand
CCGCGGCCGAACGCCAGCACGCGAAGCGCTGCCGCCCCCGCCCGGGCGGCCCACCGGTACAGGACCGGCCGGGACGCGACCAGCACCCAGAGCGTGAGCGCAAGTCGCGCCCGCCGCGAGCCGAGGCCGCGATCGTGTGCAATGGCCCGGTAGTTTCGCATCATCCGGGTGAGCGGAATGCGCATCGGACAGACCTGTTCGCACCGGCCGCAGAAGGTGGACGCGTTCGGCAGGTGGGAACTGTGATCGATACCGATCAGCGAGGGTGTCAGCACGGCTCCCATCGGACCCGGATAGACCCAGCCGTAGGCGTGGCCGCCGACCGCCCCGTAGACCGGGCAATGGTTCATGCAGGCAGCACAGCGGATACAGCGCAGCATGTCCTGGAACCCGGTCCCGATCAGCGCCGAGCGGCCGTTGTCGACCAGCACCACGTGATAGGCATCGGGGCCGTCGGGATCCCCGGGCTGCCGCGGACCGGTGGACACGGTGGTGTAGACCGATGCCTCCTGGCCGGTTGCCGAGCGTGCCAGCAGCCTGAGGATCGCCAGCGCGTCCTCCGCGGTGGGCACCAGTTTCTCGATGCTCGCCACCACCACGTGCACCCGGGCAAGCGTCTGCGTCAGGTCACCGTTGCCCTCGTTGGTGACGATCACGCTCGATCCGCTCTCGGCGATCAGGAAATTGGCGCCGGTGATCCCCACCTCGGCCGCAAAGAAATCCGCCCGCAGGCGCTCGCGGGCCTCGTCGGTGATCGCGCGCGGATCATCGAGCGATCGGGCAGGGTCGAGCCCGTCGTGCGCCTCGCGGAAGGTGGCGCCGATTTCCTGGCGGGTGACGTGGACCGCCGGAACGATGATGTGGCTCGGCGTCTCGCCGCGCAGCTGCACGATGTACTCGCCGAGATCGGTCTCGACCCGTCTGATGCCGCTGGCATCGAGGCGTTCGTTGAGCCCGATTTCCTCCGCCACCATCGACTTGCCCTTGGTCACGGTGCGGGCCCCGGCATCGGTGCAGATCCGCATGACGACGTCGCAGGCCTCCGCCGCCGTCCGCGCCCAGTGCACTTGCCCGCCCGAGGCGGTCACCCGCTCCTCGTAGAGTTCGAGATAGGCGTCGAGATTGGCGAGCGTGTGGTTCTTGATGTCGCGGGCCGCGTCGCGCAGGGCCTCGAACTCTGGCAGGTCGGCCACCACCTCGGCGCGGCGAACCGGAAAACCGCTCTTCAGGTTGTCCAGCGCGCTCTGAAGGACGGCGTCGGCGAGTGCGGCCCGCGCCGAGGCCGGAAACGCTTTCGAGTTCGCGCCCTGCATGTCAGCCCCGGCCCAGTGCCGGCACGTCGTTGATCCCGGCGAGCACTTCGGCGACGTGGCGGAATGCGATGTCGTGACCCTCGCGGCTCGCCTTGCCCGCCATGTTGAGCAGGCAGCCCAGGTCCCCGGCAAGCACCAGCCCGGCGTCGGCAGCGACGATGTTCGCGAGCTTGTTCGCAACCATCGCGTCGGAAATCTCGGGATACTTGACGCAGAACGTTCCCCCGAAACCGCAGCAGACCTCGGCCTCGGCCATTTCCGCGAGCTCGAGCCCGTCAACGGACGCGAGCAGGCGGCGCGGCTGCTCCCGCACACCGAGTTCGCGCAGGCCGGAACACGAGTCGTGATAGGTGGCGCGGGTTTCGCACCGGGCCTCGACCGAGGTGACACCGAGCACGTCGACGAGAAAGGAGACCAGTTCGTGGCATCGGGCGGCGAGGTGGCGGGCCCGGTGGCCGAGTTCCGCATCGTCGGCGAACAGGTCGGCAAGGTGGTGATGCAGCATCCCGGCACACGACCCCGAGGGAACCACCACGTGGTCGCAATCCGCGAACCCGTCGAGCAGGGTGCGGGCCACTGCCCGCGCCCCGGCGTTGTCACCGGAGTTGTAGGCCGGCTGCCCGCAACAGCCCTGGGACCGCGGCACCACGACCTCGCAGCCCGCGTCCTCGAGCAGACGGATCGCGGCAAAGCCGACCGAGGGGCGGAACAGGTCGACGAGACAGGTGACGAACAGCCCGACCCGAAGCGGCCTCTCATCGCGCTGGGGTGCCTGCATGCGAGCTCCGTTGCGGTTGCTTCCGCACCATGCGAAATCGGTATTCGCGATGCAAGAGATCGGGACGAGAGTTGTGCCCTCGCTCCCCGGGCAAGCGACGTTCGATGCCCGATGCTGCCGGAGCCCGCCCGCCCCGCGATGCCCCTTGCATGCGCTTTCAGGATACCGGTTCGTTGCGGTCACCCGGTTTCAGGACGCGACCGGCGACTTCCACGCCCCGGCCTTGGGGATACGCCCCGTTCATTCAGAAGTCTTCGGCGGCGGTCCTTTCTCGACGCGCCCTGGCAAGCTCATGGCTCGCCTGCAACCGCATCCGGTGCCGGGCGGTGCCCCGGCCAATATCCTCCAGCGCCATGTTTGCCGATACCCCGCCCTGTCGTTCATGGCCGGCGTTCCCTGCCGTTCGGTCCGGGCAGTCGGTCGGAAACGCGGTCGCTCCGCCTGGCTTCGGTGGTCAGGGTGATCCGCCGCAGCCTGTTGCGCTCTCAAGCTCGGCAAGGAGTTCCCCGGTGTGCTGGCCCGTGCGTGCGACCCAGGGACGGGCCGAGACCGCGGCATTTTCGAACAGCATCGGCGTGTTGGCGACCTGGTAGACCGCGCTCCCGTCACTCACACTGACCGCCGCCCCCCGGGCCCTGACCTGCCGGCTCGAAAGCGAGTCGGCGAGAGTGAGGTAGCGGGTGCACGGACACCCCTCGGCATTGATGCGGCGATCGAGCTCATCCGCCGGGCGGGTCCGCGTCACGGCGTCGATCTCGCCCAGCAGTACGTCCCAGTTGTCGATCCGCGCCGGCGCGGTGGCAAACCGCGCGTCGTCAAGCCAAGTGCCGCGGTCCAGCGCACGGGCAAGTGCCGCGAAGTTGGCCGCGCTGATGGGTGCGACCATGAGGAACCCGTCGCGTGCGCGCACCGGCGCGAATACCGGCGCCTGCCCGGCATCGGGAAGCTGTGCCGCCTGGTACTCGTGGGCCATCATGTTGTGGATCGTGTCCATCATCGCGACATCGATCCGCTGACCGCGGCCGGTGCGGTCGCGGCCGAACAGTGCCGCCGCGATCGCGGCACAGCCGTGCACGCCGCCCATGAAGTCGGGCGCGTTGCTGCGATGCCTCAGCGGACGATCGAGAGCCGGTTCGTAGTCCATCATCATCATGTCGAAGCCGCTCGCCGCGTTGATGATGGTGGCAAACGCCGGTTTGCCGGCGTCCGGGCCGGTCTGGCCGTAGCCGGAGATCGAACAGTACACGAGGTCGGGCTTGAGCTCGCGCAACCGCTCCCAGGCGAGCCCGAGCCGGGCCATCACTCCCGGCCGGTAGTTCTCCACCACCACGTCGACCCGGGTTGCGAGCGCACGGACCGTTGCAATGTTCATCGCGGACTTCAGGTCGAGCTCGATCGACTTCTTGCCGCAGTTCAGATGCCCGAAATAGGCCGACACCCCGTCGCGGAACGGCGGCGCCTTGCGCATGACCTCGCCGCCCGGCGGTTCGACCTTGATCACTTCGGCCCCCATGTCGGCCAGCAGTCGCGTGCAGTACGGGCCGGCCACGTACATGGTGAAGTCGAGCACCCGGACGCCTTCAAGCGGTCCCGCGCCGGTCATCGGCCCATGGCCCGGGCGGACCGGCGCGGATCGGCACCGCCGCTGATTACGCCGCTTGCGAGGTCGGCGCTGATGGCGCACACACCGGCCACCGCATCCGAGCGTTCACTCAGCCATTCCACGTCGTGGCCGAGCCGGGCCAGTTCCGCAGCCGCGTCGGGCGCAATCCCGGGCTCGATCGCGAGCCGGCCCGGGCTGCAGTCATGCGGTTCGAAGGAGTTGGGATGGCTGGAGGTCACGAACCTGGGCGCCTCGACCGCGTGCTGGATCGGCATGCCGAAGACGAAGTGGTTGAGGAAGACCTGCAGCATGCCCTGGGGCTGCGCATCCCCGCCGGGTGCGCCGAACGGCATGATCCGCGCACCCGCAGCCCGCGCCATCGCCGGATTGGGTGTCAGCCGCGGACGCTTGCCCGGCGCAATCGCCGAGGCGTGGCCGTCGAGCGCGAAGGACTGCGAGCCGCGGGCCGACGGGCACAGCCCGAGACCCGGGATCACCGGGCTTTCGAACGACACGTCCGACGGCGTGATCGAGCACACGTTGCCCCACCGGTCCATGGCGCAGGCATAGGAAGTGTCGGCCGCCGCCTCGCTCGGGCTGCGATCGACATGGGCGCTCCACGAAACACCGCCGTAGCCAGGAATGTCGCCCGCCGGCGGCATGCCGGGCCATGCCCGTTCGCGATCGATCAGCACACGGCGTCCTGCCGCGTAGTCCTCCGACAGCAACCGGTCGATCGGGACCGGGACATGGTCGGGGTCGCCGTAGAACCGCTCCCGGTCGGCAAGGACCAGCTTGATGGTCTCGGCAACAAGGTGGATGTAGTCGGCCGAGTTTTGTCCCGCGGACACGAGATCGTGACCATCGAGCATGCGCAGCATCTGCAACAACGTCGGTCCCTGGCACCAGGGCCGGCAGCTGTAGACGTCGATGCCGCGGAAACCGATCGTCACCGGCGCCTCGACGGGGGTGCGGTGTCCGGCAAGGTCATCGGCCGACAGCAGGCCGCCGTTCTCCGCATGGTAGTCGACGATGCGCCGGGCGATATCGCCGACATAGAAGGCGTCGCGCGCCGCCGCGAGCCCGGCGTCCCGGCCGGTGGAAGCAGCGGCGGTCTCCTCGTCGGCCATGTACTGGATGGTGGCCGCCAGGTCCTCCTGGACCAGCAGGTCGCCGAGTTCCGGGACTTCCCCGTCCCTCAGCCAGATCCGGGCATTCTCCGGCCAGCTCCGGTACCCGTCGCGGTGGCGTTCGAGGAACCGGTGCATCGCCGGATGGACGGTAAAGCCCTCGCGTGCAAGTCGAATCGCCGGGGCCGCGACCTCGCCGAACGACATGGTCCCGAACCGGCGCAGCGCGGTGATCCAGGCATCGGGCGCGGCAGGAACCACGGTCCGGAGCAGTCCGAGCGGGATGCGGCCGTCGGCGAACATCCCGGGGCGCACCGCCGCCGGCCAGCCGCCCAGCCCGGCGAGGCTTGTCACCTCGCCACTGTCGGCCATGCAGACCAGCATCGGTGCCACGCCTGAAAACTGCACCTGGTCGCTGTGCACGACGCCGAGTGCAATTCCCGCCGCGACACCGGCGTCAACCGCGTTGCCTCCCGCCTCCAGGACCGCATGGCCGGCCTCGGTCGCGAGGTAGTGCCCTGCAACCACCATGTGCCGGCGTGCCATTACCATCGGTTGCTGCGGTTGTGCGGTCATGTCGACATCTCTGCTGGTTGTATTCCACCGGCACGAGTGTGCTGCACCGGGGGGCACAAGACCAGCACTGCCGGACTTGCACCACCCCGGGCGAGGGGGGAGAGGATCCGGGTGCCGGAACGAACCCGGTCCCACCTGGCCGGAGACGAGCCGGCATCCCGCGGACATGGCCGCATGTCCCCGTTCCTTGCTGCGTCGGGCCGTGCCCCCCGGTCGGCCCGTGCCTCCGGGTGCGATTCTTGCAGGCCATCATGCTCCTGTTATGATAGAAGGCCGTGCATGCTCGCTCCTGCGGGCGCTCTGACCGATCTTGCAGGATGTTCGCCCGTGGCCTCAGAACGCGCGACGAGTTTCACCTACCGGGACCTCATCGAATGTGCCAACGGACGGCTGTTCGGGCCGGGCAATGCCCAGTTGCCGCTGCCTCCGATGCTCATGTTTGACCGCATCACCAGGATCAGTGACAGTGGGGGCCCCAACGGCAAGGGCCAGGTCGAGGCGGAACTCGACGTGAAGCCGGACCTCTGGTTCTTCAAGTGCCACTTCCAGGGCGACCCTGTCATGCCCGGCTGCCTCGGCATTGACGCGCTGTGGCAACTGCTCGGTTTCACCCTCGGCTGGCTGGGCGGGCTCGGCTCGGGCCGCGCCATCTCCGTGGGCCAGGTGCGTTTTTCCGGCCAGGTCCTTCCCACGGCCCGGCTGCTGCGCTTCCAGCTCGACATCAAGCGCATCGTCACCCGCAAGCTGTTCGTCGGCATCGCCGACGGCAAGGTACTGTGCGACGGGACCTGCGTGTTCGAGGCCAAGGATATCCGCGTCGGCCTGTTCAACAACCCGTCGTTGCGGGGCGGCGGATAATGCGCCGGGTGGTCGTTACCGGCCTGGGCATCGTCAGCAGCATCGGGAACAACGCCGGAGAGGTGGTCGACTCGCTGCGCGCGGGGCGTTCCGGCGTGGTCCGGTGCGACGAGTACAGCGAGCTCGGGTTCAGGTGCCACGTCCACGGGTCGATCAAGCTCGACCCGGCCGACCACATCGACCGCAAGCAGATGCGGTTCATGGGCAACGGGGCGGCCTACAACTTTCTGGCCATGCAGCAGGCGATCGCCGATGCCGGGCTGGAACCCCACGAGATCAGCAATCCCCGCACCGGTCTGGTGATGGGCTCGGGCGGCCCGTCCACCTCCAACATGGTCAACGCCATCGACCTGGCCCGCTCCCGCGGCCCGAAACGGGTCGGCCCCTACATGGTGCCCCGGGTCATGTCGAGCACCAATTCCGCCACCCTGGCCACCGCCTTCGGCATCAAGGGACTGAGTTACTCGATCAGCTCGGCCTGTTCCACCAGCGCCCACTGCATCGGCAACGCCCGGGAACTGATCCAGCACGGCAGACAGGACGTGGTGTTTGCCGGCGGCGGCGAGGAACTGCACTGGACGCTGACAGTGCTGTTCGACGCCATGGGCGCACTGTCGTCCCGGTTCAACGACACACCCGAGGTTGCATCGCGGGCCTACGATGTCGACCGCGACGGTTTCGTGATCTCCGGCGGCGGCGGCGTGGTGGTACTGGAGGAACGCGAACGGGCACTGGCGCGCGGAGCGCCGGTCTACGCGGAGATCGTCGGCTACGGAGCGACCTCGGACGGTGTCGACATGGTCCAGCCGTCGGGAGAGGGCGCGGTCCGGTGCATGCGCATGGCGCTCGAGGGTGTCGGGGAACCGGTCACCTACATCAACACCCACGGCACCAGCACCCCGATCGGCGATACCCGCGAGCTCGCCGCGATCTCTGAGGTATTCGGTGACAAGGTTCCGGCCATCAGCTCGACCAAGTCGCTCACCGGACATTCCCAGGGCGCCGCCGGTGTGCAGGAGCTGATCTACACCCTGCTGATGATGAAGTACGGGTTCATCGCCGCCTCGGCGAACATCACCGCCATCGACCCGGAAGCCGACGGCATGCCGATCGTCAGGAAACGACGCGACGACATCGATTTCTCGGTCGCGCTTTCCAACAGTTTCGGTTTCGGCGGAACCAACGCCGTCCTCGCGGTTCGTGCTCCGGACGCTTGAGAAACGGTTCGGGCGGATCCGTCACCCATGTTCAATCGGAAGGTCACCGGGACATGACCGGAACCGAACCAGTGCACTCCGGGTTGATGGCAGGCCGAAAGGGCCTGATCATGGGCGTGGCCAACGAGCGCTCGCTTGCCTGGGGCATTGCCGCTGTCCTGGCTGCGGAGGGCGCCGAACTCGCGTTTACCTACCAGAATCCGGCGATCGGCCGGCGGGTGGGCCCGCTGGCGGCGTCGGTGGGGTCGAAGCTGGCCTGGCTGTGCGACGTCTCCGACGATGACAGCCTAGACGGGCTGTTTTCCAACATCCGCACGGCGTGGGGCCGGCTCGATTTCGTGGTGCACGCGATTGCCTATTCAGACAAGACCGAACTCAGGGGAGCGTATCTGGAGACCAGCCGCGAGAACTTCCGGCACACGCTTGACGTCTCGTGCTATTCCTTCACCGACATCGCTCGCCGGGCGGCCGAGCTGATGGACGAGGGCGGAAGCCTGATCACTCTGAGCTACGTCGGTTCGGTCCGGACCATCCCGAACTACAACGTCATGGGGGTAGCAAAGGCGGCGCTCGAGGCCAGCGTGCGCTACCTGGCCGTGGATCTCGGTCCGCGCGGCATCAGGGTCAATGCCCTCTCGCCCGGCCCGATGCGCACCCTTGCGGGCTCGGCAATTGCCAATGCGCGCTACGTCTACCGCTACTCGCGCGACAATGCCCCGCTGTCACGCAACATCGCGCTCGAGGAAGTCGGACGCTCCGCCCTGTTCCTGCTGGGACCGCTCTCGTCGGGCATGACCGGCGAGGTCCACTACGTCGATGCGGGACTGCGCGCGGTCGGCATCCCCCGCCCGGAGGTCCAGGACTGACCGCCACCGTCAGGCACGGAGCGAAAGCCGCCCGCCATCACCGGTGACCCCCTTGTCGTTCCCGGCCGCGAACGGCCCCGCCGACCTGCACAGCCGGTCGATGACGCCGGGTATCCCGAGCCCGTTTACGGACCCGACCGGCAACAAACCGCCGCAGGCCGGACCCCAACGGTCATGCCGCAGCCGGACGAGGGGGAGGTCCGGATTGCCCGGTCGGGCACGACCACCCTTTCACCGGACCGGCGCGGGGGCCGGTCGCGTTCCCGGCATCGAGGGATGTCTCCCGGCCCCGGTGTCCGCCCGCATCGGTACCTGCATCACGCGCCGCATCACGCGGCGGGGACGGCATGCCGGCACCGAACCCGATCCGGGATGCGCCAGCGGCGGTGCGGGCTCCGCGTCAGCCGGCCGCGCGCCTGCGCTCGTCTCCCAGGTCGGCGCCGGTCTGCTGGTCGACGGCGCGCATGCTGAGCTTGACCTTCCCGCGGTCGTCGAACCCGATCACCTTCACCTTGACCGCATCGCCGACATTGACGACGTCGGTTATGCGGTTGACCCGGTCCTGCATCACCTCGCTGATGTGCACGAGGCCGTCGCGCGGGCCGAGGAAGTTCACGAAGGCCCCGTACTCGACCGTCTTGACCACCTTGCCGTTGTAGATCACGCCGAGTTCCGGTTCGGCCACGATCGCGCGGATCCGGTCGACCGCCGCCTGTCCGGCATCGGCATTGACCGCGGCGACCATTACGGTGCCATCGTCGTCGATGTCGATCTTCGCCCCCGTTTCCTCGCAGATCTCCCGGATCACCTTGCCGCCCGGGCCGATCACGTCGCGGATCTTGTCCTTGTTGATCGAGATGGTGCTGATGCGCGGCGCGTGATCGGATACTCCCTCGCGGTTGCCCGAGATCGCCTTGTCCATCTCGGCCAGGATGTGCAACCGGCCTTCCCTCGCCTGGTCCAGCGCGATGCGCATGATCTCCTCGGTGATCGAGGTGATCTTGATGTCCATCTGCAGCGCGGTGATGCCCTCGCCGGTTCCGGCAACCTTGAAGTCCATGTCGCCGAGATGGTCCTCGTCACCGAGAATGTCGCTCAGGACCGCGAATTTCTCGCCTTCCTTGATCAACCCCATGGCAATGCCGGCGCACGGCTGCGAGACCGGAACCCCGGCATCCATGAGCGACATAGAGGCCCCGCACACGGTCGCCATCGACGAGGAGCCGTTCGACTCGGTGATTTCCGACACGATGCGCAGCGTGTAGGGGAAGTCCTCCTTTGCCGGCAGCAGCGGCCGGATCGCCCGCCAGGCCAGTTTCCCGTGACCGATCTCGCGTCGACCGGGGCCCATCATGCGGCGGGCCTCGCCGACGGAATAGGGCGGGAAATTGTAGTGCAGCATGAAGTTCGATCGGTACTCGCCCTCGAGCGCATCGACGATCTGCTCGTCCTGCCCGGTCCCGAGCGTGGTCACCACCAGCGCCTGGGTTTCGCCGCGGGTAAACAGCGCTGACCCGTGGGCCCGGGGCAGGATTCCGACCTCGGAGATGATCGGGCGCACCGTCCGGGTATCGCGGCCGTCGATGCGCATTCCCGTCTCGAGGATGGCGTTACGCACGATATCGGCCTCGAGTGCCTTGAAGGCCTCGCCGGCGATCTCGCGCTCTCCGTCGGTTTCGAACCCGTCGTACGCCTTCTGCCTGGCCGCCATGACCAGGTCGTGGCGTTCCGCCTTGTCGGCGACCCGATAGGCGCTCGCCAGATCATCCGCGACATTGCTGCGCAACGCCTCGGACACCGTCGCCACCTCCGGCGGTTCCGGCGCAATCTCGCGCGGCTCGCGCGCGCAGGCCTCGGCCAGTTCGATGATGGCGTCGATGACCGGCTGGAACGCGGTGTGACCGAAGGTCACGGCACCGAGCATGATCTCCTCCGACAGCTGGGCCGCTTCCGACTCCACCATCAGGACCCCTTCGCGGGTTCCGGCCACCACCAGATCGAGCGCATGACCTTCGTTGTCCCTGCGCTTGGGGTTCAGCAGGTACTGCCCGTTTTCGTAGCCGACACGGCAGGCGCCGATGGGGCCGAGGAACGGCAGCCCCGACAGGGTGAGGGCCGCCGATGCACCGACCAAGGCGACAATGTCGGGGTCGTTATCGAGGTCGTGCGACAGGACCGTGCACACCACCTGGGTCTCGCACTTGTATCCCTTGACGAACAGCGGACGGATCGGCCGGTCGATCAGCCGGGAGACCAGGGTTTCCTTCTCGGTCGGCCGGCCTTCTCGCTTGAAGAACCCGCCGGGGATCTTGCCGGCGGCAAAGGTCTTTTCCTGGTAGTTGACCGTGAGCGGGAAGAAGTCCTGGCCGGGCCGGGAGTTCCGGGCGCCAACCGCGGTACACAGGACCGTGGTCTCGCCGAGGGAGACGACGACCGCACCATCGGCCTGTCGGGCAATCTTGCCGGTTTCCAGGACAAGCCGCCGCCCGCCCCAGTCAAGTTCCTTGCGATAAATCTTGAACATTCTCATCATTTCCTTGCATGTGGGCCAATCCGCCGCTCACGCGGTACGGACGGCACGGACGGGCAGCCGCGGCAGCCTCGCGGGAGGAGGCCACCGACACTCGGACGATGTTCGGTCACGAGAAGCGTGTTGCACCATGCGCGCGCACACCGGATCGTGTGCAGCCCTTCGTTTCACTCTCAATCCGGGACCCGCGCCGTTCCTGGCAGCGGGTGCCATTCGATTCAATCCACGACTCCGCGGGTTCAGCGCCGCAGACCGAGCTGACCGATCAGGGTCCGGTACCGGTCTTCGCTGCGTGATCGCACGTAGTCGAGCAAGCGGCGGCGCTTTCCGACCATGATCAGCAGGCCGCGCCGCGAGTGGAAGTCCTTCCTGTGGGTCTTGAGGTGTTCGGTCAGGTTGGCGATCCGCGTGGTCAGGATCGCGACCTGGACTTCCGGCGAGCCGGTATCTCCATCGGCCCGGCCGTACTCACGAATGACTTCGGACTTCTTGTCCTGGGTAATCGACATCGAATACTCCGTTTCATCACAGATTGAGGACACGGACAGGGCTGATGCATCCTTCCCTGATGCGCGAGACGGCAACCGGCAACCCGGAACACCGGGCGTACAGCAGGTCGCCCTCCCGCAGCTCGCCGCGGCGAGCCCGGTCGGAAGCACGGAACAGCGGGACCCTCTGGCCTCGCCGCAACCTGTCCGCCTCGTCACCCGTCACATCCAGCGCCGGGATGTCGTCCAGCGCCGCGTCTACCGGCAACAGGTGGTCGAAGGCGGCGGGACTATGCACCCGCGTTTCAAGAAAATCCAGCGGAACCGCCGTTTCCGCGTCGAAGTTCCCGACCGACAGGCGTGCGAGGCGTGCGAGGTGCCCCACGGTCCCGACGTTCCGGGCAAGGTCGCGCGCCAGCGCGCGCATGTAGGCGCCCTTGCCGCTGGTCACCCGGAAGATGGCCCGATCGGGGTCCGGGATCGCCTCGAGCAAGAATTCGTCGATCCTGACCGGCCGGGGCGGAAGCGCCACATCCTCGTCGTTGCGCGCGAGATCGTAGGCCCGTCGCCCGCCGATCCTCACCGCGGAATAGCGCGGCGGGACCTGTTCGATGTGGCCACGGAACGCATCGAGCGCCCGCTCGATGGTTTCCCGGTCCGGCCGGACCGCGCTGGTCCCGGTCACCGTGCCCTCGCAATCGTCGGTGTCGCGTTCCTCGCCCCAGAGGATCTCGAACAGGTAGGATTTTCGCCTGCCCATGACGTAGGGAACCGTCTTGGTCGCTTCGCCGAGCGCGATCGGCAGTATGCCGGTGGCAAAGGGATCGAGGGTTCCGGCATGACCGGCCTTGGCCGCGTCGAAGACCCTGCGGACCACGTTGACGGCCCGGGTCGACGTGATACCCGCCGGCTTGTCGATCACCACCCATCCGTTGACCGGCCTGCCGCGCCGGTTACGTGCCATCGATTGCCTCGCTGTCCGTCGTGATTTCAAGATCCGACAGCAACCGGTTTATCCTGGACGAGGCATCGAAGGCGGAATCGATCCGGAAGGTCAGTGCCGGTACCGAGCGCAGCCGCACCCGGCGCGCCACTTCCCGGCGCAGGTACGGCGCCGCCCGCGACAGGCCGGCCAGCACGGGTTCCCGGTCCCTGCCGGCCAGTGGCATGACCCAGACCGTCGCCGCCTTCAGGTCGCGGCTGACCGTCACCTCGGAAACCGTGATCGAGACCGATACCAGGTCCGGGTCCCTGAAGTTCCCGCGCTGGAAAACGTCGACCAGGGTCTTGCGAACGAGCTCGCCCACCCGCAGTTGACGCTGACTCGGCACACCGCGCTCGAGTTCATGGCGCACCATCGGCCCGGTCACGCCTGGGTAGCGACCTGTGACCGTTCGACTGACTCCAGCGTCCGTTCGACCTGCCGGACCTCGAAGCTCTCGATGAGATCCCCGACCTGGATGTCGTGGTAGCTCTCGAAGCCAGCGCCGCACTCGTAGCCCTCGCGGACTTCGCGGACTTCCTCCTTGAACCGGCGCAGGGTCTTGAGCGCGCCTTCGTGGATGACCACGTTGTCGCGCAGCAGCCGGACCCTGGCTCCGCGGCGAACCATGCCCTCGGTGACCATGCACCCGGCCACCTTGCCGATCTTGGAGATGTTGAACACCTCGCGGATCTCCGCGTAGCCGAGGAAGTCCTCCTTGAGGTCCGGCGCCAGCAGTCCGGTCAGGGCGGATCTCACATCGTCGATCACGTTGTAGATGATCGAGTACAGGCGGATCTCGACATCGTCCCTGCGGGCGAGTTCACGCGCCTGCGGGTTGGGCCGGACGTTGAACCCGATGACCATCGCTCCCGATGCCGCCGCCAGCGTGACATCGGACTCGTTGATGCCGCCCACGGCGCCGTGCAGAATCCGCACGGCGACGGCGTTGTTCGAGATGTTCTCCAGACTGCCGCGGATTGCCTCAAGCGATCCGTGCACGTCGGTCTTGATCACCAGCGGCAGTTCCTCGGCCTGGCCGGCGGCAATCGCGGTGAGCATCTGTTCCACGGTGCCACGCGCACCCGCGGCCGCCCGCTTGCTCCTGATCTGGCGCTGCCGGTAATCGACGATCTCGCGGGCGCGGGACTCGTTCTCGACCACGTCGAACTTGTCACCGGCCAACGGTGATCCGTTCAGCCCCAGGACCTCGACCGGGAAACTCGGTCCGCATTCCTTGATGCGGCGGCCGCGATCGTCGATCAGCGCCCGGACCCGTCCCCACTCGGCGCCGGCGACGAAAATGTTGCCGACCCTGAGCGTTCCGTGCTGGACCAGGATCGTGGCGACGCTGCCGCGTCCCCGCTCCATCTTTGATTCGATCACCGCGCCTGCCGCCGGACGGTCGGGATTGGCCTTCAGTTCAAGCAGTTCGGCCTGCAGCAGGATCGCTTCCTGCAGCCGGTCCAGGCCCAGCCCGGTCTTCGCGGATACCGGGACCAGAATCACGTCGCCACCGAGCTCTTCCGCCACGAGGTCGTGGTTCAGCAACTGGTTGCGCACACGCTCGGGGTCGCTGTCCGGCAGGTCCATCTTGTTGATCGCGACGATGATCGGGGTCTTCGCAGCCCTTGCGTGACGGATCGCCTCCTCGGTCTGGGCCACGACACCGTCATCGACGGCCACGACCAGGACCACGATGTCGGTGACGTTCGCGCCCCGGGCCCGCATCTCGGTGAAGGCCTCGTGACCCGGCGTATCGAGAAAGGTGATCTTCTCTCCGCCTTCGAGCTGTACCTGGTAGGCGCCGATGTGCTGGGTGATCCCCCCGGCTTCGACGGACGCGACACTGGTCTTGCGCATCGCGTCGAGCAACGAGGTCTTGCCGTGATCGACGTGGCCCATGACCGTGACCACAGGGGCCCGCGGCTGCTGCGCGGTCTCGTCCTCGGCCTCGGCCCCGAGCCCGGTCTCGACATCGGATTCCGAAACCCTTCGCACCCGGTGCCCGAACTCCGTGGTAACGAGTTCGGCGGTATCGGCATCGATGGTCTGGTTGATCGTGGCCATGACGCCGAGCGTCATGAGCTTCATGACCACGTCTGCCGCCTTCTCCGCCATCCGGTTGGCCAGCTCCTGAACCGTAATGGCGTCGGGAACGATGACCTCGCGCGAGCGCCTCGGCGCTTCGGGAGCATCGGCGCGCAACCGCCGGCGTTCCCGCTCACGGGCGCGACGAACCGAGGCGAGCGAGCGGGCCCGCTCACCGGCACCGTCATCGAGCGCCTGGTTGATCGTCAACTTTCCGGTGTGCCGGCGCCGCGGCTCGCCACGGCGGCCCGAGGGCGCAGGGGTCTTGCGTGCGGCCTCGCGCCGCCTGCCGCCAGGCGTGCGCGACTGGGTTTCCGCGTCCTCCGGCGTCACCGCCGGGCGGACAGTTGCGGCTGTCTTCTTCTGGCTCTCTCTCTGCCGCTGCGCCTGCTCGTTGCGGGCCGCCTGTTCCTCGGCCAGGCGCCGCGCCTCCTCGGTCTGGCGCTGTTCCTCGGCCTGGGCGATCTGGCGGGCTTCCTCCTGTTCGGCCTGCCGGCGATCAACCTCTTCCACCACCGGCTGAACGCCTTCCATCGCGATCTCGGCCGGCGTTTCCGCCGCTTCGGTCATGGACTCGCGCGGGACGTCATGCTGCATCGCGCCCTGGAGCGCCCGTTCGCGTGCGGCGCGCTCTTCGGGTGTCAGGGTCCGGCCGGTGCCTTCGCGCGTCCCCGCCTCGCGGCTCGGAGCCTGGGATCCGGGGCTGCGCTTGCGACGCCGTTCGACCTGCACAACCTTGGACCTGCCGTGCGGAAAGCTCTGTTGAACCCTGGTGGTTTCAACCGACTTTCCGAGCGACAGGCGGTTGCGGCCGCCGCCGAGGCTCAGTTTCTTGCGTTCTGTCTCGTCGGTGGTCTTCATTCGCTGATCGCACGGCTTCCAGGTTGTGGATGACACCCGGGTTCAATACACGTCCCGGCACCATTTTCCAAGTGAAGGGACCCATCTCCACGGTTTCGCGGCCCGGCGGGCTTCTTCGTTTCGACCCGTTTCACGGTTTACCGGGTGGCCGGCAGCACCGTTCTCCCCCAGCAACCGCACCGGCTTTCGACGCCCACCGGTGAATTCGCCCGGGCAGACGGGCCCGGGTCCGTTCCCGTTTTCTCGCGCCGGGGTCACGCGCCGTGACCTTTCGATCCGCTTACCGTGTGGTATCCGGCCCGGCCTCGTCTGGAATTCCCCGAAAGGCGGCCAGTCGTCCGGCATCGCGGCGCAGCCGCGCCACAAGGCCGCCGGAACCGGCCGAACCGCGCGTGACTGCCACGTGCACGAGCCGGTCGCGTTCGAACGCCAGCGCAAGCTCGCTGCCCGAGAACACGGCGATGACCGGGATGGCCGGGTCCAGCCTGTCGAGCGCGCGTCGCGGACCCGCGGACCCGTCGTGGGCCTCGAGACGCAACGCCACCCTCCCGGCCGTGATCGCCCCCGCCACCTTCGCGTGCCCGGCCATGGCAAGCCCGGCCCGGCGGCAGAGGCCCATTGTCATGATCAGCCGTTCGCGCAGGCCGGCCTCCACCCTGTCGGCGAGGTCGGACGGCGCCGTCGCCTGGGCACGAACCGCGCGGGCGAAGCTGCCGGTTGCCGCTGCCCGGGTAACCTCCGGCCGGCCGGCCGTGACCCAGACCCCCCGTCCGGGCAGCCGTTCCGCGAGATCGGGGACCACGGTACCGTCCGGCGCCACAACAAAACGGACCAGCCGGTCGCGGGGAAGGGAGCGGCGGGTGACGATGCAACGACGGTGGTTCATTCGGTCCCGGCGGGATCCTCCGGCGGATCAGACGGGAACCAGTGGGCCCGGGCCCGCATGATGATGTTGTCCGCGGTCTCGCGGTCGAGCGGCATGTCCGGGAGCATCTCGATCAGCTCGTCGCTCGCGAGATCGCCGAGGTCGTCGATCGTGCGAACCTCCTGTTCGCCGAGTGCCACCACCATTTCCAGGGTCAGCCCCTCAACCGACGCGAGCTCGTCGGTCACTCCCAGGCCGATCCGGCGCTCGTCCAGCTCGGCCCTGACCATCTCGGTGTGGACACGGGCCCGGTCCTGCAGCTCGGCGGCGATGTCCTCGTCGAACCCCTCGATGTCGATCAGCTCCTCCAGGTCGGCCTCGGCAATCTCGACGACATCGTTGAAACCCTCCGCGACCAGCAGGTGCGCGATCACGTCATCGATGTCCAGCGCTTCCATGAAGATCCGGGAATGGGTCCTGAATTCCTCCTGGCGGCGTTCGGATTCCTCGGCCTCGGTGAGGATGTCGATGCTCCACCCGGTCAGGATCGAGGCCAGCCGCACGTTCTGGCCCTTGCGACCGATGGCGAGGCTGAGCTGGTCGTCGGGCGTGACCACCTCGATCCGCTTCTCCTCCTCGTCGAGCACCACCTTGCTCACCTCCGCCGGCGCCAGCGCATTGACCACGAAGGTCGCCGGGTCGTCCGACCAGGGAACGATGTCGATCTTCTCGCCCTGGAGTTCGCCGACCACGGCCTGCACCCGGCTGCCCCGCATGCCGACGCAGGCTCCCACCGGGTCGATGCTGCTGTCGTGCGACAGCACCCCGATCTTGGCCCGGCTGCCCGGGTCGCGCGCCACCGCCTTGATCTCGATGATCCCCTCGTAGATCTCGGGAACCTCCTGGCGGAACAACCGGCGCATGAACTCGGGATGGGTCCGGGACAGGAAGATCTGCGGCCCTTTCACCTCTTCGCGGACATCAGCGATATAGGCCCTGATCCGGTCGTTGTTGCGAAACGATTCCCGCGGCAGCAGGTCCTCGCGGCGGATGATCGCCTCGGCCCGCGTCAGGTCGACCTTGACGCCGCTGTACTCCGACGACTTGACCATGCCGTTGACGATCTCGCCGACCTTGTCCTTGTATTCCCGGTACTCGCGTTCGCGCTCAGCCTGGTGAACCCGGTGACTGATCACCTGCTTGGCCGCCCGCGCCGCGATGCGCCCGAACTCGACCGGCGGCAGTTCCTCGATGATGAAGTCGCCCGCCTGCCAGGACTGTCCGGGTTCCCTGCGGTTCGCCTCTTCCACGGTGACGTGGACATTCTCGTCCTCGACCTCGTCGACGACCGTGATGTAGCGGAACAGCGAGACCTCGCCGGTCTGGCGATGGATGCTGGCCCTGATGTCGAAATCCTGGCCGTACTTTGCCCGCCCGGCGTTCTGGACCGCCTGTTCGATGGCGACCAGGACTTCTTCCCGGTCGATGCCCTTCTCCCGCGCCAGCACGTCGGCAACCTGCAGCAGTTCCGTCCTGGGAAGATAGGTGGCTTCCATGGCCATGGTTTACTCCATCCGGTTCGGTGGTTCGGCGCCACGCCGCCGCCCGGCGGCAATCAGTTCGTCGGTCAGCACCAGGCGCGCCGTCCTGATTGCGGCGTGATGCACCAGGTGGCATGTGCCGTCGACGTCCAGCCTGAGGGTTCCGGTCTCGTCGATCCCTTGCAGCCTGGCACGCAGGCGGCGGCGGCCATCCAGTGGCTCGGCCAGTTCGATCCGCGCCTCGAAACCGGCAAAGCGCTCGAAATCGACTGGGCGCGTCAACGGCCGGTCGATCCCGGGCGAACTTACCTCCAGGCTGTAGGCGCCGCTGATCGGGTCCTCGACATCGAGCAGCGCCGAGACCAGCCGGCTGACCGCGGCACAGTCATCGACTGTCATCTCCCCGCGGTCCGCCCTCTCGACCATGACCTGGAGTATGCGCCGCGCGCCGCCGGACAGGGAGACCCGAACGATCTCGTAGCCGATGCCGGCGACCGGAGCCTCGATGATCTGCTCGACATGCCTGGTGGCCGGTGACGCCATGGAGAAATGTGCGGCCGGGCAGGATACCCGGTCACCCCTTTCATCAAACTGACCGGGAGACGCTGCAAACTATACGCCATTCGCCCATTGCTTCAAGCGCGATCTCGCGTTCCGCCGGTCGCGCGGGCGGTGCGCATGCCGCCACGGCCCTGTCGCGTCCGCGCGCGTTTGTTCAGTGGTGGCGCCGGTAGCGCAGGAACACCGGCGCACGGCCGGCGGCACGGGCCTTGGCCTCGTAGCGGGTCTCCGGCCAGTCTGCGGGTCGTTCGCGCCAGTCGCATGCCCGCCGCGCCAGCCAGTCGAACTGCGGGCTCGCGCCCATGTGTTCCAGCATCCACCGCAGGTAGCCGGGATCATCGGTGGCAAGCCGCAGTTCGCCGCCCGGGCGCAGCAGCCGGGCGAACTGTGCGACCGAGTGGTGCTGGACGACGCGCCGGGCGGCGTGGCGCCGCTTCGGCCACGGATCCGGAAACAGCACGAATATCCTTGCGATGCTCCCGCCGCGAAGCCGGGGCAGCAGCGGTCGCGCGTCATCGACAAGGATCCGGACCCGGGCAAGTTCGCCCTGTTCGAGCCGGGGCAGCAGGGATGCAACTCCGTTCATCCATGGTTCGCAGCCGATGAATCCGACGTCCGGGGCGCTGGCGGCCTGCCATGCGAGATGCTCGCCCGCCCCGAAACCGATCTCGAGCCAGATCTCGCGCTGCGGTGCAGCAAACAGCCCTGCGGGATCGATGCTTTCCGTCAGGTCGTCGAGCCGGATCTCGCAGGCGGGAAGCCGTTCCGCGAGCAGCCGCGCGCGGCCCGCGCGCAGCCGGCGGCCGCGGCGACGGCCGCGAAAGACTGGCCAGGGCGTGCCGCCGGGCCCGGCGTCTGCCGTCACCGATCGGGGCTCCCGGTCCCGGGGCACCGGTTACTCGTGCCCCTTTCCGGGCACCGGCGTTGCGGCCGGTGTTCCGGCTTCGAGTGCGGCAACCGGGCCGCCGTATCGCTGCACCAGCTCGTTCTGGTCATCCTTGGCCATCCGGTCGACCTGTTCGGGCGTGCGCCCTCCCAGGTGTGCGAGCAGCGCCGCGTGCAGGCGCTCGCGAACAACCCGGTACTCCGCTTCCCCGGCACGGTTGCGGGTCTCCTCGGGATCGAACCGCAGGTCGAACAGTTCCGGCGGGTAGTCGACGTACCAGTGGTACTTGTAACGAGCATCGGCAACCATGAACGCGCCGGTCGGTGCGCCGACCGCGTGATACTGGCTCATCACGGTGCGCCCGTGATCGCCACCGCCCGCCAGCTCGAGCAGCGATCGCGAGGCGCGGTGATGTCCGTCGTCGACATCGGGCAGGCCCAGGGCGTCGAGGAAGGTCGCGTGCAGGTCGACGAGGCTCGCCGGCGTCCAGGCCACGCGGCCGGCGGGAATTCCGGGCCCGGCCATGATCAGCGGCACGCAGACCGATTCCCGGTACAGGTTGGACTTGCCCCATAGGCCCCTGGCGCCGAGATTGTCGCCGTGGTCCGAGGTGTAGATCACCAGCGTGTCATCCTCCAGGCCGGTCTCCCCGAGCGCGGTCACTATCTCGCCGATCTTCTCGTCGACGAATGTCGTGAGCGCCAGGTAGCCGGCGATCGCCAGCCGGCGGCGCTCCGGCTGGCCGTGGAACTGGACTTCCTCGCAGACGTAGTCCTCGCGCCGCGCGATCCACGGATGATGGGCATGGCCGTCGGCCGGCAGCAGCTTGGACGGCTCGATGGCATCGAGCGGGTAGCGGTCGAAGTAGGACTGCGGCGCCACCAGCGGGAAATGCGGCGCCACCAGGCCGACGAACAGGCACCAGGGCTTCCCGTCCGGCGACGCGGCCCGCTCGCGCAGCCAGGACGCGGACGCGGCGGCGACGTCGGTGTCGAACTGGTTGTAGTTGCTCCAGCCCGGGCCGATGTTCTTCAGCATGACCCGGCCGCGGGGCCGGGATGGCAACGGGTCGCGTACCGAGCCCCAGACCTGGCCAATTCCCTCCCAGATGTGCATGGCGAGGTGCTGGGCGCCAAACCCGGTATCGTCGGTTTCATTGGTATAGTGCAGCTTGCCGATCGACTCGACGCGATGGCCGTGCGCCTGCATCACGTGACCCCAGCCGCGCACCCGTCCGTCGTAGGCAAGCGCATTGTCCCAGCAGCGGATGTCATGCACGTCCAGCCCGGTCGCGAGCGAGGCCCGGGCCGGCACGCAGATCGGGCTCGGCGTATACGCGTTGACGAACCGGGTGCCGCGTGCGGCGAGGGCATCCATGTGCGGGGTGTGGGCGAGCGGCGAGCCGCTCACGCCCATGTGCCGGGGGTCATGCTCGTCGGAGAACAGGAACAGGATGTTCGGACGGCTCGTGGGCATGGCGGCTTCCGTGCAGGGCAAGGGCGGCTCACTCTACCAGAACCCTCCTCGTCAGGCCGTGCTCGCGTAGACTTGGGGGATGACACCGATAACGTGGCGCCCTGACCGCAGCAGGAGGACCCGATGATGACCGTCAAGCCTCCCGCCGGGTGGGGATCGCAAGCCTTGCCATGTACCATGGAACCTTCTGGGCCCGGGCGCTCGCCGCGTCGAACCAGGCCGAACTCGTGGGGATCTGGGACGACGACGCCGGGCGCGGACACGAGGGCGCAAGAGCCGTCGGCACACGGTACGTGCCGGAACTCGCGCGGTTGCTCGACGCCTGCGACGCGATCTGCATCACTTCGGAAACGGCGCGCCACGCCGACCTGGTCGAACGCGCCGCGGCCGCCGGGTGCCACGTGCTGTGCGAGAAACCGCTGGCTACGACCATGGCCGACTGCGACCGGATCAGGCGTGCGGTGGATGCCGCCGGCATCACCTTCATGCAGGGCTACCCCAAGCGGTTCGACCCGGCCAGTCACGAACTGAAACGCCTGGTGGACAGCGGCGATCTCGGCACCGTCACCCTGGTGCGGGTCCGGCACGGCCACCTCTACGGCCTGCGCCGCCCGGACGGTCCTGCCCGGGTGGATGCATGATCCCCGCCAGGCGGGCGGCGGGGCGCTGCTGGACGAAGGATGTCACGGCGCGGACCTGATCCGCTGGCTGTTCGGCGAACCCGACGCGGTGATGGCAGGTGGTGCCGGTGACCCCGGTGTTTCACCAGCAGAGCCCGCTGCGCTTCATCGACGCCCTTGTCCGCGGCACGCCGCCGCCCGTGACGATTGAGGACGGGCGCCGCTCGCTGCAGATGATCCTCTCGGCCTACGAGGCGGCCCGCACCGGCAGGACGGTGCGCGTCCCCGGACCGGACCGGCCTACCCCTGTCTGAGGGCGTCGACCAGGTCGAGCCGTTCCCAGGAGAACCCGCCGTCAGCCTCGGGTTCGCGCCCGAAGTGTCCGTAGGACGACGTGCGGGCGTAGATCGGCCGGCCGAGGTCCAGGCGCGAGCGAATGCCGCCCGGCGACAGGTCGACCACCGACCGGACGCGCCGTTCGAGCTCCGTGTCATCCAGCGCGCCGGTGCCGTAGGTCTCCACCAGAACCGACAGCGGCCTGCGGTGACCAATGGCATATGCGACCTGGATCGTGCACTTGTCCGCCAGCCCGGCCGCCACCAGGTTTTTTGCCACCCAGCGCGCCGCATAGGCCGCTGACCGGTCGACCTTGCTCGGATCCTTGCCGGAGAACGCGCCGCCGCCGTGCGGTGCGGCGCCGCCGTAGGTGTCGACGATGATCTTGCGCCCTGTCAGCCCGGTGTCCCCGTCTGGTCCGCCGGTGACAAACACGCCGGTCGGATTGACGTGAAATTCGTCCTCCGGGCACATCCAGCCCGGTGGCAGGCAGCGTTCCACGTAGGGGCGCACCAGTTCGCGCACCTGTTTCTGCCCGAGCCCCGGATCGTGCTGGGTCGAGACTACCACCGAGGCGGCGCCGATCGGCCGGCTGTTTTCATAGCGCAGGCTGATCTGGCTCTTGGAATCGGGTCCGAGACCCGGCACCTCGCCGGCATGCCGCGCCCGGGCGAGATCGCGCAGGATCGCATGCGCGTAGTGGATTGCCGCGGGCATCAGCACGTCGGTCTCGCGGCAGGCATGGCCGAACATGAGCCCCTGGTCACCCGCGCCCACGTTTCCGGAATCATTGCCTGCCTGCGCATCCACTCCCTGGGCAATGTCCTGCGACTGCGGGTGCAGGTAGGTCTCGATCGCGCAGGTGCGCCAGTGAAACCCGTCCTGCTCGTAGCCCACCTGCCGGATGGCCGCCCGCACCGCGTCGATGATGCCGTCCGCAACCTCCCCCGGCCCGCGCACCTCGCCGGCGAGCACGACCCGGTTGGTGGTGGCGAGTGTCTCGCAGGCAACCCGGCTGTGGGAGTCGGCCGCGAGGTAGAGATCGACCACGGTATCGGAAATGAGGTCGCAGATCTTGTCCGGGTGACCTTCCGATACCGATTCACTGGTAAACACGTAGCTGCCCTGGGTCACCGCACTCCTCCGTTGCCACATCCTGCAGGCAATCCGCGGCCTTCATTGCTGAATCCCCCGAGCACGGTCAAGCGAATTTCCGTGCCGGTCTTTCACGGGCGCGCCACGCGCAGCACCAGCACGAGACCCAGCAGGAGAGCAACAATTCCGGCCCAGGCGCTCTCGCCGTGACGGGCATAGACGGTCGGGGCGGACAGGGGCGGCGGCAGACGGGCGTCGAGCGCCCCGGTGACACCGAACCCGATCTCCGCGACGGTCCGGCCCAGGGCGTCGTACACACCGGAAATCCCCGTATTGGCCACCCTGACCATGGGAATGCCCTCCTCGACGGCGCGCATGCGCGCGCTGGTCCGGTGCTGGTAGGGACCGGCGCTGTGCCCGTACCAGGCGTCGTTTGTCAGGTTGAGCAGCAGCCCGGGCCGCGGCGCCCCGGCCGCCACCACCTCGCCCGGGAAGATCGCCTCGTAGCAGATCAGCGGGCTGGCCAGCCCCAGGCCCGGCATCGACATGGAAACCGGGCCCGGACCCGGGGAGAAGTCGATGAAGGACTCGAAGAGCACCGGCAACGGGAGCCGCCCGCGCAGCGGCAGATACTCGCCAAAGGGAACAAGATGGGCCTTGTCATAGCGGGCCACCGACGTGCCGCGTCCGTCGAAGACGAATGCCGAGTTGAACAGCCTCGATCCGACGCGCGCCGGCGCCCCCACGACCAGACTTCCGCCTTCCGGCACCATGGAGTCGAGCCAGTGCTGAAGGGCCGTATGCGTGTTCAGAAAGGCGGGCACCGCGGTTTCGGGCCAGATGATTGCGAGCGGTGCAGTACCGGGAGAAAGTCCCGGCTGCCGGACCGCGGGCCCGGGGTCGAGGGTGAGTTGCCGATAGCGGGCGAGGTGCGCATCGCGCAGTTCCGGATCCCACTTCTCGTGCTGGGGAACGTTGCCCTGGACCAGGCGGATGACCGGGCCCGCCCTTTCGTCCGGCCGAGCGGTATCGAGCCGCGCCGCGCCACCGGCCCACAGCAGGAACGGGATCGCAAGGGCGGCGAGCGCGGTCCACGGACGGTGATTGCGTGCGGCGGTGAGCAGGGCCGGCGCCATCGCCGGTGCGAGCACGGCCAGCCCGAGGCCGTGAATGCCGATCCAGGCGGCTGCCTGGGAAAGCGCATCGGAGCCTGCGAACGCGTAGCCCGCAAGGTTCCAAGGAAACCCTGTCAGCAGGGTGCTGCGCAGGTATTCGGCCAGGCTCCACAGCACAAGGACCGCGAGCGCCCGCTCCTGCGGCCGGGACAGCATCGCCGCTGTTGCCATGGTTGCCGCCGGGAACACCGCGAGCACCATCGGCAGCCCGATGGCGGCAAACGGCACTGCCCAGGCAAACCGGTCGCTCTCCACCAGCAGGGCGTTGGAGACCCAGTAGAGCCCGGCGACGTGATACCCCAGCGCAAACAGCCAGCCGGTCACGGCGGCGGCGGCCGGCGTGCCGGCCCGTTCGAGCCGCCAGACCAGCCCGGAGAATGCGGCCAGTGCCGGCAGGACATGCAGCGGGGGCAGTGCGGTGGAGGCCAGGGCGCCAAGGAACAGGGTGAGCAGAACGCCGCGGACACCGCGGGCATCACCGACGAGGCGGGCCAGCGCACACAGCCTGATGATGATCAGTTCGGACACCGCATCACGCGGCCGGAGGCCTGATCCGGACCGACTTCAACCGCCGCGGGTCGGCATCGAGGATCTCGAACTCGAGACCGCTGGCATGACGGATGATCTCGCCCGTTCTCGCGATCCTTCCGGCAACGCCGAAGATCAGTCCGGCCAGAGTGTCAACCTCGTCGCGCTGCTCATCGGCGACGACGGTGCCGAACAGCACTTCGAGCTCCTCGATCGTGGTCCGCGCGTCCGCGATGGCGGAGCCGTCTGGCTGCATGACGATGCGGTCGGCCTCCTCGACATCGTGTTCGTCGATGATCTCGCCCACGATCTCCTCGACCAGGTCCTCGATCGTGATCAGACCGTCGATGCCGCCGTATTCGTCGACCACCAGCGCCAGGTGCAGCCGCGACATGCGCATTTCCTGCAGAAGGTCCAGCGCCCGGATCGTCGGGGACACGAACAGGACCTCGCGCACCAGCTCGACGAGCGCTGCAGGCTGGTCCGTATTCAGCCGTGCCAGCACGTCCTTGATGTGCACCATGCCGACGACGTCGTCCAGGGTTTCCCGGTACACGGGAAGGCGGGAATGGGCGACCTCCACCATGCGCGCCGAGAGTTGCGGCAGGTCGGTGGCGATGTCGACGGCAACAATGTCGGCGCGCGGGACCATCACGTCCCAGGCGACAATGTCCCGAAGGCCCAGGACATTGCGGATCAACGCGCGTTCATGGGCGTCGATCTCCACTTCGGCCGCACCGGCGCCTTCCTCGATCAGTTCCTCGAGCGTGTCGCGCACCGTCGTGCCGTTCGACCCGAGCCCGAGGGAACGCAGCATTCGCCGCGCCCGGCCCGCAAGCCCGGAGTGATCTGTCGCGTAACCGGTCGTTCCCATCAGCGGTTCACCCGCCCGCAGTGTGGGTCGCCGAGCCCGAGACTGCCCAGGATCCGGCTTTCCTGGCGTTCCATGACGGCGGCGTCCTCATCGGCCGCATGGTCATATCCCAGCAGGTGCAGGGTACCGTGTACCACCAGGTGTGCCGCGTGATCGCGGAACAACCGGCCCTGTTCCCTGCTCTCCTCGCACACGGTCTCGAATGCAAGCACGATGCTGCCCAGCGGGTGCGGCACTCCCTGCGATGGCGGCGGGCCGGCAGGAAACGCGAGGACGTTGGTGGGCATGTCCCGGTTGCGCCAGGCGCTGTTCAGGTCCCGGACCCGCAGGTTGCCGTCGAGCAGGACCGAG
Source organism: Alphaproteobacteria bacterium bin52 (assembly GCA_002238645.1). Classification (GTDB taxonomy): domain Bacteria; phylum Pseudomonadota; class Alphaproteobacteria; order Thalassobaculales; family Thalassobaculaceae; genus Bin52. The sequence continues at coordinate 42,819 of MPMT01000017.1, read as the reverse complement.
ACCTCGCCGTACCGGTGTTGCGCCAGGACGGCCCGGACGGCCCGAAGGCACACCTCCTCGATGTCCGGACACGCGGAGCGCCACTGCTCGCAGGCGACCACGACCTCGACCGGTTGTTCTGGCTCTCCGCTGGCCGCGCACCCGTCCGTCACGTCGCTTCGTCCCGGGCCGCATCGCGCCGGTTGTAGGCATCGACGATCCGCGCCACCAGGGAGTGGCGCACCACGTCGGCCGACGAGAACTCGGTGATGCCGACGCCGGACATTCCCCGCAGGATTCCGAGCGCATCCTCGAGTCCCGACCGGGTGCCCCGCGGCAGGTCGATCTGCGACAGGTCGCCGGTGAGGCACATGCGCGAGTTCTCGCCCATGCGGGTCAGGAACATCTTCATCTGCACCGGGGTCGTGTTCTGGGCCTCGTCGAGGATCACGAAGGCATTCGAGAGAGTACGCCCGCGCATGAAGGCGAGCGGTGCAATCTCGATTTCCCCCGTCGCCAGGCGGCGTTCGACCTGGGCCGCGGGCATCATGTCATGCAGCGCATCATAGAGCGGGCGCAGGTAGGGATCGACCTTCTCGCGCATGTCCCCGGGCAGGAATCCGAGGCGTTCGCCGGCCTCGACCGCCGGCCTCGACAGCACCACGCGGTCCACCATGTTCTGCTTGAGCAGGGCAATGGCGACGGCGACGGCAAGGTAGGTCTTGCCGGTTCCCGCCGGCCCCAGCCCGATCACGAGATCCGTCTCGAGCAGCCGGGCTACGTAGTCGCGCTGGTTGACCGTTCGCGGCGAGATCGGGCGCGCCCAGGTTTCGAGTGTCGCCTGCGGGTCATCGAATGACGAGGGGTCCGGCACGCCGTCGGGGCCCGCCGACTGCGACGCCCAGTTGATCGCCGCATCGACCGTCGCAAGATCCATCGACTTGCACCCGTTCATGTTCTCCAGGTGGCGGTACAGTGCCTCCAGCGTCGCCTGCGCGATCGGGGCCTGCTGGCCGTCGCCGATGATCTCGATGGTGCTTCCGAAACACGCCAGCGAGACTTTCAGCTTCTGCTCGATGCGTGCGAGGTTCCGGTCGTGCTGTCCCAGCAGCGGCGGGAGCAACTGGTAATCGGGAAGTTCCACTGTCAGCCGGTTGCCATCACCTGGTGCAACGTTCACGGTCGGCAATTCTCCTCCTGGCTCGGGCCGGGGACCAGCCTGCCTGACAGGCTCTTGGCCAGCCCGCGGACGATGCGCACCCGGACCAGGCTGCCGATCAGCCGGTCCGGTCCGTCAAAGTGCACCGCCTGCATATAGGGGCCGCGGCCGACGAGCTGGCCGGACCGGTCGGTGCCCCGTTCGACCAGCACCGGTTGAACCGTTCCCTCGGCGCGGCGGTTGAACGCGTGCTGCTGTTCGTTGAGCAATGCCTGCAGCCGGGCCAGCCGCTCGGCCTTCACCGCGTCCGGCACCTGCGCGCGCGCGGCCGCGGGCGTGCCGGGCCGCGGGCTGTACCTGAAGGAGTAGGCCTGGGCGTAGCCGACCTCGCGTACCAGGTCGAGCGTCGCCTCGAAGTCCTGCTCCGTCTCGCCGGGGTGACCCACGATGAAATCCGACGACAGCGCCAGATCCGGCCGGGCCGCGCGCAGCCGCTCGACGGTTTTCAGGTACAGGCCGGTTCCGTGCCTGCGGTTCATCGCCCGCAGCACCCGGTCCGACCCGCTCTGCACCGGCAGGTGCAGGTATGGCATCAGCTTGGGCACGTCGCGATGAGCCGCGATCAGGGTCTCGTCCATGTCCCGAGGATGAGAAGTCGTGTAGCGGATGCGGTCCAGCCCGCCGACCCCTGCAAGCGCCGCGATGAGCTCTCCGAGCGTCCATTCGCCTCCCGCAGTGCCCTGGCCGTGCCAGGCATTGACGTTCTGGCCGAGCAGGGTGATCTCCCGCGCCCCGCTTGTCACAAGCCTGCGCGCCTCCTCGAGGACCTCCGCGGCGGAGCGCGAAACCTCGGCACCCCGGGTGTAGGGCACGACGCAGAAGGAGCAGAACTTGTCACAGCCCTCCTGTACGGTCAGGAACGCGCTCGCTCTCGTCGCCGGCTGTGCGGGCAGGTGATCGAACTTGCTCTCCACCGAAAACTCGGTATCGACCAGGCGCGCGCCAGTGATCCCGTCCGCCCGCATCGCGCCGGCCTTCACGACCAGTTCGGGCAGCCGGTGATAGCTCTGCGGCCCGAACACCATGTCGACCCAAGGTGCGCGCGCGGTGATTTCCTCGCCCTCGGCCTGGGCGACACAGCCGGCAACCGCCAGCATGACCCGTCCGCCGCGCGCCGCCGCCTCGGCCTTCAGCCGTCTCAGCCGGCCGAGTTCGGAGAACACCTTTTCGGTGGCCTTCTCTCGGATGTGGCAGGTGTTGAGGATGACCAGCTCGGCTTCGTCCGCCCGGGAAACTTCGCGATAGCCGCTGTCCGCCAGGACCCGGGCCATCCGGCCGGAATCGTACTGGTTCATCTGGCAGCCATAGGTCTTGATGAAGAGCCCCTTGGCACGGTTCGCGCCGGGACAGCGATGCGCTACAGTCATCGCTCACCGATCGTGGTGCGATCAGCCGGTTGTGCTGGCATGGTGTGCCTGCGGTCTCCCGATACCCTGCCTCCCTGCCAGACTAGCACCACACGGTCCGGGGTCAAGTCGGGTGCGCGCGCTCCGAGATCGCTGGCAATCGGCGCGCGCGCCAGCCGTGCCAGCTCCTTGCGGTCGGCAACCCGGTCCGCCGCGATGGCCGGGTGGAACCGGATCGTGACACCGATCCTGTCCTGCATCAGCGACCGCCACAGGTGCGGCATGAGGTCCATGTCGCCGTACCAGGCGCACAGCGGTCGGTCCACATGGGAAATCGGACAGTCCCCCAGCCTGGTGTAACGCACCGACACCGGCTGTACGCACACATTCGCGCCGGCGACCGACGCGAACAGCGTGCTCTTGAAAGGCAGCACCCGCACGCCGTCGGAACTGGTCCCCTCCGGGAACACGATCAGCCGGTCGCCGCGGGCAAGCACGGTGCGGAGATGGTCGATCTCGCTCCGCGCGCCCCGGGTTCGCCGGTCGATGTAGACGGTGCGCGTGAGCCAGGCGAGCTGGGCAAATCCCGGCCAGCCCGAGACCTCGCGCTTGGCAACGAAGCGGCCCGGCAGCAACGCCCCCAGCACGACGATGTCGTAGTACGAAACGTGATTGGCGACATAGAGTGTCGCACCGTGGTCTTCACGCCTGCCCTCGGTCCGGATGTCGAGGCCCAGGATGCGGGCACCGACCCGATGGTGCAGCAGCGGTACCGCGCGCGCGAGCGGCGGACACGCCAGCATGCCGGCCAGCTGGAACGGCAACAGGACCAGGGTCAGCGCGACATAGGCGCCGAGCCGGGAAACGGCAAGACTGACAGCGCGCGGCGACAGGGCGGCACCGGATTCAAGGACGGTCATCGATGTCACCGCCTTCGTCATCGGGCCGTCGCGTCTCCGGCGGCACGGGCGTAGTGGCGGTAGTACTTCCTGGTCACGGACTCGGTGCGGACCACGACGCAGACGTCGGTGGTGTTGAACTGCCGGTCGATCACCGCGCCCTCGCCAACCCACCCGCCAAGCCTCAGGTAGCCCTTGATCAGGGGCGGCAGGTTGGCAAAGGCGCGACGGGTATCGATCGCGTCGGGCGGGACCCGGTCCATGTTGACGTAGAGCGCATCGAGCGCGCGCGGCCTCAGATCGACCGGAGCCCGGTGGTGGTGGTGAAGGTAGGACAACCCCACGGCATGCCTGTCGGGGTCGACACCGTGAAAGCTGGCGCAGCCGAACATGAGGCGGATGTCGTGCCTGAACACGTAGGCCGCAATTCCCGTCCACAGCAGCTTCATGGTCGTGCGTGTGCGATAGCGGGCCTCGACGCAGGATCGGCCGAGCTCCATGATGGTTCCGGGTGTTGCGACCAGTTGCCCGATGTCGTACTCGCCGGCGGTGTAGTACCCGCCCGTCGACTCGGCGACTTCGCGACGGGTCAGCCGGTAGGTCGCGACAATGGACGCGTCGTCCTCGTGATCGATGACCAGGAGATGGTCGGCCACCGCATCGTACCTGTCCCAGTCAAGCCGCGCGCGCCGCGCCTCGGGACTGGGGACCGCGCCCATTTCCTCGTAGAACACTCTGTAGCGCAGTTGTTGCGCGGCCTCGATCTCGGCAGCGTTCCTGGCAAGACGGATTTCGGAGGACCCGGATCTCACCGAGATCGGTTCCCGGTCCACCGTCGGCTCCGGACCGGATCGACGGATTGCCCCGGACCCTGTCATGGCACCATCGGCACGTCCGTTGCCGCTCCTCCGGGCGGTTGTGGTCCATTCCGCACCGCACCGCATCCTACGTCAGCTTGTCAAGTGAAGGATAGCACTTTCCGGAGCGTCGTGCCCCGTTCGTCCGCTACTTGCGGGTGCCCCGCCTCGAGTTGCCGAGGCCGAACTGCTTGGCAAGGTCACTGCGCTGGCGCGCATAGGAAGGAGCAACCATGGGGTAGTCCGGTTTCAGACCCCAGCGCTGCCGGTATTCTTCGGGCGTTAGCCCGAAGGCGATCTTCAGGTGCCGTTTCAGCATCTTCAGCTTGCGGCCATCCTCGAGACAGATGATGTAGTCGTCTGTCACTGACTGCTTGACCGGAACCGCCGGCTTCGGCATTTCCGGCTTGACGGGTTCGACACCAAGCTGGCTGATCGTTTCATAGACCTTCTGGATGAACTGGGTCACGTCTTCTGCCGGAATGCTGTTATGGGAAACATATGCCGCAACGACGTTGACCGTTTGCTCGCGATTAACTTCGGTAGCCGGTTTATCCATGCCTCGGGTCTTCCAGTTCATGGGTTATTGGATATGTCGCTATTGAATAGAGCAGGTATCAGCCTTGCGCAACAGGTTTTCATCACAGTTGTTCTGTCTTTCCGTTCTCATCAGGTTGAACCTGTTGACGTAACCTGACCGCAGCAACACTGCAGATCGCATCAGCACTGCGTCCTGACTGCCGAAATATCCGGTCCGTCGACCCATCGCGCGGAAACCGGCGGACCGGTAGAGCGCCAGCGCCGGCCTGTTTCCCGACGCAACCTCGAGAAACACATCCCGCACGCCCGAAGCCAGCATGATGTCGGAACACGCAGCGAGCATCCTCGATCCATAGCCACGTCCGCGCCACGCATGACGGACCACGACCTGGAGGATCTCGGCCTCCGGGACGATGGCGCGCCACAACACGCAGCCGCACACCGTCGCCGGCATGCCGGCGCCCTGGCGGACCAGCGCCAGCAGATCGGCCTCGCCCGACCCGACGGCGCGCTCGATCGCGCATCTGGTCCAGCCCGAGCCGACAGGCAGGAGCGTCTCGATGGCGCCAATCGCCACGCCCCGTGCGAGCGGCCCGACCCTTGCGGCATCCCCCCGGCACCGGTACAGCCCTGTCCGGCTCACAGCGGCGCCCGAAGATAGAGCGGACGAACCGAGCGCGGATCGGGCAGGGCCCCGGTTTGCAGTTTCTCCTCGGCAACGGCCGACGCTTCCGCTGCCGACGGCCCGTTGGCATCGACAGCCAGGATTCGCGTGCCGGCGCTCGCCGCGGACATCCTCCCGGACCCGTCGCCCCAGAGACGAACCGTGGCACCGGAGCCATGGCGGGTCGCAAAGCCGCGCCAGAATGCGTCGACCTCGACAGCCTGCCCGGCCTCCACAACCGTTCCCGTCTCGTCGCGCACCTCGACGAAGGGCTCGGCCCTGCGGCTGTCGATCGCGATCACATCCCGGGTTCCCGCCCTGGCCGGGAGCCGGCCTGCGCGCAACCCGATTGCATCGAACCCGCTCGTTCCCACGAGCGGCAACTCCAGCGCCAGGGCCAGTCCGCGGGCCGCAGCAATTGCGATGCGGATACCGGTGAAGGAGCCGGGCCCGACCACCACGGCGATCGCCCGGAGCTGTTCGCAGGCGATACCGTCGAGAACGCTGCGGATCATCGGTGGGAGAACGGCGGCGTGACCATGTGCAAGCTCGCGGCGCAGGCAGTCCACGATGGCTCCGTTGTGCCGCAGCGCGACCGAACAGCTCGCTCCCGAGGAATCCAGCGCCAGGATCACGGGCTGCACCACACGGGATCCGTGCCGGGAACCTGACAGCCTGGCACTGCCGTCCTGCGGCCGGTTTCTCGGTTCACGCACCAGCCACACCGCGCCGGAGTCCCGGATTCCGGGGCCGGAACGACCGGCGCCGCAGCAAGGTCGGCGCAACCGAGGGCCACGTGACGGATCCTGTCGCGTCTCTGTCGTGACCCGGCGCCTGTGACGGCGCACGGTCCGTGACGCGAATATTTCCGGAACCAGGCAAGAACATGAGCATCCTGCCTGCACCGCCGTCCCTTGCCCGCGGTTCCGGTCTCTTCCGCCGGCCGGCATTCTGGCGTCGTGATCGGGCTGCGGAGTATAATGCGCGCGACACCGGTCTGGACAGCGAGAGTCTCCGGATGGCACGTGCCTGGCATCGCTCCCGCATTAACTGGACGGTCTTTTCGCTGCTTGCCGCATGCGTCCTGGCGCAGGTGCCGCGGGCTGCCGAGCCTTCCGCCGTCATTCTCGTCTACCACCGCTTCGGCGAGTCGGAGCATCCAAGCACCAGCATCCGGCTGGACCAGTTCGAGGCACACCTGCGCGAACTCGCCAGCGGGGACTACGCGGTCCTGCCAGTGCCCGAAATTGTCGCGCGGGTCCGGAACGCGGAGGCGCTGCCCGACCGGACCGTCGGGCTGACCATCGACGACGCGTTTCTCTCGGTCTACCGGGAAGCCTGGCCGCGGCTCCGGGACGCCGGGTTCCCGTTTACCCTGTTCGTGGCGACCGATCCGGTCGATTACAACCGCGCCAGCTCCATGAGCTGGGACCAGTTGCGCGAGCTGCATCGCGCCGGGGTCACAATCGGCAGCCAGACTCGAACCCATCCGCACATGACACGCATCTCCCGCGAGGATGCGGACCGCGAACTCGAAGAGTCGAATGCCCGGTTCCTCGCCGAGCTTGGCGAGCAGCCACGGCTGTTTGCCTACCCGTTCGGCGAATATGATCCCGAGGTCCGCGGCCTGGTGCGCCGGCACGGGTTCGAGATCGCCTTCGGCCAGCACTCGGGCGTGGTCCATGCGGGCGCCGACCGGCTTTCTCTTCCACGGTTTCCGCTGAACGAGCGCTACGGCGGACTCGATCGTTTCCGTCTGGTCATCAATGCGCTTCCGCTGCCGGTAACCGATGTCCTTCCTGCAAATCCGGTCATCGCACAGAACCCGCCGCCGTTCGGCTTTACCGTGCCCGACAGGCTTGGTCACCTTGACCGGCTGGCCTGTTTCGCGAGTTCCGGCGGCGGACTTGACCTCGAGGTGCTCGGGCGCCGGGTCGAGGCCCGGTTCCACACCCTGCTGCCCCCGGGACGCTCGCGGGTGAATTGCACCATGCCCGGGCCGGATGCCCGCTGGCGGTGGTTCGGCGTGCAGTTCCTCTCTCCCGTGTCCTGATCCCGGATCAGCTGCCTGCGGCCACCTGCTCCGGATCACCGCTAAGGTTGACGGTTTCGAAGTCATCGAGCGCGTTTCCCGAGATCACCGACCTCACCACTTCGGTATAGCGCGCTCCCTGCTCGGAGTAGCGCTGCAGGTGGTCTGCAAGCTCGTGTCCCCAGCGCTGTCGCGCAACACCGTCCCGGCGCAGCCGTTGCCTGGCCTCGCGGAACGAGGCGTAGTGATCGCTCACGTTCAGATTGTGGATGTATGAACAGACCGAGTGTGTGACAGTCCGGTAGCGCCTTACCCCGAAGGTCGTGCCGGGACCGCTGTCATCGGGAACCAGCCCCTCGTCCATCACCCAGGTCCGCACCCCGAACAGCGCATTGCCCTGACGCGCAAATCTCGATGTTCCCCACCCGCTCTCGACAGCGGCCTGGGCAAGAGCCAGCGACACGGGAACCGTGTCGACCCGGCGCAGCAACTCTTCGGGCGCCAGCTCCTCGAGACCGTAGCGGTGTGCCAGTACCTCGACCCACGCACCGGTTGCGGCCGGTGTTGCCTCCTCGTTCCAGAGCTGCTCAAACCTGCGGCGGCGCACCAGTACCAGTTCATTGCAGTAGAGCACGCTCGGCAGTACCGCAGCGAGGAACAGGGACTTGCGCCCGCCGCGCAACGGCACGGTGCCGAGGTCCCGCGGCAGGGTTTCCGCAAGCAGGACAGGGACCGGCGTTTCTCCGGAACGAACCGCATCGAGCTCGTAGTCGTGCCGTTCGAACAGCTGCTCAAGCTCGGCGCTGCCGGCCACCCGGAACAGGCGGATCCGGATTTCCTCCGGACCGGCAGCGGGCGCCTGCAGTCCACGTGGCGGCGCCATGATCCGCACGCCGGCCGCGAGAACGAGAAATGTCGCAAGTGCCGTGGCACACAGCAGTGCGGGCAAGACGACCCGACCGGCAGTGTCCATTCGCTACCGGCTTACCAGGGCGCGTATTCGAGCCCGGCGGCGCGTACCTCCCTGACCTCGGGAATGTAGTGCCGGAGCATGTTCTCGATGCCCATCTTGAGCGTGGCCGTGGAACTTGGACAGCCGGCACAGGCACCGCGCATCTGCAGGGTGACGACCCCGTCCTCGAACGCCTCGAACACGATGTCGCCGCCGTCCTGGGCCACCGCAGGGCGGACGCGCGTGTAGAGCAGTTCCTTGATCTTCGCGACGACCTCGCTGTCTTCCGCGTCCGTGTCGCCGGGTGGCTCCACCGCGTCGGTCACCACCGGCAGGCCGCGGGTGAAATGCTCCATGATGGCCCCGAGAACCACGGGCTTCATCACCCGCCAGTCCTTGTCCTCGCGCTTGCCGACGGTCAGAAAGTCGTCGGCAAGGAACACGCTGGTCACGCCGTCGATGGCGAACAGCGTCTGGGCGAGGGGAGAATGCGCTGTTTCCTCGATCGACCGGTAGTCGACGCTGCCATTTCCCAGGACCGTGCGGCCCGGCAGGAACTTCAGCGTGGCCGGATTCGGGGTCTCTTCCGTCTGGATGAACATGATTGTCCTGTTCTCCGCAATACGCGGCAAAACCTGTGGCCAGTGTGACAGGAGCCTCCGTCGAGTTCAAGCCGTCACGCCCGGTGGAACCCGACGATGTCCTGTGCTGCACGAATGATCGGCCCGGAAATTTCGCGGGCCCGGGCGTTGCCGCGGCCCAGGATCGCATCGACCTCGTCGGGCGCTGCCATCAGGCGCTGCATCTCCTCGCCGATCGGTCCGAGTACGGCGACGGCGAGATCAGCGAGTTCCGACTTGAAGATTCCGAACCCCTTGCCGGCAAATCGCTCGACAACGGTCTCCTGCGACACCTCGGCGAGCGCTGCGTAGATCGTGACCAGGTTCCGGGCTTCCGGGCGGCCCTCGAGCGCTTCAGCGTGATCGGGAAGCGGGGCCGGGTCGGTCTTCGCGCGCCGGATCTTGCGGGCGATCAGGTCCGCGCCGTCAGTCATGTTGATGCGCGAGTAGTCGGACGGATCCGACTTGCTCATTTTCCGGGTGCCGTCGCGCAGGCTCATGATCCGGGCGGCTTCGGGCTGGATGCGCGGCTCGGGCAGCGGGAAGAAGTCGGTGTCGAACATGGAATTGAAGGCCTGGGCGATGTCCCGGGCAAGCTCGATGTGCTGTTTCTGGTCTTCACCGACCGGAACATCGGTCGCCTTGTAGGCAAGGACATCCGCAGCCTGCAGGACCGGGTAGGTATACAGCCCGACCGTGGCGCCGTCGCGGTCGGCGCCCGCCTTGTCCTTGAACTGGGTCATGCGGTTGAGCCAGCCGAGTCTGGCAACGCAGTTGAGGATCCACGCCAGCTCGGCATGTTCGGGAGCCTGGCTCTGGACGAAGATCACCGAGCGGTCCGGATCGACGCCGCCGGCGATGACGCCGGCGGCGACTTCCCGCGTCGCCCTTCTCAGCTCCGCCGGGTCCTGGGGCACCGTGATCGCGTGCAGGTCGACCACGCAGTAGATGCACTCGTGGCTGTCCTGCATCCTGGCCCAGTTGCGGATCGCGCCCAGGTAGTTGCCGAGCTGGAGGTTTCCCGACGGCTGGATGCCCGAGAATATCCGGTTCATGTGCCGGCCCTGCAGGTTGGATGTTCGGCGTCAGGAATTCATGACAGTGAAGAAATCCTGGTTGCTCTTGGATGTCTTCAGCTTGTCGAGGAGGAACTCCATGGCGTCCACCGTTCCCATCTGGGTCAGGATGCGGCGCAGCACCCACATCTTTGACAGCGTCGCCTTGTCCACCAGCAACTCTTCCTTGCGCGTCCCCGAACGGGTGATGTCAATGGTCGGGAATGTGCGCTTGTCGGTCAGTTTGCGGTCAAGGATGATCTCGGAATTGCCGGTTCCCTTGAATTCCTCGAAGATCACCTCGTCCATGCGTGAGCCGGTGTCGATCAGCGCGGTCGCGATGATCGACAGCGAACCGCCCTCCTCGATGTTGCGGGCGGCGCCGAAGAACCGTTTCGGCCGCTGCAGCGCGTTGGCGTCGACACCGCCGGTAAGCACCTTGCCGGATGACGGCACCACGGTGTTGTAGGCCCGCGCAAGCCGGGTAATCGAGTCCAGCAGGATCACCACGTCGCGGCGGTGCTCGACCAGGCGCTTGGCCTTCTCGATCACCATCTCGGCAACCTGGACATGGCGGCTCGCCGGCTCGTCGAAGGTGGAACTGATCACCTCGCCCTTGACCGTGCGGTCCATGTCGGTGACTTCCTCCGGCCGCTCGTCAATCAGCAGCACGATGAGGTACACCTCGGGATGGTTGCGCGCGATTGAGGTCGCGATGTTCTGCAGCATCACCGTCTTTCCGGTCCGCGGCGGTGCGACCACAAGGGCGCGCTGTCCCTTCCCGATTGGCGAGATCAGGTCGATGACCCGACAGGTCTGATCGCTCGAGCGCGACTTCGACTCGATCTCGAGCACCAGCCGCTCGTCCGGGTAGAGCGGCGTCAGGTTGTCGAAGTTGATCCGGTGCCGGACAACCTCCAGGTCCTCGAAGTTGATCTTGTTGACCTTGAGCAGGGCGAAGTAGCGCTCGCCGTCCTTGGGCGCGCGGATCTGGCCCTCCACCGTGTCACCGGTACGCAGCCCGAACCGGCGGACCTGGGAGGGCGAGACATAGATGTCATCCGGCCCCGGCAGGTAGTTGGATTCCGGCGAACGCAGGAAGCCGAACCCGTCGGACAGTGTTTCGAGCACGCCGGCGCCGTAGATCGGGACCTCGTTCTCCGCGAGTTGCTTGAGGATCGCGAACATCATCGCCTGCTTTCGCAGCGAGCTTGCGTTCTCGATCTCCAGATCTTCCGCGTAGGAAAGAAGATCAGACGGCGATTTGGTCTTGAGTTCCTGGAGGTGCATGGCAACCAGCTTTGTGGAAGCTGCGGGGCAAGGCAGGGAAGGGCAGGCAGAGAGGCGGGTGCACGCAGGTGCGGCAGTCCCGTAGGGCGCCTGACTGTTTGTTGTCTACCCAATCTCCGGCACGGGTGTCAAATCCTATTCTGCCGTCGCTACTCCCGCGCCGGCTTCAGAATGGCCGGACAATCACCAGGACAACGATGATCGCCATCAGCAGCGTCGGCAGCTCGTTGACGATCCTGTAGGTGCGGGCCGGCAGCATGTTGGCGTCGCGTTCGAAGAACCGGCGCCAGCGCGCCAGCGCGCCGTGTACCCCCGTCAGGCCCACCAGAGCCAGCAGCTTGACCCACATCCACGACTGTTCGAGCAGGACCGGGTCGAGGAGCAGCATCCACAAGCCGAACAGGAAGCTCGCGATCATCGCCGGGTTGATGATGAATCGCAGCAGGCGGCGCTCCATCAGCTTCAGCGTCTCCGACAGCTCCGAACCGGGCGCGGCGTCGGCGTGGTAGACGAACAGGCGCGGCAGGTAGAGCATGCCCGCCATCCAGGACATCACGCTGATCACGTGCGCCGCCTTGATCCATGGGTAGAACTCGGTCATCCGTGGCTCCTAGACCGTTCCCGACCTGAGCAGCTCCGCCAGCTCCCCGACGTGATCCGGTGGCGTGGAGGGCAATACCCCGTGGCCAAGATTGAAGACATGCGCGCCGCGCGACAGCGCGCGGGTAATCCTGCGCACCTCACCGGCCATGCCCGTGCCTCCCGCAACCAGAGCCGCCGGGTCGAGATTGCCCTGCACCGGAACCAGCGGCTGCAGGACCCGCGCGGCCCACTCGGGCGGGACCGAGGTATCGATCGCCACCGCATCGACACCGGAACCACGGACAAACTCAGCGTAGCCGGCTCCCGCACCACGCGGGAAACCGATAACGGGCACACCAGGATGACGCCGGTGCAGCGCGGCAACGATGCGCCTGGTCGGCGTGATGCACCATCGCTCGAAGGCGGGCGGAGCCAGAACCCCGGCCCAGCTGTCGAACAGCTTCACGACCTGGGCGCCCGCCTCGACCTGAGCGTCGAGATGGGCGATGGTCGCCTCGATCAGCGCCTCGATCAGCGCGGAGAACCCTTCCGGGTCGGCATAGAGCCACCGCCTCGTGCGCAGGTAATCCCGGCTGCTTCCGCCCTCCACCATGTAGGTCGCGACGGTCCATGGAGCCCCGGCAAACCCGATCAGCGCCACCTCGCCGGGAAGCGCCGCGCGCACCCGCGCGATGGTCTCGTAGACCGGCGCGATCCTCGATGCGGTCATCCGTGCGGGTAGCGGGCCCAGTTCGTGCACGCTGTCGATCGCATCCAGCACGGGTCCGGTCCCCTCCACGAACCGGACGTCGCGGCCAAGCAGGAACGGGATGACCAGGATATCGGAGAACACGATGGCGGCGTCCGGACCGAACCGGCGGACCGGCTGCAGCGTGACCTCGGCCGCCAGTGGCGGATCAAGGCACAGTTCGAGAAAGGTGTCCCGCTTCGCGCGCACCGCACGGTATTCAGGCAGGTACCGCCCAGCCTGGCGCATGAGCCAGAACGGTGGCCGGGACGTCCGGGCGCCGGCCAGGGCCTGCAGGATCAGAGGTTCATTCACACACGTCCCTTTCAACCCATGTATGACATATACTTTAGTATGACTGTTGAGTTGGGGAGTGGTGAGTAGTGGAATTCTGCATGAACGAACAGGTTCTTCAGAAGATGTTCACCCACGCCGGCGGGCATGGACGGCTGTCGGAGCCGGGCATCGGAACCGGTTCAGCCGCAATACCGGGCGTTTTTCCACAGGTCGTGGATTCACGGTATTTGGCCATTGCCGCAGATGAGAGGTGCTGGGAAAACCGTGAGTATCCCGGCCGGCTGTAACAAGACTGTCATTTCTTCCACAAACCGTTCTGCCCCCGCGGGCCTGGTGCGGAGTCGATGTCGACGCGAATTCACATTCACCTTGTATCGGATGCGACAGGGGAGACAAACCACCAGGTCGTGCGCGCGTGCATGGTCCAGTTCCAGGGGGTGCGGGCCACCGAGCACGTCTGGTCGCTGGTTCGTTCAGGCGAACACGTGGACCGGATCCTCACCGCGATCGAGTCCTACCCCGGACCGGTTCTCTACACCATCATCGACAAGACCCTGTGCCGCCGTCTCGAGGACGGATGCCAGCGCCTGCAGGTGCCGTGCGTCCCGGTCCTCGATCAGGTCCTGGATACCCTGGGCAAGTATCTGGGGGTGGAGAGCGAGGGCCGCCCGGGCCGGCAACACCGCCTGGATGCCGCCTATTTCGAGCGGATCGAGGCGATGGACTACACCCTCACCCATGATGACGGGCAGTTGCTCGACAGCCTGGATGCAGCAGACATCATCCTGCTTGGCGTGTCCCGGACCTCAAAGACGCCGACCGCGCTCTATCTTGCCAACCGGGGTTACAAGGTCGCAAACGTGCCCCTGGTCTCGGGGATGCCGCTGCCGCCGCAGATCCAGACAGTGCGCGGACGCCTGATCGTGGGGCTGACCAATGATCCGGTCAGACTGACGCAGCTGCGGCGAAACCGCATGCTCATGCTCAGACAGGAACAGGGAAGCGACTATGTCGATCTCGAGACCGTGCGCCGGGAGGTGACGGCGGCGCGCCGGCTGTTCCACTCGGAGGGATGGCCGGTCATCGATGTCACGCGCCGGTCGATTGAGGAGACGGCCGCCGGAATCCTGCAGCACTATGCCCGGTTTCACGGCCGCGAGGGATAGGGGTGGCGACACTGACACGCGGGACGGCCGACCTGGTGCTCGCGTCGGCAAGCCCGACCCGGGCCCGCCTGCTGCGTGATGCCGGGCTTGTCTTCCGCATCGTTCCGGCGCGGGTCGACGAACCGGCACTGCGCGCGGGCCTTGAGCACGATGGCGCCGCCACCCCGGCTGCCGCCTGTGCCCTTGCTGCGGCCAAGGCCGTCCAGGTCAGTCGTGGGCATCCCGACGCGGTGGTGCTGGGAGCCGACCAGCTTCTCGAACACCGGGGCCGCTGGCTGGGCAAACCGGAAACCCCCGCGGCACTGCGCGGCCAGATCGAGACACTCGCCGGTACAAGTCACACGCTCACGAGTGCGGTCGCGGCGTGCCGTGGCGGCGCGGTGCTCTGGCAGGCGGTGGATACCGCCCGGCTTGCCATGCGACCGCTTGGTGAACGGTTCCTCGAGCGGTACCTTGCTGCGGACGCACACGACCTTGCCGGTTCGGTCGGAGGATATCGGCTCGAGGGCACGGGGAGTCACCTGTTCAGCGCGGTCGAGGGGGACTGGTTTACCATCATGGGCCTGCCACTGTTGCCGTTGCTTGCCTGGCTGCGCCAGCAGCGGATGATCGAGGACTAGTGCCGTGGCGTCGTTGAACGATCGCTCCCGTTCAGGCCGGAAAGAGATGCCCTCCGCCGGTCTTCGGGACGCGATCGTGGGGCGAATGACGCATGGAGCCGGGAGCGCCCGGGAAAACGGAGCGCCGGCTGCCCGCGAAGACCTCCTGTGCGCGCTGAAACGCATTGCGTTTCGGCACACGGCATAGGCCCCGGTACCGGACATGGAAATTGTCGGGCTGACGGGCTCCATTGCAATGGGCAAGAGCACTGTTGCGCGGCTGATCGGGCGCGCGCGGATCCCGGTGCATGACGCCGACGCCTGCGTCCATCGCCTGTTTGCGCGCGGCGGCGCGGCGGTGGCGCCTGTCGGGCGCGCCTTTCCGGGCGTGATCAGGGACGGCAGCGTTGACAGGAACCGCCTTGGCTCGCTGGTGATCGGGGATGCCGGGCGCCTGCGCCAGCTTGAAGCGATCGTCCATCCGCTGGTCCGCGCCGACCGCGACCGGTTTCTGGCGCGGCACAGGCGGCGGCGCTCGCGGCTGGTGGTGCTTGACGTCCCGTTGTTATTCGAAAGCGGGGGCGACGCGGTGTGCGACACGGTGCTCGTGGTCACGGCGCCTGCATACCTGCAGCGCCAGCGGGTGTTGGCAAGACCAGGAATGACAGCGCAGCGGTTAGCGGACATCCTGCGCCGGCAGATGCCGGACCGGGCGAAACGCCGGCGCGCGGACGTTGTCATCCACTCGGGCCTGGGCCTGGCAGCAACCAGCCGAGAACTCGCGAGATGGCTGGCAGGCAGGAGGAGGAGACCGTGATGCGGATGATCGTGCTCGACACCGAGACCACCGGTCTCGAGATATCCCTGGGACACCGGATCGTGGAGATCGGGGCGGTCGAGCTGGTCAACCTTGTGCCGACAGGGCGGGAGTATCACTGCTACTTCAACCCCGGGCAGGAGATCGAGGCGGGAGCCTACGAGACCCACGGGTTGACGAACGAATTCCTGGCCGACCACCCGACCTTTGCCGAGCGGGTGGACGAGTTCCTGGCCTTTATCGGCGATGACCACCTGGTCATTCACAACGCCGCATTCGACCTTGCCTTCCTCAACATGGAACTCACCGATGCCGGCCGCCCGCCGCTCGATGCCGGCCGCGCCGTCGACACCCTGCAGCTTGCCCGGGCGCGGTTCCCGGGCGCGCCGGCAAGCCTTGACGCCCTGTGCCGGCGGTTCGCGATCGATACCGCGGAGCGCGAGAAGCACGGGGCCCGGGTGGATTCGCGCCTGCTGGCGGAGGTCTATCTGCACCTGTGCGGTGGCCGGCAGCAGTCACTTGACCTGGGCGGGCCGGCAGCTCCGGGTCCGGCGGAAGCGGGCGGCGAGGCGGCCGGGCCCCGGGCGTCGCGCAGCTGGAGCGCGAGCGACGCCGAGCGGGCCGCGCACCGGGAGTTGTTGCGGCAGATCAGGGATCCGGTGTGGCTTCGGGACTGACGCTGTCGTCGAGCGACTGGCGGTAGAGAGCGGCAAAGTCGACCGGCTGCAGCAGCAACGGCGGAAAGCCGCCATCGCGCACCGCTGCCGAGATGACGCTGCGCGCGAACGGGAACAGGAGCTTTGGACCCTCGATCAGGAGCAGCGGCCGCAGCCCAGATTCGGGAACCCCGGTGATCACGAACACCCCGGCATAGGTCAACTCGACCAGGAACAGCTGTTCCTCCGCCCTTCTGGCATCGACCGTGAGCGAGAGCGCCACCTCGTGTCCGTGCTCGCCAACGGCGGTCGCGGCCATGTCGACCTGAACGTTGATCTGCGGCGCTACTTCGTTCGGCTGCAGGCTGTGCGGAGCGCCGGGGCTCTCGAACGACAGGTCCTTGATGTACTGCACCGCAACCAGGAACCGGATGTCGTCGCCGGTCTCCTGGACGGGTTGGGTGTCGCTCATGGTGGCCTCGCCGGCTGGAGAACAGGCGGCGGCGGGGTAACACGGATCCGGGCTGTTCACAACCGCCGCGCCGGCTTGCCCGCCCCGACCACCCCGCCTATGGTTGCGCCGCAAACCCTCTTGCCCGGTGACCGGTTCATGACCACGCCCGCGATCAGCGTGCGCGCACTCACCAAGCGGTTCGGTGACATCACGGCGGTTCGCGGGATCAGCTTTTCCGTCGAGGAAGGGCGCGTCAGCGCGCTTCTGGGCGGGAACGGTGCCGGCAAGACCACCACGATCTCGATGTTGCTGGGCCTGCTTACGCCAAGCTCGGGCGAGGTCCGCATCCATGGCGTCGACATGGTGGCCGACCGGTACCGGGCGCTGCCGACAATGAACTTCTCCTCACCCTACGTCGACCTGCCGCACCGGCTGTCGGTGCGCGAGAACCTTCGCGTCTATGCCGATCTCTACGGGGTGCCGCAGCCGCGCCGGCGCATCGACGAGCTTGCCGGGGCGCTGGATCTCGTGGAGCTGCTGGGCCGGCGGACCGGACAGCTCTCGGCGGGACAGAAAACCCGGGTGGCACTGGCCAAGGCCCTGATAAACCGGCCCCGCGTTCTGCTGCTCGACGAGCCGACGGCGTCGCTCGATCCCGACAGCGCGGACTGGGTCCGCACCTACCTCGAGGACTACGCACGGGCGGAAAGCGCGACGATCCTGCTCGCCTCGCACAACATGGCCGAGGTCGAGCGGCTGTGCGACCGGGTGCTGATGATGCGGGCGGGCGCGATCGTGGACCGGGGAAGCCCGAACAGCCTGCTTGCCCGGTATGGCCGCAGCACGCTCGAGGACGTATTCCTCGACATCGCCCGTGATCGGGCCAGTTCCGAGGGAGAGGCGGCGTGAAAGCCGGCGCGGCGCGGCGCATGCTGGCGCTGGTGCGACGCTACATGTACCTGTTGCGCGGGTCGTGGCCGCGCATTCTCGAGCTGGCGTACTGGCCGACGGTCCAGATGGTGGTCTGGGGGTTCGTGACCCAGTTCTTCGTCGGGCATTCGACCTGGGTTGCCAACGCAGCCGGCGTACTCATCGGGGCAGTGCTGCTGTGGGACGTGCTGTTTCGGGGCCAGATGGGCTTCTCGCTCTGTTTCCTCGAGGAGATGTGGTCCCGCAACCTCGGCCACCTGTTCGTCAGCCCGCTCCGGCCCTGGGAATTGATCGGGGCGGCAATGATCATGAGCCTCTTGCGTACCTGCATCGGTCTCGCGCCGTCCTGGGTACTGGCATGGGTCCTGTTCGAGTTCTCGGTCCTTTCCTACGGTCCGGGCGTCGTTGCTTTCTTCACATGTCTGACCGTCATGGGCTGGGGCATCGGAATGACCGTCACCGCGATGGTGATCCGGTTCGGGCTGGGAGCGGAGAGTCTCGCCTGGGTTGCGATCTTCGCCTTTGCGCCGATCAGCGCGGTGTACTACCCGGTGGCCACATTGCCAGGCTGGCTCCAGCCGGTCGCCTGGGCGACGCCGTCCGCCTACGTGTTCGAGGGAATGCGCGCCGTCATGGTCGACGGTGTCTTCCGCGCCGACCTGCTGGCCGGGGCGGTGGTGGTCAACGTGATCTACCTCGTCATCGGCGCCACGGTGTTCGCTGCCGCCTTTGCCAGCGCGCGGTCAAACGGCAAGCTGCTGCAGGTGGGTGAATGACGCCCCGACAGCGACGGTTCCTGGAGAAGGGCCGCGTCGGCCGGCTCGCGACCACCTCGCCGGCCGGCCGGCCGCATGTGGTACCGGTGTGTTACGCACTGGACGGCCCGGCCATCTGGATCGCGCTCGACGAGAAGCCGAAGACGGTCGCGCCCCGCCGCCTCGCCCGGGTGCGGAACGTCATGGCCAACCCGTACGCCGCGCTCGTGGTCGATCACTACGACCATTCCGACTGGTCGCAACTCGGCTGGGTCATGGTACGCGGAGAGGCCACCCTGGTTTCGACAGGAACCGCCCACACGGGCGCGATTGCAGCCCTGCGCCGGCGCTACCGCCAGTACCACGACATGCGGCTCGAGGAGAGCCTGCTGATCTGCATTACTCCAACACGGGTCACCGACTGGGGAAGACTGGACTGAAGTGTGGCGCGCCCGAGAGGACTCGAACCTCTGACCTCTGCCTTCGGAGGGCAGCGCTCTATCCAGCTGAGCTACGGGCGCCCGGATGCTTGAGTGTTTACCGTCGGGTGCACGGACTGGCAAGATGGACATACAGCAGACGCAGACGCGCGAGGACGGCAATGGCGGGAGTGCTGGAAGAAATCGACACCCGGTCGCGCCGCATCGCCTGTGACGGCGGCGGCGGTCCGCTCGGCCATCCCAGGGTGTTTCTCACCATTGGTCCGGACAACGTGGTGGTGTGTCCATACTGCTCGCGGGTGTACCGGTATCGCGAGACGACGGCCGACCTCGACGCGTGAGCGGCAACTGGCGCATCCTGCTGATCATCGGTGGCGGCATTGCCGCCTACAAGAGTCTGTTGCTGGTCCGGGAGCTACAGCAACAGGGCGATGCGGTCCGCAGTATCCTGACCGGGGCCGGGGCGCGGTTCGTTACTCCTCTCAGCCTCCAGGCGCTGACCGGCGAGAAGGTCTACAGCGACCTGTTTTCGCTCGATGACGAGTCCGAAATGGGCCATATCAGGCTGTCGCGCGAGGCCGATCTGCTGATCGTGGCCCCGGCGACGGCCGATCTGCTGGCGCGGATGCGTGCCGGGATTGCCGATGACCTCGCAACCACGGTTCTTCTTGCCACCGACAAGCCGGTGCTGGTGGCTCCGGCAATGAACGTGCGCATGTGGGAACATCCGGCAACAGTGGACAACCTTGCAACACTGCGCCGGCGCGGCATCCACGTGGTCGGACCCGACAGCGGCGAGATGGCGTGTGGCGAATACGGGCCCGG
The DNA here is from genome assembly GCA_002238645.1 of Alphaproteobacteria bacterium bin52. Taxonomy (GTDB): domain Bacteria; phylum Pseudomonadota; class Alphaproteobacteria; order Thalassobaculales; family Thalassobaculaceae; genus Bin52. The sequence goes on along the minus strand of MPMT01000017.1, from coordinate 23,097 downwards.
CCGCATGGCGGAGCCGGCGGCGATTGCCGCCGGGGCCGCGGCGATGCTCGGTGCGGCGGGGCAGCTCGCGGGCTGCCGGGCGCTGGTGACCTCGGGCCCGACCTGGGAGGCGATCGACCCGGTCCGCTATATCGCCAACCGGTCGTCCGGGCGACAGGGACATGCGATCGCACATGCTCTCGCCGCCGCGGGCGCGGAGACGACGCTGGTGAGCGGGCCGACCCGGCTTGCCGATCCGCCGGCCGTGCGGGTTGTGCACGTCGAGACGGCGTGCGAGATGCTGGAGGCGTGCCGGACGGCGCTCCCGGTTGATGTTGCGGTCTGTGCCGCGGCGGTGGCCGACTGGCGCGTGGCGCAACCTGCCGGCAACAAGCTCAAGAAGGACGGCGCGGGCAGCCTGCCCGGCCTCGAACTCGTCGAGAACCCGGACATTCTGGCGACCCTGTCACAGCCCGGACCCCGCCGCCCGGGGCTGGTGATCGGGTTTGCCGCCGAGACCGAGCAGGTGATCGATCACGCGGCGGACAAGCTCCGGCGCAAGGGGTGTGACTGGATCCTTGCGAACGACGTCTCCGCATCGCAGGGCGTGTTCGGCGGTGCCGACAACACCGTGCACCTCGTCACCGCGGACCAGGCTGAAAGCTGGCCCAGGATGGCCAAGGCAGAGGTGGCGGAGAGGCTCGTGCGGCGGATCGCGGACCACCGTACTGGCTGAGCCATGGTTCGCATCACCTTCCGGCGTTTCGCACACCGTGAGCCCCAGCCGATTCCCGCCTACCGGACGGCCGGGAGCTCCGGCATGGATCTTCATGCGGCAGGCGGGGTCTCGATCGAGCCGGGGGACCGGGCGCTGGTTCCAACCGGGTTTGCCGTCGCCATTCCGGCGGGCTACGAGGCGCAGATCCGGCCGAGGTCCGGGCTTGCGGCCCGTTCCGGGGTTACTGTGCTCAATGCACCCGGCACGATCGACAGCGACTACCGTGGCGAGGTGATGGTGCTGCTGGTCAACCTGGGGCAGGATCGTGTCGATATCCTGCCGGGCCAGAGAATTGCCCAGATGGTGATCGTTCCGGTAGCCAGGGCCGAGACGGAAACCGGGGATGAGCTTCCCCCGACCGGACGCGGCGCCGGGGGTTTCGGATCGACGGGGACATAGGAAATGGAGCTCACCGATGACCAGTTCCTGCGCTATGCCCGCCACCTGATCCTCGAGGAGGTCGGGGACGAGGGACAGGAACGGCTGCTTGCATCGCGGGTGCTGTGCGTTGGCGCCGGGGGGCTCGGCTCGCCGGTACTGCTCTACCTGGCCGCCGCGGGGATCGGCACGCTCGGGATCATCGATGACGACACCGTCGACATGACCAACCTGCAGCGCCAGGTGGTGCATGCGACCGGATCGGTGGGCGAGGCGAAGACCCGGTCGGCCCGCAACACACTCGAGCGGATCAACCCGACCGTCGAGGTCCGGTTGCACGAGATGCGGCTCGGCCCGGAAAACGCCGCCGGACTGCTGTCGGGCTACGACCTGGTTGTCGACGGCTCGGACAACTTCGCGACGCGATACCTCGTCAACGATACCGCGCACCATTGCGGGATTCCGGTGGTCTCCGGCGCGCTGCTGCGATTCGAGGGCCAGCTCACCACCTACCGCAGCGGTGTTGCCGGTCACGCCGGGGAACCCTGCTACCGTTGCCTGTTCCGCGAGCCACCGCCGCCCGACACGGTGCCGCGGTGCGAAGAGGCGGGAATTCTCGGGGCCGTGGCCGGTGTCATCGGCACCCTGCAGGCAACGGAAGTGATCAAGGAACTGCTCGGAATAGGCGAGTCGATGTCGGGCCGGCTGTTGATGTTCGATGCCCTCGGCATGACCTTCAGGACCGTGCGCTACCGCCGCAACCCGGGCTGCCCGTTGTGCGGAGACGCCCCGACGATCAGGCCGTGAGCCCGAGTCCCCAGGTCTCGATCACCCGGTCGGGAGGAGTGTGTCCGTCGGTGAAGGCGCGGATGTTGACGATCACCTTCTCGCCCATGTCGATCCGCCCCTCGTAGGTTGCCGATCCCATGTGCGGCATGAGCACGACATTGTCGCATTCGAGCAGTTCCGGGCTGACCAGTGGCTCGTGTTCGAACACGTCGAGCCCGGCACCGGCGATGTCGCGGGCCGCGAGCGCTGCAGCAAGGGCGCTCTCGTCGATCACTTCGCCGCGCGAGGTGTTGACGATATAGGCATGGGGTTGCATCAGCGCCAGCCGGCGCGCCGAGATCAGGTGGAAGGTTGCCGGGGTGTGCGGGCAGTTCACCGAGATGATGTCCATTCGCGAGAGCATCTGATCGAGGGTATCCCAGTAGGTTGCCTCGAGCTCCTCCTCTATTTCCGGGTGAAGCCGCCTGCGGTTGTGGTAGTGAACCGACAGGCCGAACCCGCGCGCGCGCCGGGCTACGGCCTGGCCGATCCGGCCCATCCCGAGGATCCCCAGCCGCTTGCCGTGGATCCGGTGCCCGAGCATGAGGGTCGGCCCCCAGCCGGCCCAGTCTCCCGAACGCAGCAGCCGTTCTCCCTCGACCAGGCGGCGCGGAACCGCAAGGATGAGCGCCATGGTCATGTCGGCGGTGTCCTCGGTGAGAACACCGGGCGTGTTGGTCACGGTGATGCCGCGTGCGCGGGCTGCGGAAACGTCGATGTGATCGACCCCGGTACCGAAAGAGGCGATCAGTTTCAGCCCGGGTCCGGCCGCCTCGAGCAGCCCTGCGTCGATCCGGTCGGTCACGGTGGGGACCAGGACATCGGCCTCGCGCAGCGCTCCGGCCAGATCTTCGGCCCCGAACGGCGCGTCCGACAGGTTGAGACGGACGTCGAAAAGCTCCATCATCCGGGTCTCGATGGGGTCCGGCAGCTTACGCGTCACGATGACAACAGGTTTTCGTGTCGCCATGAGAACGCCCTTTCTCCCGGTGGTCCCCGATATCGGCATTATCAGCAGGCCGGGAACTTGTCCAGAAACCAGCCGGGATCCCGGGTCATGAAGATCGTGCGCGTCATCATCTGTCTCGGTCTCCTGTTCACGCCCGGGGCGCTTGCGGCCGGCGACAGGGCGGGCAAGAACGGAGAGACCGGGTTGCCGATCCCGCGATTTGTCTCGCTGCGTGCCGCGGAGGTCAACATGCGGGCCGGACCAGGCCGCGAATACAAGATCATGTGGGTGTACCTGCGCCGGGGCCTCCCGATGGAGGTGGTTCGCGAGTTCGGGCACTGGCGACAGGTCCGGGAATTCTCGGGAGAGAGCGGGTGGATCCGGTCGAACATGCTGTCAGGCATCGCAAACGTGCAGGTCATCGCGGAGATTGGCACCATGCACGCCGAACCGGCGACCGGGTCGCGGCTTGTGGCCAGGATGGAGCGCGGGGTCATCGCCAAGCTGCACGACTGCGAGGGGGAGTGGTGCCGGATCGAGGCAAAGGACTACGAGGGATGGGTCAACCGGGCACAGGTCTGGGGAGACGAGCTCGAGGGAGACTGACCGGGCAGCCTGCGGCCAATGGCTTCCGGCTCGCCCGTACGGTAGTCTGGGCTCCGGGAGGCAGCGGAGACAGGGCATGAGTGAAACCAGCACCAGGCGCGCGCGGGCCGTGGGCATCAACCATGTCGGACTGGAAGTCGGGGACATCGACGAAGCCCTGAAGTTCTACGGCGCCCTGTTCGAATTCACGTTGCGCAGCCGGTCGGAACGGCACGCCTTCATCGACATGGGCGATCAGTTCATCAACCTGTCGGCGCCGCGGATCCAGCCGGCGGACGACGCCAGGCATTTCGGTTTTGTCGTCGACGATCCCGACGCAGCCAAGGCGGCGGTCCGAGCGCTCGGCGTCGAACTCATCGGTTCTCGCGGCAACAACTTTCGCGACCCGTGGGGCAATCGTATCGAGATCGTCGGCTATGCCGGCATCCAGTTCTCCAAGACCGGCCCGATCCTGGCCGGCATGGGACTGGCGGAACTGGAAAAGACCGAGGCGGCACGCCGGGAGCTGGAGGACAAGGGTCTTGCCTGAAGAGGCACTTGCCGCCCGGTCGGCGGCAGGCGAACTGCTGGCGCTCGACGGACTTGCGCCCGGCGACCGCAGGCTGCGCCATCGCCACCAGATCATCGATCCCGAAGCGCTCGAGGAGCGCATTGATACCCTGTGGACGGAAACCGGCGAGCCGACGGCGTTCCGGGCCGGGCTGCTCCCGGTACTGCGCGAGACTCTCGATGCCGGGCGGGCGGAGATCCGCGGGCGGTTCATGCAGGATCACAACGGGGCCAATGCCGTTCGCGCCGGCGCCTTTCTCATGGACGCCATCATCCGGGCCCTGCACGAGGCGATCACCACCCGGATGTACCGGGCCCCCAACCCGACCAGCGGCGAACAGATCTGCGTGATCGCGATCGGCGGATACGGCCGCGGCGAGATCGCTCCGTTCTCCGACATCGACCTGCTGTTCCTGTTGCCCTACAAGGCAACGCCCTACAGCGAGCAGGTCGTCGAGGCGATCCTGTACCTGCTGTGGGACCTGCGCCTGAAGGTCGGTCACGCGACCCGCTCGATTGAGGAATGCCTGCGTCAGGCCCGTGCCGACATGACGATCCGGACCTCCGTGCTCGAAGCGCGCTACCTGTGCGGCGAACGCGAGCTTATGGAAGCACTGTCGGGACGATTCCACGCCGAGGTCGTTTCGGGCTCCGCGGTCGAGTTCGTCGAGGCCAAGCTGCAGGAATCCGATCGCAGGCACCAGAGGCTCGGAGATTCACGATACGTCATCGAGCCCAACGTAAAGGACGGCAAGGGCGGGCTTCGCGACCTGCACACCCTGTTCTGGATCGGCAAGTACGTCTACCAGGTCGACGAACCGCGTGCACTGGTCGGGACCGGCATGCTTTCGCATGCGGAGGCGCGTCGGTTTTCCAAGGCGCAAAAACAGCTGTGGACCATCCGCTGTCACCTTCACTACCTGACCGGTCGGGCCGAGGAGCGGCTGACCGTCGACCTGCAACGCGAGATCGCCGACCTGCTCGGCTACACCGACAGGAGCGGCGCCCGAGCGGTGGAACGGTTCATGAAACACTACTACCTCACGGCGAAGGATGTCGGTGATCTTACGCGGATTTTCTGTGCCGCGGTCGAGGCCGAGCACCGGCGCCGTCCGCGGTTCAGACTGCGCCGGCTGTGGAACCGCCGCCGCAGCTGGGGCGACTTCCGGCTCGACGGGGACAGGCTGAACGTGGTCGACGACGACGCGCTCGCACGCGATCCTGTCAATCTGGTCCGCATGTTCCACGTCGCGCAGGAAAACGACCTCGAGTTCCACCCGCACTGCCTGCGGCTCGCGACCGCCCACCTGCGGCTGATCGACCGGTCCCTGCGGGACGATCCGGAGGCAAACCGCCTGTTTCTCGAGATCGTGACTTCCAGGAACAACCCGGAGCGAACCCTGCGCCGCATGAACGAGGCGCAGGTGTTCGGCCGTTTCGTTCCGGATTTCGGCCGGGTCGTCGCGCAGATGCAGTACGACATGTACCATGTCTACACGGTCGACGAGCACACCATCATCATGCTCGGTATCCTGCACCGGATCGAACGCGGAGAACTGGCGGAGATTGCCCCGGTCGCAACCGAGGTGATCCACAAGGTGATCTCGCGTCGCGAACTGTATGTGGCGGTCCTGCTGCACGACATCGCGAAGGGACGCAACGGTGACCACTCCGTCCTGGGCGAGAAGGTGGCACGGCGTCTGTGTCCGCGTTTCGGACTCGGCCCGGACGAGACCGAAACCGTGGCGTGGCTGGTGCGCTGGCACCTGCTGATGAGCCATGCCGCCTTCAAACGCGATGTCAACGATCCGCAGACCATCTCCGACTTTGCCAATATCGTTCAGTCGCCGGAGCGGCTTCGCCTGTTGCTGGTGCTCACGGTCGCCGACATCCGGGCGGTGGGACCGAACGTATGGAACGGCTGGAAGGCGGCGTTGTTGCGCGAACTGTACTGGCGCGCCGAGGAGATGCTCTCCGGAGAGGCCGGCGTCGCTGGCCCCGACGCGCGCGTGCGCATGGTGCACGACGAGCTTCGAGCCCGGCTTGCCGACTGGGATGATGCCGCGTTCGCCGCCCATGCGGAGCGCGCCAACACCTCGTACTGGCTCGGCCGCGACGTCGACACGCTGGAACGCCACGCCCGGCTGATTGATGCGGCGGAGAAGGACGGAGGGGATCTGACGATCGAGTTCCGCGTCGACAGTTTCCGCGAGGTCACCGAGGTCACGGTGCTGACTGCCGACCATCCAGGGCTGTTCGCGCACCTGACCGGCGGCCTGGCGGCTGCCGGTGCCAACATCGTCGACGCGCGGATCAGCACCCTGCGGGACGGGACCGTTCTCGACAGTTTCTGGGTCCAGGACGTCGGCGGCAAGGCCCTCGACGATCCCGACAGCCTGCGGCGCCTCAGGGTCACGGTCTCCAATGCCGTGCGCGGCAAACTCGACATCGACAAGGCGCTTGCCGGGCACCGGGCGTCGCTGCCCGGGCGGGTACGGACCATGGCGGTCGCGCAACGGGTGCTGATCGACAACAAGGCCAGCAATACCCACACCGTGATCGAGGTCAACGGCGCGGACCGTCCGGGCCTGCTCTACCGGCTGACCCGTTCGCTCGCCCGGCTCAACCTGCAGATCTCGTCTGCCAAGATCTCGACCTTCGGCATAAGCATCGTTGACGTGTTCTACGTAAAGGACCTGTTCGGCCTGAAGGTCGAGTCGGACCGGCAGCTTGAGGCCATTCGGCGCAACATCCAGGCCGAGCTCAATTCCCTGGAGCCGGGAGGCAATGCGCGCCGGACGGGCTGATTCCTCGGCAAGGCACTCCTTCGGGCACCGGCCAGGCGGCTGAGATGCACCTCCTGCGTTCAACGGCGACGGTCGGCGGCCTGACCATGATCAGCCGGGTGACCGGGTTTGTCCGCGACATGCTGATCGCGACGGTGCTCGGTGCCGGGCCGGTATCCGACGCATTCTTCGTTGCCTTCAAGCTACCGAACTTCTTCCGCCGCATCACGGCTGAGGGATCGCTGTCGGTCGCCTTCATTCCGGTCTTTACCGGCCTGCTTGCGGGCGAAGGCCCCGCGGCGGCACGCCGGTTCCTCGAGGACGTGACAGCAGTGGTCCTCGCCGTCCTGATCGCAGCTTCGGCCGCAGCCATCATCGCCATGCCGCAGGTGCTGACCGTACTTGCCCCAGGGTTTGTCGCAACTCCGTCGCGTTTCGAGCTTGCGGTGGAGCTGTGCCGGATCACATTCGTCTACCTGCCGCTGATCTCGGCCATGGCGCTGCTGGCGGGAGCCCTGAACGGCATGCAGCGGTTCGCTGCCGTGGCGTGCGCCCCGATCCTGCTCAACCTGATCCTGATCGGGGCCATGGCGCTGTTCGCCGACCGGCTGGAAACCCCGGCGCACGTGCTGTCCTGGGCCGTGATGATCTCGGGCGTGGCACAGCTGACCTGGGTTGCGGTTGCGGCGGGGCGCCACGGCATGATCCCGCGTCTGCGCCGCCCGTCGTGGACCCCTGGCCTGGCGCGGTTGTTCAGGCTGATGGTGCCGGCAATGCTCGGGGCAGCGGTGATCCAGATCAATCTCGTGATCGACGTGGTCCTGGCCTCGCTGCTCGCGGAGGGTTCGATCTCGTTCCTGTACTACGCGGATCGTGTGACACAACTGCCTCTCGGGGTGGTCGGGGTGGCAATCGGCACGGTGCTGCTGCCGACCCTGAGCGCACAGATGCGCCAGGGCGAGGTCGATGCGGCGAACCGGTCCCGCAACGACCTGCTGTTGCTGGGAATGCTGCTGACCCTGCCGGCGGCCGGCGGGCTCGCAATTCTCGCCGCGCCTGTCATCGGTGTCCTGTTCGAGCGCGGCGCCTTCGCCGCCACCGAGACGGCGCAGACAGCGGCTGCGATGGCTGCATATGCTGTCGGGCTGCCGGCCTTCGTGGCAGTCAAGGTCCTGCAGCCGGTGTTCTTTGCCCGCGAAGACACGCGCACGCCGGTGACGGTGGCCGCAATTGCGGTCGGGCTCAACCTGGTGCTGAACCTGATCCTCATGCAGTTTTTCGCCCATGTGGGTCTCGCGATGGCGACAAGCATTGCGGCCTGGTTCAACGCCGGGGTTCTGACCTGGCTGCTGCAGCGTGAGGGAATTTACGGGGTTTCTCCGCGGACCTGGGGCCGGATTGCGCGGCTTCTCGCCGCGACCCTCGTGATGGGGGTCGTCCTGGTCCTTGCCGATCGGTCCCTGCCGCCCAGCCCGGGACCGTGGCTTGAGGCGGCACAGCTTGCCGCGCTGATCGGCGGCGGCGCACTTGTCTACGCCGCCGCCGTTCTGCTGTTCGGAGGTGTCCGTCTCGGCGAGCTGCGTGGCTACCTCGCCCGCTGACCGAAAGCCCGGTCAGGGCAGGAGAACGGTCGACCCCGTGGTCCTGCGCCCTTCGAGCGCCTCGTGCGCCGCACGCGCATCTGCGAGCGGAAAGGTCTGGTCGATGCTGATCTTCACTGCGCCGGAGGCGACGGCGGCGAACAGGTCTTCCGACATTGCCCGCAGCGACTCCGGGGTTCCCGCGTAGTTGAACAGTGTCGGGCGGGTGAAGAACAGCGAGCCCTTCTGGGCAAAGATGCCAAGATCCACCGGCGGAATCGGCCCAGAAGCCTGTCCGAAGCTGACAAAGGTGCCGCGCTGGCGCAGGCAGTCCAGCGATGCCGGGAAGGTATCGCGACCGATCGAGTCGTAGACAACCGGCAGACCTTCGCCACCGGTAATCTCCCTGACCCGCGCAACGAAGTCCTGGTCACGGTAAAGGATCGGATGGTCACAGCCATTGGCCCGCGCGAGTTCCGCCTTTTCGGGACTGCCGACGGTGCCGATGACGGTGGCGCCGAGGCTGCTCGCCCACTGGCAGAGAATGAGTCCGACGCCACCTGCTGCCGCGTGGACCAGGATGACATCGTCCGGACCGACCCGGTAGATCTGCCGGATCAGGTACTGGGTGGTCAGTCCTTTCAGCATCATCGCGGCCGCGTCGCGATCGGAGACGGCGTCGGGGATGCGCACTACGTTTGCGGCCGCAATCATCCGGGCCTCGGAGTAGGAACCTGGGGGCGGAGATGCGTAGGCAACCCTGTCACCCACAGCCAGTCCGGACACTTCGCTGCCCGCCTCCTCGACCACGCCGGCGGCTTCCATGCCGATGCCGGACGGCAGTGGAAGCGGGTACAGGCCACTGCGGTGATAAGTGTCGATATAGTTGAGCCCGATCGCGGTATGTCGGACCCGGATCTCGCCCGGACCTGGTGAGGCGAGCCCGACCTCGTCCATCCGGAGAACCTCCGGACCCCCTGTTTCGTGAAAGCGAATGGCCTTGACCATGGATGCTGCTCCTGTTCAGCGCAGTGTGGAGGAAAGAAACTCGTCCGTGCGACGATTGGCCAGGGTTGCGGACGCCTCGTCGTAATGGGCGCCGCCAACTCGGGCAAATGCGTGTTCCTGGCCATCGTAGACATGCAGCGAAACCCCGGGCGCATCACCAAGTGCGGCAATGACCGCCTGCTGCGCCTCTGGAGGCACGAAGCTGTCGCCCGATGCGATGTGGGACAGCCACGGCGAGAGCGTCTCGCCTGCTTCCGAAAGCAGGCCCTCGATGCCGACGCCGTAGTAGCTGACCGCGCAGTCCACGTCGGTGCGGGCCGCCATCAGGTAGGCAAGCTTGCCACCGAGGCAGTACCCGACGGTTCCGGCCTTGCCGGTGCAGCCCTCGAGTCCGCGTACCGCGGCCAGGGTGGCATCGAGGTCGCGCACCCCGAGGTCGGTGTCGAACTTGCCGAACAGCTCGAACGCCTTGTCCCACTCGGCCTGGCTCTGGTCAGTGATGTCGACCCCGGGCTCGATGCGCCAGAAGATGTCCGGGCACAGCACGTGATACCCTTGGGCCGCGAACCCGTCGGCGAGGTCGCGCATGACCGCGTTGACCCCGAAAATCTCCTGGATCAGCACCAGGCCCGGCCTGTCGCCGCTGCCTGCCGGCGCGGCGTACCAGGCGTTGAACTGTCCCCTGTCCGCGGCGCTGATGGTGATGTAGCTCATGCATGCCTCCCCGTGCTGGTGCCGAACACTATTCGCTGCGCCGCCGGGCGTCCACACCCTGCCGGGGCGTCAGAACGCCGTGAAGTACTCCCGGTGTTCCCAGTCGGTCACCGTGGCCGCGAACAGGTCCCACTCGGCGCGCTTCAGGCGCGAGAGGTAGGCAACGAAACTCTCGCCCAGTGCTGACCGGAACAGTACCGACGCCTCGAACCGCGAAATGGCGTCGATCAGGCTCGCGGGCAGCCGCTCGACCCGATCGTCATAGGGATTAGCGAGCGGCGGCGGCGGTTCGAGCCCGTGCACCAGCCCGTCGAGACCGGCTTGGATCTGGAAGGCAAGCGCGAAGTAGGGGTTGGCAGTGCTGTCGGGCGCGCGGTTTTCTATCCTGCTGGCGGTGTCACCGGGCTGGACAAGGGCCCGGAGCATTGCCCCCCGGTTGTCCTCGCCCCAGCCGATGCGATCCGGCGCCAGCTGGTGGCGGGTATAGCGCTTGTAGCCGTTGACCGTCGGCGTGGTGGCAATGCACGATGCGGCTGCGTGCCGCAGCAGGCCGGCGGCCCAGTTGCCAGCGCACTCGGTCAGCCCGCCTTCGGGCCCCGGCATGAACAGGTTCCGGCCCTCGCCGTCAGTGAGCGACTGGTGGATGTGCCAGCCGTTGGCTGCGGCGTTGGCCAGCCCCGGCCGGGCCATGAACGAAGCCAGCACCCCTTCACGGTGGCAGACTTCGCGGACCAGGGTGCGAAAGGTGACCGCCATGTCGGCGATGGAAATCGGATCTGCAGGGGCAAAGGTGAATTCGAACTGTCCGGGGCCCATTTCGATCTCGACGCTGCGCACGGGCATTCCCATGGCAAGTGCCGCGCGACGCAGCCGGTCGAGCAGCGGTTCGGCCTCGTCGTACCGGGTTTCCGTCAGGTAGCGGTAGCCTTGGTTGTAGGCACGGGTCCGGGGAGGACGGGCCGGCATCGTGGTGTCGGCATGCTCACGCGCCGGGTCGACGACATCGAAGACCTGGAACTCGACCTCGAGACCCATGACTGCGTGAAGACCGTGACTGTCAAGCTGTTCGCAGGCGGCGCGCAGTACCTGCCTGGGTGCAAGCGCGACCGGCTCCCCGCGCGTTGTCGCCACGTCGCAGTGAAGCAGCGCGGAATGTGGTGACCATTCCAAAATCCGGAAGCTCGCGGGAACCGGGACCAGCACGACATCGCCGGCCCAGAGCAGTGGCGCATCCCCTGCTGCGGACCAGACGGGAAACACCGTGCGGTGCGAGAGATCCTTGAGCAAAAGGGTCGACGGCACGCGCACTCCGGAGGCGAAGGCATCGGCAAGCGCCGAAACGGTCACGGTCTTGCCGCGAAGCACACCGTGCGGATCGGCGAACACCACGCGAATGGTCTCGAGCTTCTCGGCCTCGGCCTTCGCCACCAGTTCAACCGCCTGTCTGGCCGCCTGGTCCGACAGCAGCCCGGAACTCGCCAGGAAACCACCGGTGATCCGTTCCGCGGTCCCAGTCATGCCGGGTCAGACCGGGGCGTCCCACGGACAGCCCGCACGCCGTTCCCGGTCAGCCGTCAGCGCGGCATCCTGCCAGGTCCCGGTCGGGGCGATGACGTCGGTGCAGGCGGGGCCGACGATGTCGTCAAGGCCGCCGACCATCGGCAGGCTGGCGTCGCTCTCGCCGGCGAGGAAACGGATGGCCGTGCGCAACAACCGGCGATATCGGATGATACCGACATCGGTGCGGCCGAGATGCTCTCGGGTACGGTCCTGGATCGGACCCATCCCCTCGACGGCCCACTGGTCGTGGACATTGATGTCGAGCCCCATCCCGGTCCAGGTCAGCGTCGCCTGTTCGTGCGGATCGAACCCGTAGTCATTGCTCCGGTTCCTGACCGGCGCGTAGTCGGGAAGGCGGTGTTCCTTCAGCCGCTGTTCGCGCATCAGTTCCCGGTTGACCGGCTTGTCGAAACTGGTGAACAGCGAATACCAGTAGCATGTCTCGTCATCGACCGGCACGTGCCACTGGGTGATGGTCATTTCCCGGCTCATCGGGATGCAGATCGCGCACGGAAAGATCTGGTTGGTGACCCGCACATGGGTCAGACCGTCCTCCATGTGCCTGAGAGTGGTCAGCCGCAGGCCGTAGTCGGTTTCCTCGACCCTGATCTCCGGGCACGGATACTCGCGCAGCACTCGGGTCATGGGAAGGGTACTGCCCGCGGAGGTGTCGCGGAACTGCCGGCCGTAGCTGTCCCCGGGGTCCTCGTCGACCAGGAAACGGTGGAGGAAGGAGGCGTGGGCCGGATCGATGCCGACCTCGAGTGCCTGCAGCCAGTTGCACTCCCACAGGCCCTTGAACGCGAAGACATGGGTCGCCGGAGCGCGGAAGCAGTCAAGGGCGGGAAACCCGGGCGGGTCACCGGGCCCGAGGTAGGCAAACAGGATGCCGTTCTTCTCGACGACCGGGTACGACGTGGTGCGTATCTGCCTGGCCGGTCCGGACCCGGCGGGCTCCCCCGGCTGCTCCAGGCAGCGGCCGGTGCGATCAAGCAGCCAGCCGTGGAACGGACAGCGCAGTCCACCGTCCTCGCAGCGGCCAAAGGCAAGGTCGGCGCCGCGGTGCGGACAGTGCCGGGCAATCAGTCCCGGCTGGCCCGAGGCGTCGCGGAACAGCACCAGCCGCTCGCCGAGCAGGGTGACCGGGACCACCGGGCGGTCGCCGTGGAGTTCATCTGACAGGGCGGCCGGCATCCAGTAGCGGCGCAGGACCTCGCCTGCGGGTCGCCCCGGCCCGGTCCGGGTGATCAGGTCGTTCTGTTCCTGGCTGATCAACGGCGTGCTCCCGGAAGATCACTAGCAGGAACCGGTCCCGAATAACAGCGGTCCCCCTGATGGAGCCCATGGTATACGCTGGGGCGCGACCGGGGCACAGGGTGAGGGAGGCGAACGGTGACAGGGGATGACGCGACAACCGGCCACTGCCTGTGCGGCGCCGTGACCTACAGGTTCACCGGTCCGCCGAAATGGCAGGGACACTGTCACTGCGAAAGCTGCCGGCGCCAGACCTCGTCGGCGCTTGCGAGTTTCGTCGGCGTCCATGCCGACAGCTTCGCCTGGACCGGTGTGGAGCCGGCGGCGTTCGCGTCCTCGCCGGGTGTCACCCGCCGGTTCTGCGCCACCTGTGGAACACCGATGTCCTACGAAGCGGACCGGTTTCCGGGCGAGGTGCACCTGTACGCGGCGAGCCTCGACGACCCGGCCGCCTACCGGCCCCGGTTTCATGTCTTCGTTGCCGAACAGGTTCCGTGGCTCGAGCTGGCAGACGGGCTCGTGCGCCACGAAGGCGTGTCGACCGGATGATCGGGCGCCCTGCGCCGCTGCCCTCGGGCAGGCGGCAAGCGAACTGACGCGTTTCGTCTTCTTGACCCCCGGAAGCACGTCCGCGGCTGTTGCGGACTGTGCCGTCTCTCCGCCCGGCAGTCCCCCGTCCTGTGGCGGCGGGAATGGAGTGCCGTTACAGCAGCGACCAGGCGAGGTCCCTGGCTTCCTTCTCGGTCGCGACGGTTCGATCCTCGGGAATGCGGTCGAGGACATTGAATGCGAACAGGGTGGCGCGGATGCGGTCGTTGATGCCGCAGACGACGATCTCGGTGTGGGTCTGCTTGGCGCGGTCAATGATCTGGGCCAGAAGATTGGCGGCGCTGTCGTCAATATGGGTGGCCCTCGAAAGATCGAAAATCACGACTTCGTGGTCACGGATGTCCACGCCGATCAAGGCGATCAGTTTTCGCGAGGACGACACCGTAAAAGAACCGCGAAAGGCCACGAGCCCGATTCGAGCCGTGAATTCGTCGTCAACCTCCGTGGTGAAGGTACTGTCGAGAAGCGGCGTCGAGACCACGCTGTCAAGTTCCAGAGACTCAAGCTGCACGGCGTTGACGATATTTGCGGCGATTACGCCGAACATGATTGCGAAGACCGGATCCACAAAGATTGTGACAGCCATGACCAGCAGCATGACTGCGGAGTACTTCGGGTCCATCCGGGGAACCTTCCGCAGGAAGGAGAACTCGATCATCCGCCAGCCGACGAGCATGACGATCGCGGACAGAGCCGCCAGCGGCAACGGTGCCGCGTAGGGGCCGAGACCCAGGATGAGGGCTGCGACGATGATCAGGCAGACGATGGCGGTCACCACGGTCTTCCCGCCGAAACGGCGGGCGGTCATGGTGGCGATGGTCCCGCTCCCGGGCAGAACGCCCACGATCCCCGCCGCGAGGTTTCCCAGTCCGAGACCGACCAGCTCGCGGTTCGGATTGTGCTGCGAGCCCGTGAACGTATCGGCGATCAGTGACCACATCAGTGTGTACACGGAACTGATGAGGGCGATCAGAACCGCGGGCCCGACGGCTTTCGGCAGGAATTCAAGCGACGGAAGCTCGAGCACCGGCACCGGCAGTCCAACCGGGACAGGACCTAGCTGGTGGATGCCGGGGATGAAGAGCGCGACGATCCACCCGATTCCCACCGCCGCGAGCGGTGCCGGGACGTACTTGCCGATACGGGCCGGCCACACGAAGAACACGGCCAGGCAGAAAGCCGCGAGGGCGAAGTCGTTCACGCCGAGGTGAAACAGCTTCTCGGTCTGCGTTGCCAGCAGCAGCACGCCGATTCCCGACATGAACCCCGTGAGCACGATGTGCGGCATGTATGAAACGAAGCGGCCGACGCCGGCGATTCCGAGAATGACCTGGATTGCGCCGGCCATGACGATGACGACCGCGAGTTCCGGCAGGCTCATCTTGTCGCCCATCAGCAGCGTCGCGGTGATCACCGCGAGCACGGCGCTGGGCCCGCTCACCAGCGCGCGCGTTCCGCCGCACACCGCCGAGATGATCCCGACGAAGACACCACACCAGAGTCCCGCGAGGGGCCCCATGCCGGAAATGACGCCGAGCGCCATGGCGGTTGGCAGGTATGATGCAACCAGGGTGACGCCGGCCCTCAGGTCGGCCCACAGGGTTTCGCGCTCGTACGGTGGTCGATCCT
Organism: Alphaproteobacteria bacterium bin52; assembly: GCA_002238645.1. Lineage (GTDB taxonomy): Bacteria > Pseudomonadota > Alphaproteobacteria > Thalassobaculales > Thalassobaculaceae > Bin52. The sequence goes on along the minus strand of MPMT01000017.1, from coordinate 7,890 downwards.
GGTTTCGCAGACTATCCAGCATGTTCGGCACTCCCCCGAGAACAGCGTCCTGCGACCAATGCACCAGGAATGGTAGAGCATCAGTGTTTTTTCGGCCAAGCCGGGCGGGCAATGTCCACGGAACTCATGAAGTGGCAACGGCCCCTGTCCGGGCCGCCCCGCACCCCGACAGCGCGTCAGAAGCCGTCAACGGCCAGCACAACCGGTGCAGGTTCATCGATCCCGGGCACCCGGACGGGAGCACGGCGGACAGGGTGGTCCCCGCAACCAGCGGGGAAACCGGCTAGCGCAGGGAGGTTTTCTGGTGGTCGTTTCAGGAGCGCCGCCGGCCCGCACGACCCCGGTCAGGGAAACCTCCGGTGGACGCATTCAGCAACGACACGTCGTCACCGGCGGTCCGGGAAAACCCGACCCCTCCCCGCAATCCCGGTCACGGAACGCTGAACGACCCGTTCCGGCCGGATACCGGACAGAGGCAGCGCGAGCGCCCTTCGCCGTAGTCGGGGCTCAGGCGTCGGTCACGTCGAAATAGCGGACGCTTGGCTGCTCGGCGAGGGCATCGATGAGCCGGCTGCTCGTCCCCCTCTCCCGCTGCCAGGCGAGATACTCCCTGTGTTGCTCGTGGGAATCCCAGTCTTCGACCAGCATCACGTTGTCGGGATCGTCGTGGTTCTGCAGGGTATGGACGCTGGAACAGCCTTTGTAGGCGCGCGTTTCCGGCAGAATCGACCTGAAGAATGCAACCACCTCTCCCCCGGTGCCGGGTTTCGCCTTGACATCGACAATAACGCGAACTGCCATCTCAGGACCCCTCTATCGCTGCCCAAATCCTGCTCCGCATCTTCAGCGGGGCGCGTTCCTCATGACCACAGGCATGATGCGGGTCGCCGGCATTGCGGAGTAAACGGCGCCGGCCGTCTTCTCGTCGAGGCAACGAATACGTCATGCCTGCCGTGACAAACCTTACCACGCCGCCCTCCCGCCTTCCAGTTGCCAGGCACATGAAGCTGATGGCCTGACGAGGGGCCGGACTGGTGCTTGCGTACACGCAAACTGGCTGTCCAATTCACGTACAAGGTGTTGTAAAAAAAGTATTTTCTGCACATGTTCCCGAGAATCGTTCGGCGCGGCGTTCGCAGGCAAGGGGTCGGGGCCGGAGAATTTCCCGCGTTGTTTCGACTACAATTCCCGGAAACACGGGATTTCCTGCCATTGTGGCCGGTTGGGCACTGCAGGCGGTTGATCTATGGAAGGTGAGGCACGACCGTCATGAGCGGGGACACCATTTTCGCGCTCGCAAGCGCAGCCGGCCGTTCCGGCGTCGCGGTGGTGCGCATATCGGGCAGTGACGCGGCATCGGCCGCGCGGTTGTTCGGGTTCGTGCTGCCTGCTCCGCGCCGTGCTGCCCTGCGCGCGTTCCGCGACGACGGCGAACTGGTGGATCGCGGTCTCGTAGTGTGGTTTCCGGCGCCGGGAAGCTACACCGGCGAGGATGTCGTCGAGTTGCACGTGCATGGGGGCCGTGCCGTCCTCGAGCGCACGATGGGCGTGCTCGCTCGCTGCCCGGGCTGGCGACATGCCGAGCCGGGCGAGTTCACCCGCCGGGCGTTTCTCGCCGGCCGGCTGGACCTGACCGCTGCCGAGGCCGTCAACGATCTCGTGGTCGCGCAGACCGAGGCCCAGCGGCAGGCTGCCCTGGTGCAGCTCGAGGGCGGGCTGGCGCGACGGCTCGACGAATGGGCGGAACAGATCCAGTACCTGCGGGCGCACATCGAGGCGTGGATCGACTTTCCGGACGAGGAAATCCCTGAAACCGCAGTCAATGCAGCGCTCGACGGGCTTTGCCGCATGCGCCTCGAGATGGAGACCTTCGCTGATGACGGGAGGCGAGGGGAAAGGCTGAGGGATGGTCTGAGGGTCGCGGTGGTCGGGCCACCGAACGCGGGGAAGTCGTCGCTGGTCAACTGGCTCGCGGGCCGTGATGCCGCCATCGTGTCGGAACATGCCGGAACTACCCGTGACGTGATCGAGGTTCACCTCGATCTTGCGGGGTTCCCGGTCATCGTCGCCGATACCGCCGGGTTGCGAACCGCGCGCGACAGCATCGAGGCCGAAGGCGTCAGACGGGCGCAGGACTGGGCGGATCACGCCGACCTTCGCGTGCTGGTATTCGATGCCACGGGGGATCATCACCGGGAGACCGTCGTGTTCCCGGAGAGCGATCTCGTCGTGTTCAACAAGATAGACCTCGATCCGGCCTTCGAGGCTCCACGGCCGGCCCACGCGACTTCGGTCAGGTCCGGCGCCGGGCTTCAGCCCTTTCTCCGGTCGCTCACGACGCTGGCGCGCGAGAGGATGGACGTTGCGGGTCGGCCGGTGCTCACCAGGGCGCGACACCGGGCGGCGCTGCTTGCGACCATCGGCCATCTCGCAGCCGCGCAGGCGGATCTGGAACGTGGCGCCGGGCTCGAGATCGTTGCCGAACACGCCCGGGCCGGCGCGGACGCACTCGGACGCGTGACCGGCAGGGTCGATGTTGAACAGCTGCTCGATGTGATCTTCCGGGACTTTTGCATCGGCAAGTAGGCTCGCGGGACGTGTCTGCCGGACACGGTGCCGTGGCGGAGCATCGGTCCGACAGACAAGGCACCGACCCGGGATCGGAGTGGAAACCCGGTGTGGCGGAAAGGACCGAACCCCGGGGGTGTCGGCCGAGTGAATGGAGTGTCCGCCGGCCTTCTCCGCCGCTCGAAATCCAGCATAACCGATTGATAATATTTACTATAGTACGTTTGAAACAGGACTGGATCCGCACGAATGTCCCGGCACCATGCGAGCGATCCTGGATGCGCCGCACGATGATGTGACGCCCAAGCGATGGACCGGAATGTTCCACGTGAAACAGTTGTCATCGGGTCGGGAGCCCAAGTTTCGGGGACTTCCGCGGCAGCAGCCGGCATGTGACGGGACCGGGCATGGGGTACGCATGAACGATGTGGATACGGTACAGGATACAATGACGAACAACAGCGCGGAGCCGGTGCTGTCAACACACCCTCGCAATGAGCGTCCGGCCCGGGAGCCGCGAAACGATCGGAGGACGGCGGCGCGATGTCGGCGATATTCCATACAGGCTCCATGTTTCACGTGAAACATGTCGCTGACTCTGGTATGCACCGGTTCCGCATCATGTGGAGGCAGGAAGATGAAGTCCGCCTTCGACGTCATTGTCATCGGCGGCGGTCATGCCGGCTGCGAGGCAGCCGCGGCCAGCGCGCGCATGGGCGCCCGCACGGCGCTCGTGACCCATCGTCGCACCACCATTGGCGAAATGTCCTGCAATCCCGCCATCGGCGGGCTGGGCAAAGGCCACCTTGTTCGTGAAATCGACGCGCTCGACGGTGTCATGGCAAGGGCCGCCGATGCCGCCGGCATCCAGTTCCGGTTGCTGAACCGAAGCAAGGGGCCGGCGGTTCGCGGACCGCGGGCCCAGGCCGACCGGAACCTGTACCGCAGGGCAGTGCAGCAGGCGCTCGAGTCCCAGGAGAATCTCGGCATCGTGGAAGCCGCGGTGGAGGACCTCCTGGTGGGATCGGACGGCCGGGCAGGAGGGGTCGTGAACCGGGACGGCTCGACCCTGCGCGCCGCCTGTGTCGTGCTGACCACCGGGACATTCCTTGGCGGCATGATCCACCGTGGCGAGGAGCGCATTCCGGCCGGCCGCATCGGCGAGGAGCCCGATGTCGGGCTGGCCCGCACCCTGAAGCGGCGAAGGTTTGTTCGCGGACGGCTCAAGACGGGAACGCCGCCGCGCCTTGATGGAAGGACTATCAATTGGGCAGGGCTCGAAGTCCAGCCGGGCGACATGCCGCCGGTGCCGCTTTCCAGCCTGACCGCACGGATCACGACGCCGCAGGTGAACTGCCATATCACCCATACAGGACCGGACGGTCATGCGATTCTGCGCGAAAACCTGCACCGTTCACCAATCTACTCGGGCCGGATCGAGGGGGTTGGTCCCAGGTACTGCCCGTCGGTCGAGGACAAGATTATCAGGTTTGCCGACCGTAACCACCACCAGGTTTTTCTGGAACCTGAAGGACTTGACACTCATCTGGTGTATCCGAACGGCATTTCGACCTCGATGCCGGTCGATGTCCAGGATGCCTTTGTTCGGACCATTCCCGGGCTCGAGGAAGTGGTCGTCACCCAGCCCGGCTATGCGATCGAGTATGACTATGTCGATCCGCGCGAACTCGACCGGTCACTCGAAACCCGGAGGATTCCCGGGCTGTTCCTTGCCGGCCAGATCAATGGCACCACCGGCTACGAGGAAGCCGCGGCGCAGGGGCTGGTTGCCGGCATCAACGCCGCCCTGCTTGCCGGGGGATCAGGCGAGTGTTTCCACGTCGACCGTGCGGATGCCTACATCGGCGTTCTGGTCGATGACCTGACCACGCGTGGCGTGCTGGAGCCCTACCGCATGTTCACCTCCCGCGCCGAGTTTCGTCTTCGACTGCGTGCCGACAATGCAGACCGCCGCCTGACACCGGCCGGGATCAAGGCCGGCTGTGTCGGGACCGCACGGCGGGAGATGTTTCACGTGAAACATGCAGGGCTCGAACATGCGGTGCGCGTCCTGGAAACATGCCGGGCAACCCCCGCCGAGTTGGCGCGAGCCGGTTTTCGGATCAACCAGGACGGGGCGGAACGCTCGGCCTACCAGCTGCTGGCGCTCGACGGGGTCGACCAGGACAGGCTCGCCGGGTTCTGGCCCGAAATCGCGGGGCTCGATCGCGCGGCCGTGGCGGATGCGGCCATCGATTCTCTCTACAGCGGTTACCTGGCCCGCCAGGAGGGTGATGTCAGGGCGTACCGCCGTGACGAGCAGCTCGAGCTTCCGGACACGCTCGACTACCGGGCCGTTGGCGGGCTTTCCAACGAAGTCCGCGAAGTCCTGTCCAGGACCCGACCGCAGACACTCGGCCAGGCGTCGAGGATTCCGGGAATGACGCCGTCCGCGCTGCTTGCGCTGATGAGACATGTTCGCCGCCGTCAGGCAAGGGCCGCCTGACGTGAGCGCCGTCGGTCACCTCAGTCAGCGCGATGCCTTTCGCGCGGCACTCGGCGCATCATCGGCGGCCATGGAGAAGCTGGACCACTACGAAGCGATGCTTCGGCGGTGGCAACGGGCCATCAATCTGGTTTCCGCATCGACGCTCGATCAGGTCTGGAGCCGGCACTTTCTCGACAGCGCCCAGCTGTTCGGCCTGCTTCCGGATCCGGCTTGTTCCGTGCTCGATATCGGAACCGGAGCCGGGTTTCCGGGCCTGGTCCTGGCCATGCTCGGGGCTCGTGACGTGCATCTCGTCGACTCCGACACCCGCAAGTGTGGTTTCGTTTCACAGGTGGCCCGGGAAACCGGAACCAGGGTCAGCGTGCACCCGGTCCGGATCGAGGCACTGCAGGCAGGGCAATTTGACGTTGTGACTGCACGTGCGTGCGCGCCGCTTGACCGGCTGATCACGCTGGCGCAGCCGCATGTGCACGCCGACACGGTGTGCCTGTTTCCCAAGGGGCGATCCGTGGCACGGGAGCTCGACACCATTGCCGCCGGCATCCGGCTGCGGGTCAGTGCCATTCCGAGCCTGTCCAGCCCGGGCAGTACCGTGGTTCGAATGGAAGGGCTTGGCGATGGCACGTGAACAGCCGGCCGCAGGCCGGCCAAGGGTACTGGCGCTGGCAAACCAGAAGGGCGGGGTGGGCAAGACCACGACCGCGGTCAACCTGGCGACCGCGATGGCGGCGTACAGACTTCGCGTGCTTGTGATCGATCTCGACCCTCAGGGCAATGCAAGCACCGGGCTTGGTGTTTCCCGCCAGGACCGGCGTCGGGACATCTATGCGGTTCTTGCAGGATCGACAGACCTTCAGTCGGCGGTGCTGCCAACCGTGGTTCCGGGCCTGTCGCTGGTGCCGAGCACGCCTGACCTTTCCGGCGCAGAGCTGGAGCTGGTGGAACTGGCCGAACGGGAGTACCGGGTACGGGCCGTGCTCGAACAGTATCTCGCAGAGACGTCCGACAGCCCGGATGTCGTGTTCATCGACTGTCCGCCATCGCTCGGACTGCTGACACTGAACGCGCTGGTCGCCTCGGGCGGGGTACTGGTACCGTTGCAATGCGAGTTCTATGCCCTGGAAGGACTGAGCATGCTGCTCCAAACAGTCGAGCGGATCCGGCGGTCGTTCAACCCGCAGCTCGCGGTCCAGGGAGTGGTCTTGACGATGTTCGATGGCCGCAACAACCTGTCAAGGCAGGTTGAAGACGACGTGCGTCACCATATGGGGGATCTGGTCTACCAGACCGTCATTCCGCGAAACGTGCGGATTTCCGAGGCTCCGTCACACGGAATCCCGGCCCTGGTGTACGACCTGCGATGCGCGGGATCGCAGGCCTACGTCAAGCTCGCGCGCGAGGTCCTTGAGCGGGAAGGCAGGCTGACAGCATCATGACGCAGAAAACTGGACGTGAACGCCGTGGTCTGGGCCGTGGTCTGGGCTCGCTGCTGGGAGGCGAGGAAACGTCGCGGCTGCGTTCGGTGCCGATCGAACAGATCGTGCCGGGCCGGAACCAGCCGCGAAGCCTGTTCGAGCAGACCGAACTCGAACAACTGGCCGAGAGCATCAGCCATCACGGCGTACTGCAACCACTGTTGCTGAGACCTGCCGGAACCGGAGACTCCGCGTACGAAATCGTCGCAGGGGAACGGCGCTGGCGTGCCGCGCAGCTTGCAGGCCTGCACGAACTGCCGGCACTGATCGAGGAGATGGAAGAGCCTCGAGCGCTTGCAGTGGCGCTGATTGAGAACGTTCAGCGCGCCGACCTGACGCCGGTCGAGGAAGCGGAGGGGTACCGCAGGCTGTTGTCCGATCACCGGTATACGCAGCAAACCCTTGCAAGACTGGTCGGCAAGAGCCGGAGTCACATTGCCAATACGACCCGGCTGTTGTCGCTTTCGGCCGCGATTCGGCAACATCTGCAATCGGGACAGCTGTCCGCCGGTCATGGCCGCGCGCTGCTCGCTGCTTCGGAGCCCGAGGTCTTGGCACAACGGGTCCTGGCCGAGGGTCTCTCGGTGCGCGAAACCGAGGAACTGGTGCGCCGCGAACAGAAGACCGGCCCCGTCCGGCCCCGCAGGCCCCGCCGGCGTCCCGACCCGAACCTGCAGGCGGTCGAGAAAAGTCTCGGCGAATCCCTTGGCACTCGTGTGAAGATCACCCAGAAGACACCGGAGCGCGGCACAATGATCATCCAGTACACCTCGCTGCGCCAGCTGGACCGTCTGCTCGAATGCCTGTCGGTCGGCGCGGGCTTTGCCCGGCCGGAACCGCGGGAAGACGATGCCCGTCCGAACAACCAGGACCCGGACTAGCGTCACGAGGTGAACAGCCGCGACTGTTTCACGTGAAACACGGGTCAGAATCACTGACCTTTCCCGCAGCGTCAGGAATGTGCCCCGGGCCGTAATACTGTTGCCTCAAAAAAGGCCCGTGCAACCCTGGTTCCGGGTCAACGGGACACGGGGTTACGGAATGGGTGCAGCGAGTCTAGCTGCTGAACTTGCGGGTGAAAGTCCCGCCGGCACAGTTCTCAGTTTGGTGCCGTAGCATATCCCACTGGTCCCGGGGCAACCCGCGGCCAGCGAGCTGGGACGCAGAAAGCCACCGTGGGCCGGCAGAGACACAGAGCCCTGCTGGTCCGATCAGCCAGGGTGGCGAGCGAACCGGAGGGCCGTAGCGAAAGCGAACGATTGGATGAAGCCCCGAAATGACACCCCCACATGAAGCTGATTTGTGGGACGGACGAGAATGCCAAGGGCCTCCATTCTG
>MPMT01000016.1 GCA_002238645.1 Alphaproteobacteria bacterium bin52 | reverse complement strand
CGGGCCACATCCGCCAGATCAGGCCCCGGATGCGCGGCCAGGGACGAAAAATCGACGCCAACCACCTCCATGAAGACCGGTCAGTGTGTCTCCCACCAGTCTGAGCCAGCAATTTTGCAAGAGGCTCGTTTGACAAATGGTTTCACAAAAGCCGGAGCAATCAACTGCACCTCGTGTCCCAGAGCCCCTAACTCACGTCCCCAGTAGTGAGCGCTTGCACAGGCCTCCATCGCCACCACGCATCGCGGGTAAGACCCAACCACCTCAAGAACTTTCTCGCGACCCACCTTCCTACGGAACGCAACCGATCCATCAGCTGTTGCACCGTGCAGCTGGAAACTGTGCTTCGCCAGGTCGATCCCGATCATGCTAACCTCGGTCATGGATGCTCCCTCCCCTGTGTGGGCTTCTGATGTACCACCTTGGCACACTTCGATGCCGTCGGGAGGGGGCGTCCACCCCATCGGTTGCCGTCGGCGATTTCGCGCCAGTATGGTGTGCTGCCCTGGTAGGAACATCCCGAGATGACCCTTCTTGTCGCCGGCCTCGTTCTGTTCATCGCGGTCCACTTGATACCGAGCGTCGTACCCTTGCGTGCCGCGCTCATCGCGCGTCTCGGCGCAGGGCCCTACCGCGGCCTGTTTTCGCTCGTCGCGGCGGCAGGTCTGGTCCTCATCGTATGGGGGTTCGCCGGTGCGCCTTTTGAACCGTTGTATGCGCCGCCAACCTGGGGGCGCCAAGTGGCGATGTTCGCGGTGCCCGTCGCGGTTGTACTGTTCGCGACGGCCAACATGCCAACCCATATACGCGCCGTGCTCCGGCATCCGATGCTGCTGGGGCTACTGCTGTGGGCAATCGCCCACCTGCTCTCCAACGGCGACCTCCGCTCGGTCGTGCTGTTCGGCGCTTTCGCGGGCTATGCGGTACTCGGCCTCGTCAGCGCCGTGGCACGAGACCAGCGACTATCGACCGACAAGGCGCCGCGCCTCGTGATGGACGGGGTAGCCATCGTCGCGGGTCTCGTCGCCGCCGTTCTGCTCGCGGTCTTCCATGCCGCCCTCTTCGGTGTGCCGGTGACCTAGGAAGTCGCAATCAGCCAACCCGATATCCTGCTTGTCATGAATGACGACATGGAAGCCTCCGACATCGGCTGTCATGTAGGCGAAGTCCAGACAGCCGTAAGCGGTGCGAGTGTTCCACCTTCTTCTCGATCGTTTAATCGCGTTGGACGACCCCTTTTCGCGAGGAGGGTCAGCCGATGCAGGGTTCTGAACGAGGATGCGCCGCCGATCGGGAGCGGTCGAGCGTGGCGGGGTCGAGTGGTTCGGTGAAGCGGCGTTCGCGCCGGCGCTGGAGCGCGGAGCAGAAGGTGCGGATCGTTGGTGATCCTGCTCTGCTTTCATCCTCGTTCACCTCCATCGCCCTGCACTGATTCCAAAGGGCGCAGGTGTCTCGGTCATGTTGGCAGAGAGGGTAGGGGCAACTCGAACTCCAGCCGCCCATCGCTGCCGAACAGAACTGCCGCCAACCGAATCACTACTGCGTCGCGAAGCAAACCAAAGCCACGCAACAGGTTCCCGGTGTTCCGGGGACCGGGATCGCTCAGGCGACCGGTCCGTACCGCTTCGGCAACGGTTCTGCGAATTCAGTCTGTGTCTATCGGGGCGGCAGATCGGGCAGCCGCGCTACTAGCCGAGCGGTTTCCGGTCCTGGACGAAGGGTGGGCCGTGTCGGTAGCGCTCTATACGGACCGAAAGGTGCTCGTGCGCTTCGACGACGGGTCAATCGGCGAGGTGCAGATTCTCACGTCGGCCGTGAAGGACGCGAAGGAATCGGCGCACCGGCTCTACGTGCAGCAACGTGAGCTCTATTCGGAGAGTCCGGAGTCGAAACGGTTGCTCGACGAGCAACGCCAGCTCTACGCCGAGGCCGTGCGGCGATCCTCGGGTCTGTCGGGGATCGTAGAGACGTCGGCGTACGGAAACCTCCTGGCGAATTTTTCGGGTGAAAGGAGGGCCGCAGTCTGGGAGATGTCAGCTGCGGACACGCCGTCGAGCTCTTCCCAGACCCCATTGAGGAGGGCGAAGTATCGCCCGTCAACGAGCCGTACCGCGGGGCGACCGTCCCAATTCGACCATCTTGCGACATCAGGCATTGCAGACACCTCCACCTCAAATATAGGCTCTGGTGGGAAAGAGTTAAGAACGAAGATCCGGTTGGCCTCGAGGTTCAACGAGCAGCAGGCGCGGGTGCGAGCGGACCTTGAGCGGATCGGCCGCGACGTGTTCGGCTGGGGTTTCCGCATCGAGTTGGCCGAGAGCATCACACCGCCAGACGGCGGCGCCGCAACCGGCGCGTTCGACCCGGCGAACCGCCTGGCGTACATTGCGCTGCGCGTCGGCCAGCCGGAGGCCATGCAGAACACCCTGTATCACGAGGGCCTGCACTATCTGCGGGCGGCAGGAACGTTTGCCGGCCGCGACGGGCAGCCCACGGCCGGCTGGCGCACGCTGCAGAATATGGCGCCGCACCGGCGCGAGCAGTACCGGATCGACGAGCGGTACGGCGAGAAAAGTCATCGAGCGTCCATCCGTCTGCAGGCTGGTCCTCCCATCGCCGTTCACTGTGCAAGTGCTTGAAGAGCATGTGCGGATGCTCGTCGGCGCGTATCTCGACCGTAGTGTTGCCCCACCCGCCGATACGCGCGAGCGCGGTTCATGAACGGTCTGGCCGGTCCCCGGTTCACGGTGGCCGCAACGATGGCGCAGTCACCGGCCGCCGGGATCGGCCCGATTGTGGAAAGGCCCGGCGAGTCGAACCATGCGAGCTCCTCGCCGATCTGCTCGACGGCGCGCTCGCCGACCTGTCGGCCGATCCCGTGAAAGGGGTTCGCCTGCTTGTCGCCGCCAACCCTCGGGAATGGCGTCGACCGGGTGCGCGTCGCAGTTCCGTCAGCCGCGCCGGCATCATCGGGACCGGTCGGTCACGCCTGTCTTCAGCCCGCCGTTACCGGTGCTGCGAACCAGCGCCCCTCCCGCTTTTCAGAAGTTTCGCCCAGTCCCGCGTTGCCTCGTTCCCCTTCGCAAGAGTCGACTGCACCTGTGGCATCCGACAACCGGTTCGACGGCAGCCCCGGCCAACGAACGACGCCAGGCACCATGCCGGGCGCGCAAATCGCGCACCCGACAGCGGGTCGGCCGGGGGCTCGTGCATCCGTTTCCGGGTCTCAGGCGTCGGTCATGACGTGGATCACCCGGTCGGCGAGCAGATCACTGTTCTTCGCGGCATAGGCCTTCATGTGTGGCGCTGCCGCGTGCGCCTTCAGGTGGTCCAGGCTGGCCCATTTCTCGATCACAACGAAGGTGTCGGGCCCGTAGGGAGCGGCGAAGGAGGCCTCGGCACTGTCGACCACGGCACCGTACTCGATGCAGCCGTCCTCGGCGTGCACCGCTGGAACATTGGCCTGGAAGTTGGCAAGCACCTCGTCCCGCTTGCCAGGCTTTGCGGTGATGACGGCGATTACATGAACACGTGACATCCGGTCTCTCCCCTGATGCGCTGCCCGGGCCCGGGCAGCGGTCTGATGGTCTGCATCCCTAAAGGTGCGGATTCTCCGCATCCAGTCCCATGATGAACCTGCCGACCGTCTCGTAGTGGCTGTGCCGGCCCTGCATCTGCTGCGACACCGCGTGCATGTCGCGAAACCGCCGCTCGAACGGATGGGTCTCGAAGATCGCGGTCGATCCGGCGATCCGATAGGCCTGGTGCGTGATTTCGGTGCATTCGCTGATGGTATGGGTTGCCGCCAGCCGGATTCGGATCCGGTCATCGAAGGTCAGCTCACCGCTCCGGCACACGGTTTCCCACACGTCGACGAGCGTGACCTGCTGATAGCTGCGGGCGGCCCCGTAGCGGGCCTCGAGTTCGGCGATCCGCGTCTGGAACACCGGGCTGTCACGCATCGAAGTCCTCGCCGAGCGCTGGGTCTTGGCCCCGGCGAGGGTGACGAGATCGTCGAGCATCCCGCGGGTGATCCCGAGCGCGACACCGGAAAAACACGCGGCGTAGACCAGGGTAGTCGGAAACAGGTAGAGCGGCGCCGACGACCGGCATTCGGCCGGATTGTCGCGGTCGAGCGTGAGCCGGTCGGGAACGAACAGGTCGGTGACGGTGTAGCCCTCGCTGCGCGTGCCCTTCAGCCCCATGACATACCAGTCATCGTGAATGTCGGAGACCTCGCGCGGAAACAGCGCGGTGCGGTCGGCGTGCCGCCCGCGGTGATCGAGCCGGGGACTGCCGTCGGCCTCGAACACCTTGCAGTGTCCGCCGATCCAGGTCGCATGCTTGCCGCCGCTGGCGAATTTCCACGACCCCGTGACCCGGTATCCTCCGGGACAGGCCACGGCGCGGCCCATCTGGCCCGCTCCCCAGGCAAGCACCGCATCCGCCGGACCGAACACCTCGCGTGCCGGCTCGGGATCGAGGAATGCCGCCGACATGGCGCATCCGGTTCCCTGGCCGAGGCACCACGCAACGCTGGCATCGGCAGCCGCAATGATCGCGGTTGCCCGCGCAAGCCTGTGCGGTGGCCATTCCCGCCCGCCCAGCGTGCTCGGCAGGGCAAGCCGCCACAGCCCGGCCCGGTGCAGGGTCTCGAGCAGGTCGGCGGGCAGTTCGCGCCCGGCATCGATCCGCGCGTGTGCGTTGGTGATCGCCGCGCCCAGACCGCGGATCGCCTCGAGTTCCGGGTCAGGCTTCCCGATCGCGGCAATCCGTTCGGGATGGAAACTACTGTTCATCCGTGACGACCGGTCCGCCTGCCTCGCGCCATCCCTTGAGCCCGCCCTTCACATGCGCGGCACCGGCAAGCCCCATGCGGTTTACGGTCTGCACGGTGAGTGCGGAACGCCAGTCAGCGGCACAGTGGAACAGGAACCGCTTCTTCTCGTCGAACACCGGCTTGAAGTAGGGACTGTCCGGGTCGATCCAGAACTCGACCATGCCGCGCGGACAATGAAAGCTGCCCGGGATGTAACCGTCGCGCCGGCGTTCGCGAACGTCCCGGATGTCGATGACCAGGGTATCGGGATCGTCCGCCTCGCGGATTGCATCGGCCGGCTCGACCTCCTCGATCTCGCCGCGCGCCGCCTCGACCATTTCCATGACGCCCATCTTCAGCTGCACCATCGCACCCGCTCCCTGCTTCTTGCCCGGTCCAATCCCTGTACGAAGCAGCCCCGCATGTCCAGTGAATTGAGATGTCCGGCGATTTCGCTCAGGCGCCCCGGTTCCGGTTTGCCGCAACCTTCATACATCTGTATGACCCGCATGCCAGAGACCACCCGCACGCGAGGATCCCATGGTGCCCGGGGACGAAGGGTTCACGCTGAACTCCAGCTGTCCGGACTGGTACGTCCGCGCCGTGATACGCCCGCGCAGCAGCCGCACGGTAGTCTCCGACGGTTGCCCGATCCACTACCTGTTGTGGGACGGGCCCGACGATGCGGACGGGCTGCTGCTGGTCCACGGTGGCGGCGGCCACGCGCACTGGTGGAGTTTCCTCGCCCCTTTCCTCGCCGATCGCTTCCGGGTGGCGGCGCCGGACCTGTCGGGCATGGGAGACAGCGGAACCCGCCCGTTCTACGACGCCGACATCAGGGCGGCGGAACTGCTTGCGGTGATCGAGGATGCAGGCCTCGGTCCCCGCGCCTGGGCGGTGGGTCACAGTTTCGGGGGGATTACGCTCACCCGGCTTGTCCATCGCTATCCCGACGCCCTTCGCGGCCTTATCCTTGCCGACTCCCCGGTCCGGTCCGCGGAGGAACGGGCACGGCGCCGGCCCCGGCGCATGGGAACCCGGCGCATCTACCCGGACTTCGCGACCGCTCTCGCCCGCTTCCGGCTGCTGCCGGAACAGCCGTGCGACAACGAGTTCCTGGTCGAACACATCGGCCGGACCTCGCTCGTGCGCAGTCCCGAGGGCTGGACCTGGAAGTTTGACCCGCGCGCCATGCATCACCGCCGTTTCGCCGAGCCCTACGACTCCTATCTCGCCGGCGCCGGTTGCCCGGTCGCGCTGGTCCACGGCGATGACAGCGCGCTCGTCACCCCGCAGGTCATCGCCTTCATGCGAACACTGATGGGTGCAGACGCACCGGTGATCGGCATCCCCGAAGCCCGCCATCACCTCACCCTTGATCAGCCCATGGCCTTCGTCACCGCGGTCCGGGCGGTCCTCGGCGGTTGGATGCGCGGCACTCCGGTCGATCAACGGGGGTGAAACCGGTCGAGGCCCCGGGCCCGGCACACGATCCGTCCGGGTCATGGCATTCCTGAAGCCGGCAGGACAGTCCCGCGATTCGCACGCCACGGGGACCGGACTCCTGATCGTCCGGACCGAAGCTCACTGCGTACGAATGCACGAGATCGACGAAACGGTGTCCCCTGTTACCCGTTTGCGCCGTGTCCGATTGACGACCACGGCGTGCGCGCTCAGGCTGCGATCGAGCCCTGCGTGCGCCTCAATCACGTCGAGGAGGTTCCGCTGATGCGAGCAACGCGCTGCATGTCGGGTCTGCCCGGGGCGTGGGAGCGGACCGTGAGCCATGGTGTGCACTCGTGATCAAGCCCGGCGTCGATGGCGTGCGTGGCCACATCCGGACCGGTGGAAACGAGCTCCGGGATGGCGGTCCCACTGACGCCCCGGCGGAGTGCCCCGGCCAGGTGTCCCGTTCTCCGGACCTCACCGGAGCATGTCACCACCCCGCACCGGGTTTCCGACGGTCAGTACCGTGATGACCCACAGCCACGAACAGCTCAGGTCCCTGCCGTTGGCGTTCCCCGGACCTCTGTGTCCTGCAATCGCCACCCGCGGGCTGGACCCGCGACGCCGGTCTGTCCGGTGCCGACTGGAGAAATGCGATGCCGAGCAACGTTGAAGCGGTGCGCGACCCTGTCGACGAACCTGCGCGAGCCCGCTCCAGAATGGTCTACTCGGCAATCCGCACCGTCCGCGCCCCGGAGTTGGCCCTGCCCGAGGCTCTCGTCCCCAATACCCGGTTGAAGATGGACGGACTGTCGTTCCTGTCCATGCTCCCGGCCGGCACCATTCCGGTTGCGTTCCTCGATCCGCAGTACCGCGGCGTCCTCCAGAAACTGGCTTACGGCAATGAAGGGGACTTGTATACGATTTTAGCCACAACCGATCGAATTTGTTGATAAATAACGATTTATCGCCCATTGGAATACTGCTCTCAAATGCCTATATTTCTAGCCATGGCAAGGGGATGCACGATGAGTAAGAATGGCAAACTGGAAATTATGAGCGCGTGGGATTTCATGGCGCGCTTCCCGACGGACAAGGATGCGCGGGAACATATCGAGCGGATGCGTTGGGGCGATGAGCCGATTTGCACACACTGCGGGAGCCGCCGGATCAGCCGGGTTGCGAACGAGAAGCCGCAGCCCTACCGTTGTAAGGATTGTCGGAAGCACTTCTCGGTCACGACCGGGACAGTGTTTCATTCGGCCAACCTGTCGCCGCGCAAATGCTTGTACGCGATCTATCTCATGGTCGTTGCCAAGAAGTCCATTTCAAGCTGTCAGATGGCACGCGAATTGGGTTGCACACAGAAAACCGCGTGGTATCTGGCGCAGCGTATCCGGGAAACGTGGCTCAACAAATTCGGCGTTGGCGATCCCATGGCTGGCGAGGTCGAGGTTGACGAGACTTACGTTGGTGGGCGCGAGCGCAACAAGCACGCCAGCAAGAAGTTGCGGGCCGGACGCGGGCCGGTTGGTAAGGTTCCGGTTGTCGGAATGCGGGAGCGCAAATCCGGTCGCGTCAAGGCTCGCCCGGTTGCTGGAACCGATGCGACCCATCTGCAAAGCGCAGTTCGTTCCGAGGTCATGCCCGGATCGACGCTCTACACGGACGGCCACAGAGCATATCGCGGGATGGGTGAATACCAGCATGAAGCCGTCGAACATTCGGTCGGCGAATATGTCCGGGACATGGCGCACACGAATGGCATCGAGTCCCTCTGGGCGCTCCTGAAACGCGGCTACATCGGAACGTTTCGCCATTTCAGTGCCAAGTATTTGGCCCGCTATGTAGTCGAATTTGCGACTCGCCATAATCGGCGTCACTGGGATACGATGGCCCATATCGAACAAAGCCTACGCAGCGCTGATGGTGTGCTGGGATACAAGGCCCTTACAGCGAACTAGGGAAACGCCATGCCTCGCAAAGCACAACAACTTGTCGAGCCCATCGATACGACGGTGGACACTCTCACCGCGACGGTGTTCTCCGGCCAGCGCACGGTTCATGCGCCGCCCCTTGCGTTGCCGCCCACGCTGAAACCCAATACCCGGATCAAGATGGACGGGCTTGAATTTCTGTCTCTACTTCCGGCCGACGCGATCCCCGTAGCCTTTCTTGACCCGCAATATCGCGGCGTTCTCGAAAAGCTATCCTATGGGAATGAAGGCAAGGTGCGCGGGAAGCGGCGCTCCGCCTTGGAGCAAATGCCGAATGATGTGATCGCCAAATTCGTGCGGGGGATCGATCGCGCCCTGATCCCTTCCGGCCATCTGTTCCTGTGGGTTGACAAGTTCCACCTATGCCAAGGCGTCTACCCTTGGCTCGACGGAACGAACCTGGACATTGTTGACCTGGTGACGTGGGACAAAGGCACCTTCGGCATGGGCTACCGCACCCGACGCCGGGGTGAATATTGTGTCGTGCTGCAAAAGCAGCCGCGCAAGGCGAAAGGGGTTTGGAAGACTCACAACATCCCCGATGTCGTTCAGGAGGCGGCATCTCAGCGGGAACACCCGCACGCGAAGCCGATAGACCTGCAAGGTGAGCTTATGGCTGCCGTGAGCCACGAAGGCGATTTCGTGATTGACCCGGCTGCCGGATCGTTTTCGGTCTTGCAAGCGGCCAAGAATCGCCGCCGCACATTCCTTGGCTGCGATCTGAACGGATAACATCATGGCCCGCCTGCGGGACGCCAAGCCCAAGAACACATCCGGCTCGTACGAGCGCATTTTCGGCAACGCCGAGCTAGGCGCACTGGCCAGCAAGATTCAGTCTGCCGTGATTACGTCCGGCTCGGAACTCGAAGCGATGATCGTGGCTGCGGTCCCGAACATCCCGGACCTCGATGCTTTCCTCGAACAGGAGATCATGCAGGAAGGCGTTTTGCTGGCCCCCAAGATACAGATTAAGCGGAGCACCACTCTGGACTTCGCCGGTTCGGAGCCGGACTTCATGGTCTTCAAGCGCCGTGGCAGCGTGCAGACGTGTCATATTGTCGAGTTGAAGGACGGTCACGTATTCGACACCAAGAAGGCCAGCGCCGAACGGCAGGCCATGCACAGGTTCATAGAGCGCAACGCCCAGCACATTCAGTATCGGTTCCGGGCGCATTTCTGCGCCTTCAATCAAGATGACCGACAAGCGATATGGAACGGCTTCAAGCGGCGTATCGCGCTGGATGAGGCGATGACGGGGCGTGAGTTCTGCGATCTTCTCGAAATCGACTATGACTCCATTGTTGAGGCGCGCCGCGCCGATGGCCCCGACAACGTTGAGTTCCTACTATCCGAAATGCTCAATATAGAGCTGATCCGCCGTCGAATTCTGGAAATCCTTGGCTAGAATCGTATGTAAGTCCCCAATGAAGGCAGGAACCGGGGCAGACGACGAAGTGCTCTCGAACAGATGTCCGAGGCGACGATCAGGCAATTCCTGCACGGCATCAACCGCACTCTCATTCCTTCGGGGCACCTGTTCCTGTGGGCGGACAAGTTCCATCTGTGCGAAGGGGGCCGCCCATGGCTGAAAGAGACTGATCTCGCAATCGTGGACCTCGTGACCTGGGACAAGGGGACGTTCGGAATGGGTTACCGCACGCGCCATAGGGCGGAGTACTGCCTTGTCCTGCAGAAGAAGCCGCGCAAGGCCAAGGGTGTGTGGAAGGTTCACACCATCACCGATGTCGTCATGGAAAAGGTCTCGCAGCGCGAGCATCCGCACGCCAAGCCGGTCGACCTTCAGGGTCAGCTCCTGGCTGCCGTCAGCAACGAGGGCGACTGCGTGATCGACCCGGCAGCCGGTTCGTTCTCGGTCCTGCAGGCCGCGCAGAATCACGGACGCACGTTTCTCGGGTGCGATCTGAACGGATAGGGGGAACGGCCCTACGGCGCGCCGCGAAACCCGACCGGCTCCGACATCATGGAACACGGGCCGCGCTCCTGGACGATGTGATCACGGCCCTGACCGTCCGGTCAGGGTGACGGTCCAAGTGTGACGCAGCGGCGGAATGGCACCTCCGGTCCTCGGAGCATTGACAGGCCGGGGGTCTTTTCCCGCATCCGGGCGAGGCCGACACCACCGTGTCGGGAACCGACGCGCAGCCGATCCCGCTGCATGACCGGGATGACACCATCGCGGAACCGGCCAGGTGCCCGCAACGACAGTGACCTGCGAACCTGCTGTCCTTGGGCGAACTCTGCTGACTACGCTATCGTCTGAACGCGCTGACCATCGCGCGCGGCAGTGATCGCGAAGGGAGGCCGGTACCATGCGCGATATGTCCATCGACCAGACACTCGAGGCATTTCGGACCAAGTTCTACGCCCTGGTCCCGACACGCTACGTCGCACACATGGACGAGGACGCCCAGGCCGGAGCGGCGCGGGCGTTCTGGTCTCATGCCGCCATGAGACCGCGGGGTACGCCGCTTATCAGGGCCTACAACCCCGATCCGGAAGTCGACGGCTGGTCTTCCCCGCACACGGTGGTCGAGATCATCACCGACGACATGCCGTTCCTGGTTGACTCGGTAACGGCGGGCATCAGCAGCCTCGACCATGACGTGCACCTGGTCATTCACCCGATCATCCGGGTGAAGCGGGATCCGGCCGGCGCGCTCGTCGAACTCATCGTCGACGACGCGGGCCTGGGTCCTCCGGCACCCGGGGTCACGCTCGAGTCCTGCATGCACCTGCAGGTCAGCCGGCAGTCGGAACCGGCCCTGTCGTTACTCGAGGACACGATGCGGAGCGTGCTCGGCGACGTGGGCACCGCCGTTGCCGACTGGCGCGAGATGCTCGCGCGGGCCGCCGCCGCCACCGACAGACTGCGCCACGCCGCGGAAGGGTCCGACGAGACCGAGGAAGCGGTCGCATTCCTTGACTGGCTCATCGATGAGAACTTCACCTTTCTCGGCTGGCGCGAAATCGACTTTCGCACCGGCGGCGACGGGACCCTGTCCCTGATCCGCAAGCCAGGCCTCGGTCTGCTGCGCGACCCGACACTGCGGGCATTCGACGATGTGCAGGAAACGGCGTTGGCCGCAGGCGAAGTACGCGACTTCGTGCTCAACCCTCCCCTGTTGTCGGTGACGAAAGCCAACAGGAGGTCCACGGTGCACCGGCCGGTGCACCTCGATACCATCACCATCCGCAGGAACGGGACCGACGGGACCGCGGCCGGCGTTTTCCGACTGGTCGGGCTGTTCACGTCGACCGCCTATCAGCAATCGGCACGCACCATCCCGCTGATCAGGCGACGGGTGAGCGATGTCATCGCCAGGGCGCGGTTTCGAGGGGCCAGCCACAATTTCAAGGCCCTGGTCAACATCCTCGAAACCTTTCCGCGCGACGAACTGTTCCAGTGCACCACCGACGAGCTGTTTGCGACCGCAACCGGCATGCTCAACATCCAGGGCCTGCGCGACACCGCGGTGTTCACCAGGGTCGACGCGCTGGAACGCTTCGTCTCCTGTATCGTCCTGATACCGCGCGACCGCTACGACACCCGGCTGCGCGAGCGTACCAGCACCCTGCTCGCGGGCAGTTTCGGCGGTACCGTCGCGGCCTACTACACCCAGATGACCGACTCGCCGCACGCGAGGCTGCACGTCATCGTGAAGACCACGCCCGGGCGGGTCCCCGCCGTCGATCACCGCCGCCTCGAGGACCGGGTGCAGGCGCTTTGCCGTTCCTGGTCGGACCAGCTGCGCGAGACCGGGCTGCGCGACCTCGGTGAAGAGAAAACGCTGTACCTGCTCGAGCGCTACGCCACCGGTTTCCCGCTGTCCTACCAGGAAACCGCGAGCACCGAGGCAGCACTGCTGGATATGCAGCTCGCCGACCGGGTCGAGCAAACCGGGGTTCCGCAGACACGGCTGTATCGTCCCTCGGGCGCCCACTCCTCGATCTTCCACCTGATCCTGGTACGCGCCCGCTCGCCGCTCCCGCTGTCCGACATCCTGCCGATCCTCGAGAACATGGGGCTGAGAGTGCTTGCCGAGACCCCGCACCGGATCGCCAACCAGGAAACCGGCGCCCTGGCCTGGCTGCACGACTTCCGGATGGAACGGAGCGACGGCGGCGTGCAGGACCTTGGCGCGAGCGATGCCCGGTTCCGCGAGGGGCTGGCCCGGGTCATGGACGGGACGCTGGAGAACGACGGGTTCAACCGCCTGATCCTGGCCGCCGGGTTCGACTGGCGGGAGGTCTCGGTGATCCGGGCCTACGCCCGTTACCTGCGCCAGATCGGCGCCGCGTTCTCGCACGCCTACATGATGGACACCCTGGCAGACAACCCGCAGGCGGCCCGCCTGCTGATCGACCTGTTCCTGCGCCGCTTCGACCCGCGACTCGACCGGGACCGCGACGAGGAATGCGCCGGGCTCGTCACCGGCATCGAAGAGACACTGAATGCGGTCGAGAACCTGGACGAGGACCGCATCCTGCGGCTGTTCCTCGACCTGGTCCAGAACACGCTGCGGACCGGGTACTTCCGCCCGGCAATCGAGGACGCGCCGGGCGCGGTCAGTTTCAAGCTCGACAGCCGCCGGATCTCCACTCTGCCCGACCCCCGGCCCATGGTCGAGATCTGGATCTGTTCTCCGCAGCTGGAAGCCGTTCACCTGCGTGGCGGCGAGGTCGCCCGCGGCGGCATCCGGTGGTCGGACCGGCGCGAGGACTTCCGCACCGAGGTGCTCGGGCTGATGAAGGCGCAAATGACGAAGAATACCGTCATCGTGCCGGTGGGGTCGAAGGGCGGTTTCGTGGTGAAACAGCCGCCGGCCGGCGGCGGTCGTGAAGCGTTCCTGGCCGAAGGCGTGCGCTGCTACCGGATAATGATGCGGAGCATGCTGGATATCACGGACAACTTCCGCGGCACCGAGGTGATCGCGCCCTCGGACGTGGTGCGCCGTGACGGCGACGATCCCTACCTCGTGGTGGCTGCGGACAAGGGAACCGCCACCTTCTCCGACATCGCCAACGCCGTGGCGCAGGGCTACGACTTCTGGCTCGATGACGCCTTTGCGTCCGGCGGTTCCGCCGGCTACGACCACAAGGGCATGGGGATCACGGCGCGGGGAGCCTGGGAGTCGGTCAAGAGACATTTCCGGGAAGTCGGAACCGACATCCAGACCACCGCCTTCACAGCTGTCGGCTGCGGTGACATGAGTGGCGACGTGTTCGGCAACGGCATGCTGCTGTCCCGCCACACCCGGTTGCTCGGCGCGTTCAACCACCTGCACATCTTCATCGATCCCGATCCCGAACCGGAAGCCGCATGGCACGAGCGCAGGCGCCTGTTCGATCTGCCGCGATCATCATGGAGCGACTATGACAGCGCCCTTGTCTCGCCGGGCGGCGGCGTGTTCGATCGGTCGGCCAAGTCGATCACCACTACGCGGGAGATGCGCGCGCTGTTCGACATCGAGGCCGACACCGTCACGCCATCGGAACTGATCAGGGCAATGCTGAAGGCCGATGTGGACCTGTTGTGGTTCGGGGGCATCGGGACCTACGTGAAGGGGCGTTCGGAATCCCACGAGGCGGTCGGCGACCGCGCCAACGACGAGTTGCGCGTCGATGGGGAAGAGGTGCGCGCACGGGTCCTCGGCGAAGGTGCCAACCTCGGCGTAACCCAGCTTGGACGGATCGAGTACGCACAGTCCGGCGGACGCATCAACACCGACGCGATCGACAATTCCGGCGGCGTCGCCTGTTCGGATCGCGAGGTCAACATCAAGATCCTGCTCCGCACCGCGATGGAAGCGGGAGGGCTGTCACGCGAGGATCGGGACACGCTGCTTGCCGAGATGACCGACGATGTCGCGGCCCTTGTACTCAAGGACAACTACGACCAGTCGCAGGCGCTGTCCATGGCCGAGGCCGAGGGCGCCGCAGTGCTGGATGCGCAGGTCCAGCTGATGCGCAGGTTGGAGCGCGGCCACCTGGAACTCAACCGCAGGATCGAGTTCCTGCCCGACGAGGAAGCGCTGGCCGAACGCGCGGCCGCCGGCGCAGGGCTGACCCGGCCTGAGATCGCGGTTCTGATGGCCTACGCCAAGATGGAACTGTACGACGAACTGCTCGACTCCGACCTGCCCGACGATCCGACCCTGGAAGACGACCTCGTCGCCTACTTTCCCACGGTGGTCGGCGAGCGGTTTCCCGACGCCCCGGGGCGGCACCGGCTGCGCCGGGAGATCATCGCCACCTACCTCGCGAACAGCATGATCAACCGGGTCGGCCCGACCTTCGTGAACACGGTGCGCGAGCGAACCGGGGACGGGGCGGACGAGATCACCCGGGCCTACATCATCACGCGCGACGTGTTCGATGTCCGTGGGCTGTGGCGCGCCGTCGAGGCACTCGACAGCCAGGTACCGGCAGCCGTCCAGACCGCAATGTTGCTGGCGCTGCGCCAGCTGATCGATGACGGGATTGCCTGGATGCTGGACAAGCGGGCGCGACCACTTGACCTCGCTTCGGGCGTTGCCGACCACGCCGCCGGCATCAGGCAGCTGCGAGACGTGCTGGACGAGGTGAGCGGCGATTTCGTTCGCCGGCAGATCGCTGCGCGCAGTGACGAGTGGGAGGCCGCGGGGGTACCGCGTGAGCTTGCGCGCGACGTCGCGGCCGCAGTTCCCCTTGCCCGGGGCTGCGACGTGGTCGCGCTTGCCGCGGAGACGGGTATACCGGTCGGTACGGTCGCGCGGACGTATTTCGCGGTCGGCGATCATTTCGGCATCGACCGGTTGTGCACGGCCGCCCGGTCCCTGCCGGTTTCAAGCCAGTGGGACACCCGTGCCGCGGAAAACATCACGCAGGATATCACCGCACACCAGTACGCGATCACCCGCGGCATCCTGGCCGCGGGAGAAGAGACCTCGATCGAGGCGTGGCTGTCACGCCTGCCGGGAGCAGTCGAGCGCACGCAGCGTCTTCTCGACGACCTCGCGGCCATGCCCAACATCGATCTCGCCGTCCTGTCAGTTGCCAGCAGCCACTTCAGGGCCCTGACCGAAGCCACATCGCCATGATGGACCGGGCACAACGGGGTAACCTGCGGACCATCGTCTCCTGGTGCCTCTTCGACTGGGCCAATTCGCCTCATCCAACCATCATCGTGACCTTCGTGTTCGCGGCCTACTTCTCCCAGGCGGTGGTGGGCGACGAGATCCTCGGATCGTTCCTGTGGAGTCAGGCGATCACGGCCGCAGGACTCCTGGTCGCCCTGCTCGGTCCGATCGTGGGCGCGATTGCCGATCAAGGCGGACGGTTCAGGGTCTGGAACGGGTCGTTGACCGCCGTCTGCCTGGCCGCAACCGCCGCACTCTGGCTGGTCACGCCCGAGGAATCGTCGATCCCGCTCGCCATGGTGGCAGTTGCCATCGCGACACTGTGTTTCGAACTGGTCACCGTATTCTACAATTCGAGCCTCGGAACCGTCGCCCCGCCGGACCGTGTCGGACGCATCAGCGGCTGGGGCTGGGGATGCGGATACATCGCCGCAATCCTGTGTCTGGTCCTGTGCCTGCTGGTCTTCGTACAGGCGGACACCCCCCCGTTCGGACTCGATACCGACGCCGCGGAACATATCCGGGTAACGGCACTGGTGGTCGTTGCCTGGTGGATCCTGTTCGGCTGGCCGTACTA
This sequence comes from Alphaproteobacteria bacterium bin52, assembly GCA_002238645.1. Classification (GTDB taxonomy): domain Bacteria; phylum Pseudomonadota; class Alphaproteobacteria; order Thalassobaculales; family Thalassobaculaceae; genus Bin52. Next base: position 53,496 of record MPMT01000016.1, on the reverse strand, counting down.
CCTGTGGGTTCCGGATCCGCCGGGCGAGGCGAAGCGGGTCGGCGATGCGATCCGTTCCGGTCTCGTGTCGCTTTACACGACACTTCGCAACCTGCGTCAGCACCGGGACACCGCCGTGTTCCTGCTGGCGAGGATGCTCTATGCCGACGGGCTTGCGACCCTGTTCCAGTTCGGCGGCCTGTATGCTGCCGGAACCTTCGGCATGAGCTTTGCCGAGATCATCCAGTTCGGCATCGCGATGAACGTCACTGCCGGGCTCGGAGCCTTCGCATTCGCGTGGTTCGACGACCGGCTGGGCTCGCGGGCCGTGATCGTGATCAGCCTGGCGGGACTGCTCGCCTTCGGCATCGCGACCCTGCTGGCACAGACCGCGCTGTGGTTCTGGATTTTCGGACTCGGCCTGTGCGTATTCATCGGCCCGATCCAGGCGTCAAGCCGCACGCTGATGACCAGGATTGCACCGGCCGACATGCGTACCGAGATGTTCGGCCTGTACGCGTTTTCGGGCAAGGCAACCAGCTTTCTCGGACCCATGCTGTTCGGCTGGGCGACGTTGCTGTTCGAAAGCCAGCGCGCCGGCATGGCGACCATCCTGCTCTTCTGGCTGGCGGGACTGCTGCTGATCCTGCTGGTGCGGGTGCCGGCAACGCAGCGTCCGGGCACGGAATGACTGACAGGGAAAGGAGATGATCCAGTATTTGTTCTTGATTTGATCCTGACACCATGCCACGGTTGGGCATGATGCGTCGAACCGATCACACCGGTCTTGCCGAGCGCCCGGACACGGCACACAAGGGACGCGGCGCGATCAGCAACCGCAGCGGCCGGTTCGAGACCGAGCAGAGAGTCAGGACGTACGACGACTGGCGCGATGAGGAACCGGGGCCGCGGCCGCAAACCACGGTCACGCTGGACAGCAGCCGCACGGTGATTGCCCGCAACAACTCGCCCGACATCGGTTTCGACCGGTCGATCAACCCCTACCGGGGCTGCGAACACGGATGCGTCTACTGCTTCGCCAGGCCGACCCATGCATGGCTGGGCCTGTCGCCGGGCCTCGACTTCGAGACCAGGCTGTTCGCCAAGCCCGACGCAGCCGCCCTGCTGCGCAAGGAGCTCGCTGCACCCCGCTACACTGTCGCCCCCATCGCGCTCGGAACCAACACGGATCCCTACCAGCCGGTCGAGCGGACCATGCGGGTCACCCGGTCGATCCTCGAGACCCTGGCCGAGTGCAGTCATCCGGTCACCATCGTCACCAAGTCGGACCTCGTGTTGCGCGACCGCGACATCCTGGAGAAGATGGCCGAGCGGTCCCTCTGTTCGGTCGCGATCAGCGTCACGACACTGGACCGGGACCTGTGCCGGCGCATGGAACCGCGCGCACCCGCACCGCACCGCAGGCTCGAGGCGGTCAGCGGCCTCGCCGACTCGGGAATTCCGGTTCATGTCCTGGTCGCCCCTGTCATCCCCTCGATCAATGACCACGAAATCGAGATCATCCTGAAACGCGCGGCGGAAGCCGGAGCGCACGGTGCGGGCTACGTGCTCATCCGCCTGACCGGTGAGGTTGCGGGCCTGTTCGACGAATGGCTCCGGCAACACTACCCGGACCGTGCCGACCGGGTGCTTTCGGCGATCCGCCAGACCCGTCGCGGTGCGCTCTATCGCTCGAACTGGGGCGAACGGCAGACCGGGACCGGCGCGCTTGCCGAACTGATTGCGCGCCGCTTCACCCTCGCGCGCCGCCGCCTCGGACTGGAGCGGGAGACCAGGGGACGCGATCTCGACACCACGCTCTTTCGCCGGCCGGGACGGGACGGGGAGCAGCTGTGTCTCCGCCTTGAGAACTGAACGTGCCGGTGCCGCGTCCAGACTTCATGATCGAGGACTGTCTCGGGCTTCCTGTCATAGCCGGAGTCGATGAGGTCGGTCGTGGCGCGTTGGCGGGTCCCGTGGTCGCAGTCGCGATCCTGCTCGACCGCAACCGTCTCGAACCGGATCTCGCCGGCCGGATCCGGGACTCGAAGCTGCTGCGAGCCGACGAACGCCGCGCCATTGCGGCCCGGCTCGCCGCGGTGGCACTTGCCGGCGAAGGCCGGGCCGACCGCGAGGAGATCGACCGGCTCAACGTGCTTGAGGCAACCATGCTCGCCATGCAACGCGCCGTCGCGGCGCTTTCGGTCCGTGCGGGGCGTGTGCCCGACATGGCGCTTGTCGACGGACCGCGCTGCCCGCCTCTGGACTGTCCGGCACGGGCAGTGGTTGGCGGCGACGGCCGGTCGATCACGATTGCCGCGGCGTCGATCGTGGCCAAGGTCGCGCGGGACGATCACATGGCGATCCTCGCCGGCATCCACCCCGGCTACGGCTGGGAGCGGAACGCCGGCTACGGGACGGCGGAACACCGGGCCGCACTCGAGCGTCTCGGTCCCACGGGCGAGCACCGTCGCAGTTTCGCCCCGGTACGCCGACTGTTTGACGGGTCCCAGTAAGCGCGCTCAGTGATCCCCGGCCCACGGATCGTAGCTGCCGACATACCAGTCCCGTCCCTCCGGGTCGCGGACACAGAACAGCGAACCGCCGTAGTGCTGTTCCTCCGGCTCCATGACGATCTCGCCGCCACGCGCCCGGGCCCGCTCGTGGGCAGCGTCGACATCGCTGACCACGATGTAGGTGCCTGTTGCCGACACCGCCGGACCGTCGCCCTGCTCGGAGCCGAGCATGATCATGCCGGTCCCGTGGGTGAGCTGGGCGTGGGTGATGCTGCCGTCATCGGCCTCGACGACCAGGTGGCGTTCGAACCCGAGTACATCGCACAGCCAAGCAATGACGCCGGGCGCATCCCGGTAGCGCATGCTCGCGATCACAGTCGACCCCGTCATCACCCCGTCCTTTTTCCCTACGATTGCCGCGAACACCATATCCCGGCCACCGGCACCCCTCCAGCATACGCTGAGCGCGGATCACCGGGTGCGGGCGTTGGTTCCGGGATTTGTATGCAACAGTGCAAACATCCCACCGCCAGGTCACATACCGGCTTCAGCCACGCAAGACGTCGGCATGGCGGGGGCTGGAGCGGGTGCTCGAGGAACAGCGCCAGCTATGCAATGCCGCACTGCAGGAACGGGTCGACTGCTGGCGAAAGACGGGAGAAATTCTCACCTGGAAGGACCAGTTCAGGAACCTGACCAGCTGCCGCCACGAGATCCCCGGCACACCAGCCAGACCTGTGCAGCGTGCGGGCAGGTTGACGCCCGATCGCGCAGGACACGGGACCGGTTTCACCGCGTGGGCTGCGGTCACGCCGATCACGCCGACCTGAATGCAGCGGCGAACATCCTGGCCTCGGGGACCGGGGCTGCTGCGCGTGGAGGCGGCGGGGGTGCCCGGCCCGGGAGACGCGAAAACGATCGGATGCTGGCGGCGTGATGCGGGTATTGTTCGATAAGAGAGTCCCTTTGATCTCGGACCTGTTCTTCGCCATGATCGCTCCGGTGCGAGCCCGCGCGCAGGAGGGAACAATATGGAGGCCGGACCAGGGCACGGCCGGGTCCACGAGGCCGGGTCCGCACCGTGATGTCAGCGTTTGTCCGTGCACACCCGGCGTGGTCGGCCGTGATCGCCATCGCGCTCGCCCTGCTGCTGGTTGCGGTTTTCGCGCACTGGCCGCCCGGTGTTGTCGCCGTGCTGGGGCGCAAGAAGATCTTCCTGAACGCCCTGCTGAACGGCATCACCCTCGGTGGCTTGTACTTTCTGGTCGCCAGCGGCTTTACCCTGATCTTCGGCCTGATGAAGAACGTCAACCTGGCGCACGGATCCCTGTACCTGTTCGGCGGCTACATCGGATTCGAGATTGCCGAGGCCACGGGATGGTGGCTGCTCAGCTTCATCGTCGCCTTCCTGCTGGTTGCGGCCATCGGCGTCGTCCTGCAGACGCTGGTGTTCCGCCGCATCGAGGGCCAGGACCTGCGCCAGACCCTGGTCACCATCGGCATCTCGATCGTTGTGGCCGATCTCATGCTCTGGATCTGGGGCGGGGACTTCTACCAGATCTCGATCCCGGAATGGTTGCAGGGCCCGATGGTCCTGCCAGTGATTTCGGCCATCAAGAGCAGCGGTGCGGTGGTCTATCTCAAGTATCCGCTGGTCCGCATCGTGATCTTCCTCGCATCGGTGGCAATCGGGCTCGCCATGTGGATGGCGCTGAACCGGACCCGGATCGGCATGCTGATCCGGGCCGGCGTCGACGACCGGGAGATGCTTGCCGCCTCGGGGATCGGCGTGCAGCGGGTGTTCGTGCTGGTGTTTGCGTTCGGCGCCGGCCTCGCGGGTCTCGCCGGCGTGGTCGGCGGCACATTCCAGTCCCTGGCCCCGGGCGAGGACATCCGCTTTCTGCTCGCCTCGCTCGTGGTTGTCATCGTGGGTGGCATGGGTTCCATCGTCGGCGCGGCGCTGGGAGCACTGCTGATCGGGCTCGCGGAACAGTTCGGCTCGGTCTACATGCCGACCTACGCCGTGGTGCTGACCTTCCTGATCATGGTGCTGGTGCTGGCCTTCCGTCCGCAGGGACTGATGGGGCGGAGGACCTAGGCGGTGAGCACAATGCAACCGGGGGGACCACGCACCGCCGCCGCCTGGCTCCTGGGCCTGATCCTGCTGCTGATGCCGGCTTTCGCGGGCGACTTCGTCCTGTTCCAGATCTTCGGCTGGGCGCTCATCCTCGGCATGATCGCGCTCAGCCTGATGTTCCTGGCCGGCTACGGCGGCATGGTGAGCCTGGTACAGATGTCGGTGGCCGGGTGTGCGGCCTACATGGTGGCAATCTTCGGCGACAGCGCGATCACCCAGATCTCGCTGGGCTGGCCATGGTGGATCACGGTACCGCTGGCAATCGCCATCGCCACGCTGTTCGGCACGCTTGCCGGCGCCCTCGCCGTGCGCACCCACGGCATCTACACCATCATGATCACGCTCGCGATCGCCTCGGCCTTCTTCTACTTCACCCGTCAGAACTACGTGGTCTTCAACGGGTTCAGCGGATTCAACGGCGTGCTTCCGCCACCGCTTTTCGGCGTCGACTGGCGTCAGCCGGTTCCGTTCTACTACCTCGCCCTCTTCTTCGCGGCGCTCGCATACTTCCTGGTCCTGTACATCTCGCGCGCACCGTTCGGACTGGCACTCCAGGGCATCCGCGACAATCCCCGGCGCATGGAAGCGCTCGGTTTCAACGTCTTCTTGCACCGCATCGCCGCCTATGCCTTTGCGAGCGCGATCGCCGCCGTTGCCGGTGTGCTGCTGGTGTGGCTCAACGCCCAGGTCTCTCCGGGCACTGCCGGGATCGGTCCGGTCATCGACATCCTGATCATTGCCGTGGTCGGCGGACTGGGTCGGCCGATCGGCCCCTTCATCGGCGCCATCATCTACGTTCTGCTGCGTACCTTTGCACTCGACTTCCTGGTCTCGCTCGGGCTGTCGGGTGAACGGTTCCAGCTGCTGATCGGCGCCGGGTTCCTGGTCATCGTGTTCTGGTCGCCCGACGGCGTGCTGGGCCTGTGGGACCGCACCCGCGAACGGATTACCGCCCGGGAGCGGCAGCGCAGTCCACTCTACCGGGCGATCCGTGGCCAGCCGGGAGGACCGGCATGAGGGGAGCGATCGCACAGCGCCTGTCCGCCACCGGAAACGCCAGCGCCCTGGAGCTGCACGGAGTGAGCCGGTACTTCGGCGCCCTGTCCGCGATCGAGGATGTCACGCTTACGGTCGGCGCCGGAGAGCGCCGCGCCGTGCTGGGCTCGAACGGTGCCGGCAAGACCACGCTGTTCAACTGCATCACCGGCGACTACCCGCCCACCTCGGGCACCATCCGCCTGTTCGGCGAGGACATCACTGACTTTCCACCGCACGAGCGCATCCGGCGCGGTCTGCGCCGGACCTACCAGATCTCGCTGCTGTTCGGCGGGCTCTCGGTCATCGACAACATCTATCTCGCCTGTCGCGGCGTCGCCCGGGCGCGGTACTCCATGGTCCGGCCGCGTCGCGACGACGCGGTGATGCAGGCGGCATTCGACCTCGCTCATGCCGTTCACCTTGACGACGTCGAACAGAGCCCGGTCTCGCAACTGTCGCATGGTCAGCAGCGGCAGCTGGAGATCGCGCTCGCGCTCGCCGGCGCGCCGCGCCTGATCCTGTTCGATGAACCGGCCGCGGGACTGTCACCGACCGAGCGCCGGGACCTGATCGCCATCCTGCGCACCCTGCCCGATCACATCGGCTACATCGTCATCGAGCACGACATGGACGTTGCCCTGCAGGTATCCGACCGGGTGACGCTGATGCATAATGGCCGGATATTCAGGGAAGGGAGCCCGGACGAGATCGAATCCGATCCGATGGTGCAGGAAATCTACCTCGGCACGGGGCCGGACCATGGGTAGAAGTCCGGTCAGGGGACGCACCCGGCCCCCGGCGGCGCGACCTGCGCCGCGGCCGGGTCCGCCGCCCCCATCAGGTCCTGTCCTCGAGGTACGCGCACTTGACGTCCGCTACGGCGCCTCGCTCGCCCTGCAGGGTGTGGAACTCACACTCGAACGCGGCGCCCTGTCGGTGGTGGGGCGCAATGGCATGGGCAAGTCCACGCTGTGCAATGCCATCATGGGGCTGCTGCCGGTAACCGGCGGCGAGATCACGGCACTGGGCCAGTCGATTGCCGGCATGTCGCCGGCGGCGATTTCACGTCTCGGGATCGGCTACGTGCCGCAGGGCCGGCGGCTGTGGCCGTCACTCAGTGTCGACGAACACCTGCGCATGACCGCGGGCCGGGACGGCGGTCCATGGTCGATCGAACGCATCTACACCACCTTTCCGCGGCTCGCCGAGCGCCGCCGGCACGGCGGCGGCCAGCTGTCGGGCGGCGAGCAGCAGATGCTCGCGATTTCGCGCGCCCTGTTGCTCAATCCGCGCCTGCTGGTGATGGACGAGCCGACCGAGGGACTGGCGCCGGTCATCGTCGCGCAGGTGACCGAGATGTTGATCCGGCTGGTTGCCGAGGAAGGCGTCAATGCCCTGGTGATCGAGCAGAATATCGGGGTCGCGACCCAGGTCTCCGACCGGGTCGCGATCATGGTCAACGGCAGGATCACCCGGGTGATGGACGCACACCGGCTCGCCGGCGACCGGGACCTGCAGCACGCCCTGCTCGGGGTCGGCCGCCAGGCCGGGGAACCCGAGCCGGAGGAAGCGGCGACGCCGGAACCGGTCCATGCGGGTCCGCGACGGATCTACGTTTCGAACCCGCGTCCTCCGACCCGCTGGTCCGCCCCGGTACCGGTTGGCGTGATCGAAACCGCGGCCAGGTTCGAGACCGCCGGGCTGCCCGACCGGCAGGCCGCGTTGCAGGTGCCGCCACCGTCCCGCACGAGTCCCGGTGAGGAGCGCTTCGTCATTGTCGCCGGCACCTGCGACACCAAGGGGCCGGAGCTTCGCTTCATGCGTGACATCCTGGTCTCGCACGGGCTGGAGACCCGACTGGTCGACCTGTCCACCTCCGGCAGGCCATCGGGCGCCGACGTCCCGCCGCACCAGGTCGCGGCACTGCACCCGCGTGGCGCCGCCGCCGTCTTCACCAGGGACCGCGGCACCTCGGTCGCGGCAATGACCCGGGCCTTCGAACGCTGGTTCGGACAACAGCGGGGCATTGCCGGTGCGATATCGGCCGGAGGTTCCGGCGGAACCGCGCTGGCGGCGCCGGCGTTCCGCAGCCTGCCGGTCGGCGTGCCCAAGATGATTGTCTCGACCGTCGCGGCCGGTGACGTCGCCGGGTACATCGGCGCGTCGGACCTGCAGCTGCTGCCGGCGGTGGCCGATATCCAGGGACTGAACTCGATCACGCGCCAGATCCTTGGCAACGCCGCACACGCGCTCGCCGGAATGGTCGCTGGCCGCAAGCGGCGGGCGCTTGAACCGGACCGGGCCGGCACGGTCGGTCTCACCATGTTCGGTGTCACCACCACCTGTGTCACGCAGATCGCGCAACAGCTCGGCCCCGAAATCGAATGCCTGGTCTTCCATGCCACCGGGACCGGCGGCCAGGCGATGGAGCGACTGGTCGAAAGCGGCCAGATCGGCAGGGTCGTCGACATCACCACCACCGAGATCTGCGACATGCTGATGGGTGGCGTGTTCCCGGCAACCGAGGATCGGTTCGGCGCCGTCATCCGCGCCCGGATCCCGTACATCGGTTCCTGCGGCGCCCTCGACATGGTGAACTTCGGCCCGCCGGAAACGGTTCCCGAACAGTACCGGGACCGCAGGTTTCACCGGCACAATCCCCAGGTGACGCTGATGCGGACCAGCCCGGAGGAAAACCGGCGCACGGGACGCTGGATCGGCGAGCGGCTCAACCGCATGGAAGGACCGGTCCGGTTCTACCTGCCCGAGGGCGGCGTGTCGGACCTCGATGCGCCGGACCGCCCGTTCCACGACCCGGACGCCACCGCGGCACTGTTCGACGCGCTGGAACAGACCGTCCACCAGACGGCGGCCCGGCAGCTGCTGAGGGTGCCGTGGCACATCAATGACCGCGAATTCTGCGACGAGGTGGTGACCGGCTTTCGTGCCCTTCGCGGCCCGGAGCGTCCGGTTCGCCTGGGCGGACGACCGTGACCGGGCGGGACGTGATCATGGCCGGTCTGCGTGCCAAGACGGCGCGCGGGGAAGCGATCGTCGGCGGCGGTGCCGGGACCGGTCTTTCGGCGCGCTGTCAGGAAGCCGGCGGAATCGATCTCATCGTGATCTACAATTCGGGCCGCTACCGCATGGCAGGGCGCGGGTCGCTCGCCGGCATGCTGGCTTACGGAGACGCGAACGCGATCGTGCTCGAGATGGCATCCGAAGTGCTTCCGGTGGTTCGCCGCACCCCTGTGCTTGCGGGTGTCAACGGCACCGACCCGTTCCGGCTGATGGACCCGTGGCTCGACCGGCTGAAGCAGACCGGCTTCGCGGGAGTGCAGAACTTCCCGACGGTGGGGCTGATCGACGGGACGTTCCGGGCCAATCTCGAAGAAACAGGGATGTCCTACGACCTCGAGGTCAACATGATCGCGCGCGCCGCCGCGAAGGACCTGCTGACCACGCCCTACGTGTTCTCGCGCGACGACGCGCGGGCGATGGCCGAGGCCGGCGCCGACATCATCGTCTGCCATCTCGGACTGACCACCGGCGGTGACATCGGCGCACGCACGGCGCTCGACCGCTCCGACTGCCCGGTCCTGGTTGACAGCTGGGCCGAGGCGGCGCTCGCGGTCAGGCCCGACATCCTGGTGCTGGTTCACGGCGGTCCGATCGCAACGCCGGAGGACGCCGACTACATGATGCGAAACACCACTCACTGCCACGGTTTCTACGGTGCGTCATCGATGGAACGCCTGCCGGTGGAACAGGCACTGACCGAGCAGACCCGGGCATTCATGTGCATCGGGCGGGGAGACACGCAATGACCGGGCATCTCATCGGCCAGATCATTCTCTGGTTCATCCTGGCGGTCGTCGTCATCGCCATCACCTACTGGGTGATGTACTGGCTGTACCGTCGCTCGACCAAGGAAGTCGCCTTCGTGCGCACCGGCTTCCTCGGCGAAAAGGTGGTGATCGACGGCGGCGCCTTCGTATGGCCGATCATCCACGACATCACCCTGGTCAACATGAACACCCTGCAGCTCGAGGTGGTCCGCGAGCGCGACACCGCGCTGATCACGCGCGATCGCATGCGGGTGGACGTGGAGGCGGAATTCTACGTACGGGCGAAGGCGAGCCGCGAGGGGGTGTCGCTCGCCGCCTCGACGCTGGGCCACCGCAGCATGGAACAGGAACGGCTGCACGACCTGCTCTCGGGCAAGTTCATCTCCGCACTCAGGGCGGTTGCCGCCGAGATGTCGATGGAGGAGATGCACGAGCAGCGCGCCCAGTACGTGCGCCGGGTGCAGGAGCTGGCGCAGCAGGGGCTCGATCTCAACGGGCTCGAGCTCGAATCCGTCGCAATTCGCGATCTCGACCAGACCGGGCTCGAGTACTTCAACCCGTCCAACCGGTTCGACGCCGAGGGCCTCACCCGGCTCATCGAGGACATCGAGGCCAATCGCAAGCAGCGCAACGACATCGAGCAGGACGCCACCATCAGGATCCGGGCCCGGAACCTGGAGGCCGAGAAGGAAACCCTCGACATCGAACGCGAGAGCGAGGAGGCGCGGCTGCGCCAGGAACGCGACATCGAGTTCCGGCGCGCCCAGCAGCGCACGGAACTGGTGCGCGAGCGCGCCGAGCGCGAGACCGAGGCGGAGCAGGCCCAGATCCTCGCCCGCGAGCAGGTCGAGAAGCAACGCATCGCCAACGAACAGGTCGTCGCGGAAACGAGAATCGAATCCGAGCGCGAGGTGCGCCAGCGCGAGATCGAGCGCCAGCGCCTGATCGAGGAGGCGGAGATCGCCGCGCGCGAGAAGACGGAACGGGCGCGCATCGAGCAGGAACGACTGGTAAACGAGGTCCGCATCACCAACGAACAGGAAATCGAGGCCCGCGAGATCACGCGCCGCCGCGCCATCGAGGAGGTGGAGATTGCCGCGCGCGAGGCGACCGAGCGCGCGCGGATTCAGCAGGAGCGCGAGGTCAACGAGGCACGGATCAGCAACGAGCAGGAGGTGCAGGAGCGGGAAATCGCACGGCGCAAGCAGGTTGACGCCGCCGAGATCGCGGCCGCCGAGCAAACGGAACTGGCGCGTATCCGCCAGGAGCGAACCGTCACCGGCGACCGGATCTCGAGCGACGAGGAAATCCAGGTCCGCGAGATTGCCCGCAACCGGGCGATCGAGGAGGCCGCGGTCGCGGCCGAACGGGCGGTGGAGACAGCGCGGATTGCACGCGAGGCCCATCTCGAACTCGAGCGGATCGAGAACGAGGAGCGGACCAGGGAACGCGATGTCGGCCGCACCCTTGTCGTCGCCACCGCCGAGATCGCCGCCCGGCAGGCAACCGAAACCGCGCGTATCGTCCAGCAGCAGCAGGTCGAGACCGAACGGGTTGCCTTCGAGCGCACCCTGCGTGAACAGGAGATCGAGGCCCGCCGGGCAGTGGAAACAAGAGATGTCGCCCGGGAACGGGCGATCGAGGAGGCGAGACTGGAACGCCAGCGGGCAGTCGAGCAGCTCGAGGTCTCGCGACTGCAGGCGTTGCGCGAGGCCGAGATCGCATCGCGCGAGGAGGTCGAGCGCGCCCGGATTGCGGCCGAACGCGGTCTCGACGAGGCCCGAATCGGCCAGGACCGGGACCGCCGGGCTCTGGAGATCCGGCGCGACCAGGCGGTGCGGCTGGCGGAGATCGAGCGGGCCGTTGCGCTCTACAGGGAATCGCTTGCCGAGTCCGAAGCCGCGATCGAGGCCGAGAACGCCCGCGCCCGGGCGGCCGAAGCGGCGGAACAGGTCGTCACCGCCAGGGAGATCGAGCAGGCGCGACGCCGGCGCGAGGTCGACCTCGCCATCGCGCGCAAGGCGGCGGACGAGCGGCTTATCGCGGCCGAGGCCGAGCGTGTGCGCGCGGAGGTCGAGGCCGAAGCAAGCAGGCTGCTCAACGAGGCCGAGAACGTGCTGAGCGACGACGCCCGTCTCAACCTGTTCCGGCGCAAGCTGCTCGAACATGTCGAGGGGATCATCTCGGCCTCGGTCAAGCCGCTGGAGAAGATCCAGGACATCCGCATCATGCAGCTCGACGGTCTTGGCACCGACCAGGGCGGAGGTCGAGGCAACGCCACCGACGAAGTCATCAACTCGGCCCTGCGCTACCGGGTCCAGGCGCCCCTCGTCGACAGCCTGCTCAGCGATATCGGCATCGACGGCTCCAACCTCTCGCGCCAGCCGGGGTTGATCAGGGAGGCAGCGGACATGCAGCGGATCGCGCGCGAGACCGGGCGCAGAGAGAACGCAGGCGAGGCACCCGACGGTGGCGGCACCAACCCGGCGACGGGTGACGACGGCGACCGGCGGGGATCGTGACCATGGCCCGGGTCTACGTCTCCAGCGTGGTCGATGCGCCGGCGCAACGGGTATGGGAGCGTGTCCGCGACTTCAACGGCCTGCCGCGCTGGCACCCGAGGATTGCGGAGAGCCACATCGAGGAGGGTGAACCGGCGGACCGGGTGGGGTGCATCCGCAACTTCCGGCTGCAGAACGGCGACCAGATCCGTGAACAGCTGCTCGCCCTGAGCGACTACGACCTGGTGTGCACCTACTCGATCCTCGACTCCCCCATGCCGCTTGCCGACTACGTGGCCACGCTCAGGCTCACCCCGGTGAGCGACGGCGATCGCTGTTTCGTCGAATGGTCGGCGGAGTTCGCCTGCGAGCCGGAGGTCGAGGAGGATCTGGTCAACGGGATTTCCCGCGACGTGTTCCAGACCGGATTCGACGCACTGAAGCGGCATTTCGGCGCAGGATGACCGATCATGGTTACGGTCGAACGCAGCACCATTCTCGAACACCCCATCGACGAGGCGTGGACGGTGCTGCGCGACTTCAACGGCCACGACCGCTGGCACCCTGCCATCGCCGAAAGCCAGATCGAACGGGGCAGGCCGGCGGACACGGTGGGCTGCGTGCGCCGGTTCCGGCTCGAGGACGGATCAGTGCTGCGCGAACAGCTGCTGGAACTGTCCGACATCGAGACCGCGTACAGTTACTGCTTGCTTGATACCCCGATCCCGATATTCAACTATGTCTCGCGCGTGCGGCTGCTCCCGGTGACCGACGGGGATCGCACCTACTGGCACTGGCGCGGCCGTTTCGACACCAGACCGGGCGAGGCTGCGGCGCTGGCCGCCCTGGTGGGTGACGCGATCTACCAGGCCGGGTTCGACGCAATCCGCTCCCATCTTGCCGGCGCCCGGGCATGAGGCCGGTACCATGACCGTGACCGTCCACTGTGTTCCGACCGTTGCCGAGGCCGCCGAGGCCGTGGCGCGCGACCGTTCGGCCCGCTACTTCGGCGGCGGCACCCTGCTGATGCGCGCGGTCAACGAGGGTGCGGACGAGGTGGGCATACTTGTCCGCACCACCGACCCCGACCTGAAGCGGATCACGTCGTCCGGCCCGTCGATCACCCTGGGCGCCGGCGTGACCATGCGCGCGGTGCTTGCCGATCCGGCGCTCGCCTTCCTGCACCCGGTGGCTCGCACCATCGGCGGGCCGGCGCTGCAGGCCCAGGCGACGGTCGGAGGCAACCTGTTTGCTCCGCACCCCTACGGCGACATGGCGGCGGCCCTGCTCGCGCTCGACGCGGAGGCCGCATGCGCCGGCGGACCGTCCCGCCCGCTCGCCGACCTGCTCCGGGACACCGGCACGGCCGGCTCCCAGGTCGTCCGGTCGGTCAGTTTCACCCGCCCCGCTGCCGGAACCTTCAGGTTCCGCAAGGTCACCCGGGTCCGGCCGACCGGCGCACCCGTTCTCTCCGTCGCCGCCAGCATCCCTGTGGTCTCGGGACGGATCTCCGGTGCGCGCATCGCCTGGAGCGCAATGGCGCCGCGGCCGCTCAGGGCTGCGGAGGCCGAACGCGCGCTTGAGGGATGCCGGCCGGATGCGACCGGGATTGCCGGCGCACTCGCCGCGGCTGCCCGGGGGCTTGACCCGCCGGATGACGCACTGGCGTCAGGCTGGTACCGCGCCGAGGTTGCACCGGTGCACCTGCGCCGGTTGCTGCTGGAAGACGGGGAGGACTAGATGGCGCAGAAGCCCCTGCAGTTCCGGCTGAACGGAGCCGAGAAGGCGGTTTTCGTCGAGGATGGCGCCAACCTGCTGGACGTGCTGCGTCGCAGTGTCGGGGATCTCACCGCGAAGCGAGGGTGCGCCCAGGGGGGCTGCGGCGCCTGTACCGTGCTGATCGACGGCGTGCCGGGCCTGTCCTGCCTGACCCTTGCCGAGACGGTCGAGGGGCGCTCGGTCGCGACCGCCGGCGGTCTGCCGGGCGACGGCAGTCACCCGCTGCAGGAGGCCTTCATGGCCCACTTTGCGGCCCAGTGCGGGTTCTGTACCCCGGGCATGCTGATGGCGGCCACCGCACTGCTCGAGAGTACCCCGCACCCCGACCGGGACCAGGTCGTGCACGCGCTCTCGGGTAACATCTGCCGGTGCACCGGCTACGAACCGATCATTGCCGCGGTGCTCGAAGTTGCGGGCGAAGGTGGAGGAGGCCGGTCATGACGGTCGAGTTTCGCAAGGACCTGTTTGCCGACGAACGCGACGATGACCTGGTCGAGGTCGGCAAGCCGACCCGGCGCCAGGACATTCTCGGCCACGTCACCGGCCGGTCGCCGTTCTACGACGATCACCTGTTCGAGGGACTGCTGCACATGCGTTGTGTGCGCAGCCCGCATCACCACGCCCGGATCCGGTCAATCGACACGTCGCGGGCCGAACGCATGCCCGGAGTGGTCCGGGTGCTGACCGGCGCCGACGTGCCCAACAATCTCAACACCCTGCTCGGCCTGATGGACTTCGGGCGCGACGACGAACCGCTACTGTCGACGCGCAAGGTCGCCTATCGCGGCGAGCCCGTGGCCGCGGTGATCGCCGACAGCGAGGCCCGCGCCAACGACGCGGTTGCCGAGGTCCGGGTGAACTGGGAGGAACTGCCCTGCGTGTTCGACGTCGAGGAGGCGCTCGCGCCGGGGGCTCCGGTTGTCAATGACACCTACCCCAACAACAGCTTCGACTACCACGACACCTACGATCACCAGAAGCTGCGGTTCGGCGACGTCGAGTCGGCGCTCGCCTCGGCCGACCGGGTTATCGAGGGCTGCTACGAGATGTCGCCGATCGAACAGGCGCCGCTCGAGACCAACGGCGCCATCGCGGCACCTGAAACCAACGGGCGCTTCGTCTGCTACACCAGCACCCAGGCCCTGTTCTTCTCTCTCGCGACCGCATCAAAACTCCTGGACCTGCCCTCGAACCGGCTGCACTTCGTCGGCGGCACCGTCGGGGGCGGCTTCGGGGGCAAGGTGGACAGCATCGTCGAGCCGATGGCTCTGCTCGGCTGCATGCTGACCGGACGGCCCGTCCGCTTCGCATGGGACAGGGCGGAGGAGATGCAGGTCGGCGCTCCGCGCGGCGCCGAACGCTGGTATCTGACCGACGGGGTGATGAACGACGGGCGGATCGTGGCGCGCAGGTTCACCGGCTATTTCGATGCCGGTGCCTACACCCGGTTGTCGAGCTACGCCATCATCAAGGCGACGGGCCACCTGCCCGGTCCCTACACCATCCCCAACGTCTCCTCCGACATCCTGTGCGTGTTCACCAACCGGACCCCGGCGACCGCAATGCGCGGCTTTGGCATCACCGGGGTGGACTTCGCGATCGAGAGCCACATGGACGTGGTAGCGCACGAGATCGGCATGGACCCGGTGGAGCTGCGGATCCTGAACGCCTATCGGGACGGCGACATGAAACCGCACCGCCGGATCGCCAAGAACTGCGCGCTGATCGAGTGTGCCCAGGTCGCCGCGCAGAAGGCCGGCTGGCCGATCGGCGATGCCTTCGGCGCCATGGCATCGACCCGCGACGGCGGCGGCGAGCGTGCCGCGATCCCGCCGACGGTCACCGACCGGGACGGGCGCATCGGCGAGCGCCGCGCGGGGCGAACCGGCCGCGGCGAGCGGCGGACCATCGCGCCGACACCCGGACAGGACACCGCCGCCACCGGGACTCCCGCCCGATCCGGGAGCGCGGCGAACTACGCCCACCCGGCGGCCGCGCCCGCCTGGCAGCCGGGAACGGTTCCGCAGCCGCCGCGCACCGAACAGCCACCGCCGCGTACCGAAGGGCCGCCGCACGCGCCGCGCGCGCCGGCACCGGCTCGCTACAGCCGGTTTGCCACCAACGCCGGGCTGAGGAGACGCTGATCATGACGATCCACAGGGGACGCGGATTCGCCTCCATCAACTACCCGATCGGCATGAACCTGGGCGGAGACCCCAGCCAGGCGCTGGTGCATTCGAGCCCCGATGGCAAGTTCGCGATCGCCCTGTCGTCGATCGACCTCGGCCAGGGCATGAAGTCCGTGACCCGGCAGATCGCCGCCGAGACCCTGGGGGTCCCGGTCGAGGACGTGTACGTCGACACCGCGGACAGCGACACCGGTCCCCACTGCATGGGCTCGTTCGCCTCGCGTGGCACCCACCGGGTCGGGAACGCGGTCATCGTTGCCGCAAAGGAAGCCCGCGCCATCATGCTGGAAGCGGCTGCCGAGGAACTCGAGGTCAATGCCGACGACCTGGAGACCGACGGGCGCGGCAACATTCATTTGCGCGGCGCGCCCGACCGCAGCATCACCACCGGGGACGCATGCCAGGCGGCACAGTTCAGACACGGGAAGACCGTGGCCGGCCGCGGCATCTTCCTCATCCCGCTCTCCGAGGTGGAACCGGAAACCGGCGAGATGACGCCGGTCTCCTGCTATGCCCACGCCGCCCTGGTGGCGGATGTCATGGTCGATGACGAGACCGGCGAGGTCACAGTGGAGCAGGTCAACTCGGCCTACGAGGTCGGACGCGCCATCAACCCGCGCCTGGTTGAGCAGCAGCTGGTCGGCGGAGCGTGGATGGGGCTGAGCCACGCGCTGTACGAAACCACCGAGCCGCGCTACCCGGACCGGTCGCACGGACCGGTCGACTTCTCGCAATACACGATGCCGGGACCGGGCGACATTGCCCGGCACGATATCGCGATTCTCGAGCGCCCGGCGCCGGATGGTCCGTTTGGCGGCAAGGGTCCGGGCGAGATGTGTGCGAACCCGATCATGCCGGCAATCGCCAATGCGGTGTTCAACGCCGTGGGCGTGCGGGTTACCGCACTGCCGATCACGCCAGAGAAGGTACTGCGGGGCCTGAAGGCGAACGGAGGTGCCCGTCCGGGTCCGCGGCGCTGACCCGGCGGCCAACGCCGGTTTCCGATCACGGCGTCATCACCTATATTCTGCGCCGATCATGAGCAGCACGGTCTCGAGCAACGGGCGGGTTGACACCGACCCGACGGCGCACACCCTCCCGCACGTCTCGCGGCTTGACGGACGGGTGCTGTGGCGAATTTCGGAACTCGCCTTCCGCCACCCGTACCGCATGGCGCTTGCCATGGTGGCAACGGCACTCGGAGCCGGCTTCCAGCTGTTCGTGCCGCAGTTCCTCGGACGCGCGGTCGACCAGGCCCAGGGCCTGCTCGCCGGTGCGGCGGCAACCGGTGTTCGAACCGAAGCCGTGGACGCGTTGCTGCTGACCGCGATGCTGCTGGTCGCGGTCAGCCTGCTGCGCGGCATCTTCACCATGGTGCAGAACTACCAGGGCGAGGTGGTCGGCCACTTCATCGCCCATCATCTACGGCTCGCCTATTACCGCAAGCTGCAGACTCTGAGCCTGTCCTGGCACGACCAGGTCCATACCGGAGACCTGATGACCCGCGGCATACTCGACATCGAGGGTGTCCGCATGTTCGTGACGACCGGCATGCTCCGCGTGATCCTGCTCGGCATCTTGATCGGGGGCGGGTTCGTCATCCTGTTCCGGATAGACCAGGTCCTTGCGCTGGTCGCGTTCGGCTTCGTGCCGTTCGTCGGGGTCTCGGCATCGATCTCGCGCATCCGGCTGCGCGACATCTGGCTGCAGCTGCAGAACGAGCTGTCGGTGCTCACCCGGGCGATGGAGGAAAACCTCGGTGGTATCCGGGTGGTGCGCGCCTTTGCCGCCCAGGCCCACGAACTCGCCCGGTTCGACCGGATCTCCAGGAGAGCCCTGCGAATTTCGCACCGGCGCGTCGAGCTGTTCGTGCGCAACACCGCGCAGATGAACTTCGCCTTCTTCCTCACCATGGGGGCGGTGCTGTGGATCGGAGGGGTCAAGACCATCGAGGGAACGCTGACGCTGGGTCAGCTCACCCAGTTTCTTGCCTTCATGGCGATCCTGCAGATGCCGATTCGCCAGATCGGATGGATGTCGAACTCGGTGGCCCGGGCATCGACCTGCGGTGGCCGGCTGTTCAGCGTGCTCGACGTGGCACCCTCGATCTCCGATGCGCCCGAGGCGCGGGACCTTGAGGTCTCAAAAGGCGTGCTCAGGTACGAAGACGTCGACTTTTCCTATCCGGCCGTCGCGGCGGACGCCCGCACCCTGTCGGACGTCAGCTTCGAGGCCCGGCCGGGACAGATCGTCGGCATCGTTGGCCCGCCGGGAAGCGGCAAGAGCACCATAGCCCAGCTCGTAGGCCGCTACTACGACGTGACCGGCGGTCGGATCACCATCGACGGACAGGACATTCGCACGATCTCGCTTACGTCCCTGCGCCGTGCGGTCAGCATCATCCAGCAGGACGCGTTCCTGTTTACCGCCAGCATCAGCCACAACGTGGCCTACGGTAATCCGTGGGCCGAGAGCACCAAGATCGAACGTTCGGCGGCCGTCGCCCAGCTGCACGACCACATCATGAGCCTGTCGACCGGCTACGACACCCTGGTGGGCGAACGCGGCCTTTCGCTGTCCGGAGGCCAGCGCCAGCGCATGTCGATCGCGCGCAGCATCCTGCCTGACAGCGCAGTGCTGGTACTCGATGACTCGACCGCCGCCGTCGACGCCGCCACCGAAGCGCGGCTGCAGGATGCCATCGCCGACATCTCACGGACCCGCGCGGTGATCATCATTGCCCACCGGCTGAGCTCCCTGCGCCACGCCGACATGATCCTGTTCCTCGAACATGGCCGGATCGTCGAGCGCGGCAGCCGCCAGGAGCTTGTCGCACTCGGCGGCCGGTTCGCCGAACTGCACCGGCTGCAGACCGCGTCACCGGACACCTCGCCATGACGGCCGGCGAAAATGCGGCGGAACCCCGCCGGACCAGGCCGCTTGCCGTGGTCGGATCGCAGATCTCGGTCGAGGAGGTGCTGTTCGGAAAGGCATTCGACCGCTGGGTACTCGGGCGGATCGCGGGTTACCTGGCGCCGTACCGCCGACAGCTCCTGTTCGGAGTATTCGGCGTGCTGGCGTTTACCGGCACGCAGCTTGCGATCCCGCTGCTGATCCGCACCGCGATCGACAAGGCCCTGGTGCTCGGCGCGGCAGGCGAGGACCTGCTGCTCATCATCGTGCTGGGTTTCCTCGCCGTGGTCATCGTCAACTTCGTGGCCAACCTGGTCCAGGAACAGCTGGTCGGCCGCGTCGCGGGCCATCTCATGTTCGACCTTCGCCGCGCCATGTACCGGCACCTGCAGTTCGTTTCCATGGCCTTCATGGACCAGACCGAAATCGGGCGGCTGATGTCGAGGCTCCAGGGCGATGTCCAGGCCCTGCAGGAATTCCTCGAATCCTCGATCTTTGCCATCGGCGACCTGGTGCTGCTGCTGGGCATCGTCGTGGTGCTGCTGGTGCTGGACCCGCGGCTCGGCGCGCTCACCCTCATGGTGATGCCGGTTCTGTTTGCGGTCCGCATCATCTGGCTGCCCCGGGCCCGGAAGGCCTTCATCCACGCGCGCGAGACCAGCAGCACCACCAACAGCGCACTGGCGGAAAGCGTGCACGGGGTCCGGGCAGTCCAGGAACTCGGGCGCGAGGACCTGAACTATGGATTGTTCCGTGAACTGGCGCGCGAAAACGTCCGGGCCCACTGTGTCGCGTCGAGGTTCGTCAACGTCCTGATTCCCCTCGTCGACGGCCTGACCGGGCTGGCGATGGCTGTCATCGTGGTGTACGGGGGCAGTCTGGTCCTCGACGGATCGCTGGACGTGGGCGTGATGGTCGCGTTCCTCTTCTACGTGCAGCGGTTCTTCGACCCGATCCGCTCGCTCACCATCCAGTACAGCATCATGCAACGCGCCATGGCCGCGGGCCAGCGCATCTTCGAGGTCCTCGATGTCCCGATCGACGTCAGGGACCGACCGAATGCCCGGTCGCTGCTGGGCACGCCGGGCTCGATCGAGTTCCGCCACGTCACCTTCGGCTACCGCGCGGGCGAACCGGTCCTCACCGACATCAGTTTCGAGGCCCGACAGGGAGAAACCGTGGCGCTGGTTGGCCCCACCGGGTCGGGCAAGACCAGCATCCTCTCGCTCGCCCACCGGTTCTACGATGTATGGAGCGGCCAGGTGCTGGTCGGCGGCATGGACGTGCGCGACGTCACCCAGAACTCGCTCGGTCGGCACATCTCGGTGGTCCTCCAGGAACCGTACCTGTTCTCCGGCAGCATTCTCGAGAACATCCGCTACGCGAGCGGCGCCGAGGACAGTGAAGTGGTCGCGGCCGCCCGCGCGGTGGGAGCCCATGACTTCATCGCCCGGTTCGCCGACGGCTACGAGACCATACTCGACCAGCGCGGCATCAACCTGTCGATGGGCCAGCGCCAGATGCTGAGCTTTGCCCGCGCTCTGGTGGCCGATTCGCCGATCCTGATTCTCGACGAGGCGACAGCGAACGTTGACAGCTACACCGAGCTGGAGATCCAGCGCGCGCTGTCCCGGCTGCTCGAGGGACGCACCGCGCTGATCATCGCCCACAGGCTGGCGACGATCCGGCACGCCGACCGTATCATCGTGCTGCGCGAAGGCCGGATCGTGGAATCCGGCACCCACGGCGAGCTAGCCGCGGGCGATGGGCTCTACAGCATGCTCAACCGCATGAACCACGCCTCGTTCGACGACCTCGCCTCCGGGACCTGACCGGCACACGACCCGAACACCGGGCAGGCGGCAGGCACCGCGCAGCACCGTGTGCCCCCGGGGCATGCGGCGCAGGGCTGCGCGGCCGATGGCGGGGATTTCCCGGCTTGGCCGGGCGCCGGCATTCCGGCCGGGTTCCCTGGCGGACCTCCTGCGCACTGTGCGTCATGCGGCCCGGTCGCGGCGCACCGGCGCGTTGTCTTCGCCAGCCGGGCGCGGGTTCTATCGCGCCGGCGGACCGTCATCTGCCCGTAGCGCGGGATCTGCAGGGCGTTGCCGCTCAACCTGACGCCGGCGATGATCGAGATGCTGTTCCAGTGCCGGCGCCCCTTGAAACGGGGGAAACCGCCGAGCCCCGCCTTCGTGTGCCTGAAGAAGCCCTGCATCGCATCGTCGAGACGTTTCAGCGTCCCGCGCTGGATCGCGACCGCGACATCCTCCATGCCGGGGATTTCCCGCCGGCACCTGGTGAGCGACTTGAACTGGTCGCGCCAGGTGAGGCTCTTTCCTTCCTGGTGCCAGCAGTCGACCCGTTCCTGCAGTGCGGCATCATAGAGCTGGCGCTGTTCCTCGAGCACCCGTTCCAGCCACCGCCATGTCGACGTCTTGCGTGGCAGAAGCCGGTATGTGACCTGGCGGCAGGTGACGGGATCGGGCCTGGAGGCGTGCATGCACAGTACAGATACAATACATGATAATATCAGGCACAAGAGCATGAAGTCGGTGCTGTCAGCCCACTCCCGCAGTGAGCATCCGGTTCGAGAGACGCGAAACCATCTGATGCTGGCGGTGGGATGTTGGCACTGTTCGATATAATTCCCATAATCTTCGTCGGTTTGGGCGTAGGATCGGGGACTGGACGCAGGTTCGACAGGGATGCCAGCCAATGCCGGTCACGCCCAGGATTGACGGAATCGGCTCGCCCGAGGAGCTCGATGCGGCCTTTGGTGCGGCGCAGTATCTCTCCGACAGCGGCCTGTCGACCGCAGCCTACCTCGCGCTTGCACTGGGCAAGCCGCTGCTGCTCGAGGGCTCCCCGGGAGTGGGGAAAACGGAGGCCGCCAAGGCGCTGGCATCGGTGCTCGGCCGCCGGCTGATCAGGCTCCAGTGCTACGAGGGCATCGACTCCGCAGCCGCGCTCTACGAGTGGAACTACCCTCGGCAGATGCTGGCGATACGGCAGGCCGGCGACGCCTATGTCAACATCTACCGGGACGAGTTCCTGATCGCCCGGCCGATGCTCGATGCCCTGCAGGCCGGCGCCAACGGCTTCCTGCTCATCGACGAGATTGATCGCTCCGACCACGAGTTCGAGGCGTTCCTCCTCGAGTTCCTGTCGGATTTCCAGATCTCCATTCCCGAGCGCGGCACGGTGCGCGCCGCCCACCGCCCGGTGGTGGTCCTGACCTCGAACCGCACGCGCGAACTGCACGAGGCGCTGCGCCGGCGCTGCGTCTACCACTGGATCGACTATCCCGATCCGGCCCGGGAAGCGGCAATCGTGATGGTCCGGGCCAGTTCCGTCGCCCGTGAGACCGCGGACCGCATCGTGGCCGCGATCGGCCGGCTCCGCACCGAACCGCTGGCCAAGCCTCCCGGAGTCGCCGAGACCGTGGAATGGGCCGAGGCCGCGACCCTGCTCGGACAGCACGGGCTTGCGTGGCCGGATGCGTTCGTGCGTGCGATTGGCGTCGCGCTCAAGGACCAGGACGACCTCGAGTTCGTGCGCCCCAGGCTCGGGCAGATCGTGACCGGGGTCGCGGCGTGACCGGCATGACCGCCCTGCCCGGCCCGATCCGGCCGCTGCTTGCATTCGTCGATCTTCTGCGCCGAAACCGGTTTGCGGTGGCACCCGAACAGGGTCTGGATTTCATTCGCGCCGTCGGGCTTCTGGGCCCGAGCGGGATGACGGCGATCCACCGGGCCGCCCGTGCGACCCTGGCGCCGTCGCCGGAGCGGCACGGGGACTTCGACGCCCTGTTTCGCGCCCACTTCTTCGGCCACGCACTCGAGGGTCCGGGTCCGTCCGGTCAGGATGACGAGATACCCGTCGGCGAGGATGTCGACGGCGGGCCCGGGGAGCAGCCCGACGAGCCCTCCGAGTCCGGAACCGACGCCACCGGACTCGAGTTGCTGGCAAGGCGCCGGCTTGGCCGGGCGGGCGAGGAAGAAGCGCTGGCCGTTTTCCGGCGCCGGGCACCCGACATGCTGCCGAGGCGGCGTTCGCACCGTCGGGTGGCGCATCACCGCGGCAGGTTTCCCGACCTGCGCCGCACCCTGCGCCACGCGGTCCGCTTCGACGGCGAGGCACTGGTGCTGGCCCACCGCAGGCGCAAGCCGGTCCAGCGCCGAATCCTGCTGCTCATCGACATATCCGGATCGATGAAGGCGCGAACCGACAGCTGCCTCGGCTTCGCCCATAGCCTGGCGCAGGTGGCCCGCCACGTCGAGATCTTCACCGTCGGCACCCGGCTCACCCGCGTCAGCCGACCCTTGCGCCATCGTCACCGCGACGCCGCACTCTCCCGGGTTTCCAGCCGGGTGGTCGACTGGGACGGGGGAACCCGGCTCGGCGACTCGCTCGCAGCGTTCCTGTCCATTCCGAGGTTCGCCGGGTTCGCCCGCGGCGCCCTGGTGGTCATTATCTCCGACGGCCTTGAACGGGGCGACCACACGGCGATGACAACCGCGGTGCGCTCGCTGTCACAGCTGGCCTGGCGCCTGGTGTGGCTGACGCCGCTTGCGACCGGCGATGACTGGCGCCCCGAGACACGGGCCCTGCAATCGGTGGCTCCCTTCATCGATCACCTCGGTCAGGCCGACAGCGCGGCCGCACTCTGCCGCGGGGTGATCGGGCACGCCCGGTACGAACGGTGATCATCGACGCACACCACCACATCTGGCGCCGCGACGATCTGCCGTGGCTGCTCGGGCCGATGCAGCCGCGGATCTTCGGGCCGTACGAGGCCATCAGGAGAGACTACCCGGTCACCGAATACCTGCAGGACTGTTCCGGCTGCGGCGTGACCGGTTCGGTCTACGTCCAGGCCAACTGGGCGCCGGGCAGGGAACGCGCCGAAGCCGCGTGGGTACAGTCGGTGGCGGATGCGCACGGCTGGCCGCACGCCATCGTCGCGTGTACCGATCTGACGGCACCCGACGCCGCGGACCGGCTGCGCGCGCTTGGGCGCATTCCGCTCATGCGCGGAATTCGCCAGCAGATGCACTGGCACGAGAACCCGTCCTACCGGTTTGCGGCGCGGGCCGACCTCGTCTGCGACCCCGTCGTCCGGCGCAGCGTGGCCCGGCTGGAGGAGTACGGCTGGTGTTTCGACCTCCAGGTGTTCCCCGGACAGATGCACCACGCCGCCGAACTGGTGCGCTCGTGCCCCGGTGTCACCTTCATCCTTCAGCACGCCGGCATGCCCGAGGACCGGTCCGCCGCCGGCCGTGCGGAATGGCTCGATGGCATGCGCCGGCTTGGCGAGTTTCCGAACATGGTCTGCAAGCTGTCCGGTCTCGGCACCTTCATCCACCGCAACGATCCGCAGCATGTGGCCGAGGTCGTCGGCCAGACACTCGACATCTTCGGCGCCGGGCGCGCCATGTTCGGCTCCAACTTCCCGATCGAGAAGCTGTGGACCGGCTACGGCCCGCTGCTCGACGCCTACCGCGCCGCGACGTCCGGCCTGTCGGCCGCCGCGCGCCGGGCGATCTTCCACGACACGGCCGCTCGGGTGTACCGGCCGGCACCCAACCGCAGCAGGGGGAATGACAATGGGACATGAAGCGATCGACCGGTCCTTCCACGAGATCCTTGATACCGCTCAGCCGGTCAGCCGCCTCGGGACCGGCTTCACCTTCACCGAGGGTCCGATCTGGCATCCGACGGAGCACCACCTGCTGTTCTCCGACATGCCGGCGGATACCCGCCGGCGCTGGGACAGCCGGGGTGTCGAGGTGGTGGCCAGCCCGTCGAACAAGGGCAACGGGATGACCTACGACGTCGATCTCAACCTGCTGGTCTGCGAGCACGCGACCTCGTCGGTGGCCCGGTTCCGTCCCGACGGAACCCGCGACGTGCTTGCCAGCCACTTCGAGGGCAAGGAGCTGAACAGTCCGAACGACATCTGCGTCCAGTCCGACGGATCGATCTGGTTCTCCGACCCGACCTACGGGCGCATGCCCGGCTTCGGCGTCGAACGTGCGGTGGAACTCGGTTTCCAGGGCATCTACCGCATCGACCCTGCCGGAGGGCTGTCGCTCATGGTCGACCGCTATACCTTCAGCCAGCCGAACGGCCTGTGCTTCTCCCCCAACGAACGGCTTCTCTATGTCAACGACACCGACCAGACCAATATCCGGGTCTACGAGGTCGGAGCCGACGGCACTCTGGACGGCGGACGCATCTTCGCCTCGGGGATCTGGGACGGATCGCGGCCCGGCGTTCCCGACGGGATGAAGTGCGACGCCAACGGCAGCATCTGGGTTACCGCGCCCGGCGGGGTGTGGGTCTACAATCCCGCGGGCACGCTGATCGGCACCGTCGAGGTCCCGGAACAGGTCGCCAACCTGCACTGGGGAGGCGAGGACTGGCGCACCCTGTTCATGTGTGCCAGCACGTCGCTCTACGCGGTCACCACCAGGGTTGGCCCGCGCGATGAACCCTTCATGCGACCGCGTCCCGGCGCGGTATCACGCCCGGGCGGGCGGACACTCGGTGCGGCACCCATCGGCGGCACCGGCGCGGCGTGGCTCGACCCGCGCCGCGCGGTCCTGGTGATCCAGGACATGCAGAACGATGTCGTGATGGACGGCGGCGCCTTCGCCGCGTCGGGCGCGCCCGACCATTGCAGGCAGCAGGACTGCGTCGCCAATATCCGCCGCCTGGCCGACGCCTGCCGCCAGGCCGCGATCCCGGTGATCCACGTCTGGTTCATCGTCGAGCCCGGAGCACCGGGCGTTACACGGAACGCGCCGCTGTTCAACGACCTGGTCTCTGCAAACGCGCTGGTCCGCGGAACCTGGGGGGTCGCCCCGGTTGCCGGCCTGGAGCCGAAGCCAGGCGATCACGTCGTGACCAAGAACCGGATGAGCGCCTGGGAAGGCACCACGCTCGAGACCATCCTGAAAGCCACCGGGCGCGACACAATCATCGAAACCGGAGCCTGGACCAACATGTCGATCGAGCACACCGCGCGGACCGGAGCCGACAAGGGATACCGGATGGTCGTGGTCGAGGACAGCTGCTCGACCATGAACGCCGACTGGCACGCCGCCTCGATCAACTACGCGATGCAGAACGTGGCCGACGTGGTCCGGACCGACGCGGCGATCAACGCACTGGTCGCGTAGCGGGGCCGCCCCCTACTCGGCCGCCATGCGACCGAACCTGGCTGACGGCATGCGGATCACGTCGTTCGGCATCTGGTAGCGCGCATAGGGCAGGACGACGATCTTCGCGTCAGGCCCGTGCCGGTCCAGCGCCCGATCGACGGCGCCCTGCAGCGACGTCGTGGTCTCGAAGCCAATCTCGCGGCCGAGCTCGAGGTTTTCCTCGCGGGTGACCACCGTCAGGTGCTTGCGCGACATCACCTCGTAGATCGGAGCCCAGATGCATCCGGCCCACATGCCCACCCTGCGGTTATAGATGTCGCGGGCCAGCCGCTCGATGTTCTCCGGCGACGGCGGCATGTATGGTTTCATCTCGTCGAACAGCGCAAACCCCGGAAAGCTGCCGATGCTCGTCTCGACCCCGGGGCTCGGCGAACAGTAGATCATGTCCCCACCGTCGCGCAGAACCATGTCGGCCGACATGCATCCCCACCCGGTGTGGAAGAACAGGTGGTCGGTGGGTGCAAACACACCACAGATCGCGATGTCGGCCGGACCGCCCATCGGGCGTCGGTAGGCGTAGATCGAGTTGAAGACCCGGATCGCCTCGCGGTGCGCGTCAGGGTGCGTGCCGAAGTTCAGGAAACACACCGATCCGCCGGTGTCCAGCACCACGTTGAGCGTGCAGGTCAGTCCGCACATGGTGGCGACCTCGTCGATGTCCGAGCGCATCGGGCCGGCCATCGACCCGTAGCGGGTCTGGGGCGACATCACGAAGGCGCCGTGGTTGGACTCGATGGTTTCGTCGGAGACAACGCCGGGCAGGATCAGCTTGCCACCACCGCCGTACCCCCAGTGGTTGGACTGGGCCTGGCCGATCGTGATCTTCACGGAGCAGTCGGCAACCTCGCGGTGCAGCCAGACCGGGGTCCCGCGCGAGGAGATGCCGACGAACCTGTACATCTGCGGATTTGTCGGGTCGTCGTTCTGGTAGAACGGGATCCCCATCGCCTGCATGCGCGCAAGGGTCTCGACACCGACCTTCTGCTCGGTGTCACGCTCCGACATCGGAAAGATCTTTCCGTTGGCGCAGACCACCCGGGCGTCGCGCACGCCATGGCGTTCGACCGCGTCAAGAAGTGCGGGCAGGATCCGCGAGGCCGGCGTCGGCCGGAACTGATTGTCGATGATGATCGCGAGCGACGTGTCGGGTCCGAGCAGTTCGGAGAACCGAGGACCATCGAACGGCCGTTCCAGGGCCGCGGCCGTTGCCGCCGTCACGTCGCCGAGCGCGGCCGGTTCGTTGGGCCGGATCCACGCCCACAGGTTGCGCCACGGTACCTCGGCCGAGATGGTTTCCCTGTAGATCATCGATGGATCGTCGCAGGACCCGATGGTCAGCGGGTCCAGGGATTCATACGGGATCTCGACCGTGATCCGTCTGGACATGGCCCAGTCTCCCTTCCTTCAGGCGCCGTCCGCTCCGGATTCCCGTCCGAGCAGGAACCGCGGCAACGACCGGTCACCCGGAACATCCGGGTCCACGTCAAGTCCGCCATACGGCGCCTCGACCGAGGCCCTTGCCCGACTTCGGGCGGCATAGCCGATCGCCACCCGCTGCCAGTCCGGCAGCGCATCGAAGGCGGATCGCGCCCTGGCGCGATCGTCGGGCTCGCCGGTGGACGACGCACGCAGCACGTGGAGAACGATCTGGTCCGTGTGTCCGAGCTTCTCCGCAACCGCTTCCGAGAGAATCTCGAGGGCGCGGCGGTCAAGCGGGTCCACAGGCGTCATGGGATGCTCCGTCCTGGCACGGTTTCATGATAGTGTGCCCACGTGATCCTGTCATCTCCACCTGCCCCGGGAAGAGGTCGCATGTCGTCAGTCCTTTCAGCCGACCAGATTCGGCGTTACCGCCGCGACGGGTGCCTGGTTGTCGAGGATGCTGTCTCGCGCGGGCAACTCGCACGGCTGCACGCCGAACTCGGGACGTGGGTCGAGGAAAGTCGCAGTCACGACACCCCCTACGGACCGCCGACGCTGGACGGTCGGCCGCGGTTCGACATGGGCGAGGAACACACCGCCGAACAACCGGCGCTGCGCCGCGTTAACAACCCGTCCGATGTTTCCGAGACCTTCTACGAGGTGATGTCCTCCTCACGCATGGTCGACATGGTCTGCGACCTGGTCGGGCCGGACGTGAAGTTCCATCACTGCAAGATCAACCAGAAGTGCCCGGGCAGCCGGACCACCGTCCACTATCACCAGGACTTTGCGTTTACGCCGCATTCCAACGACGATGTCGTGACCGCGCTGCTGATGCTCGACGAGGTGACCGAGGAGAACGGCTGCCTGCTGGTGGTACCGGGCAGTCACACCGGCCCCATGTACTCGCTGTTCCAGGACGGGACCTTCACCGGGCGGGTCGATGCCGCCACCGAGGAACGGCTGATGGAACAGCAGGTGCCGATCACCGGCCCGGCAGGCTCGGTGTGCCTGATGCACACCCGGCTCGCCCACGGTTCGGCACCCAACCTGGCCGACACCCCGCGGGGCCTGTACATCTGCGTCTACACCGCCTGCGACGCCGTGCCACTCGCACGCAATCCCATGCCGAGCCCGAACGAGGGTCTGGTGGTGCGCGGCCAGCCGAGCGTGACGGCGCGCATGATCGATTTCGAGGTGGAACTGCCCAGGCAACCGATCTCGGCGTCGTTCTTCACCGTGCAGGGCCAGGATTCGGCGGGTCGGTCACCCGGTCCGGCGTGAGCAGCGTCGAACTCGCCGGCGTCACCCGCCGGTTCCCGGTACGCCGGCAGGCCGGATCCCTCCACGCACTCGGCCCGTTCGATCTCAGTATCGACGTCGGCGGATTCGTGGCGCTTGTCGGCCCGTCCGGCTGCGGCAAGTCATCGTTACTGCGCCTGGTCGCCGGCCTCGACATCCCCGACGCCGGCACCATCCGGCTGGGCGGCGAACCCGTGAGCGGGCCGGCCTCCTCCTGCGGCATGGTGTTCCAGGCCTTCTCCCTGTTCCCGTGGCTGACGTTGCGGGGCAATGTGGCCTTCGGGCTCAGCCGACGGATCAGGTCGAAGACGGACCGTCTCGCGCGGGCCGACGGCCTGCTTGCGGCCGTGGGGCTCGGCGAGTTCGCCGAGCACTATCCGAACAGCCTGTCCGGCGGCATGAAGCAGCGAGGCGCACTCGCCCGCGCCCTTGCAACCGAGCCCGAACTGCTGTTGCTCGACGAACCGTTCGGCGCACTGGACCAGCAGACGCGCGGGCTGATGCAGGAGATGCTCGAGACCCTGTGGCGGGAGAAGCGGCGCACGGTGCTGCTGGTCACCCATGACGTCGAGGAAGCACTGTTCCTCGCCGATCGTGTGGTACTGATGTCGGCGCGCCCGGGCCGGGTTCTCGGCGAGTACGCCTGTCCGTTCGAACGTCCGCGCCTGCCGGAACTCAAGTCGGACCCCGCATTCACTTCACTCAAGGGGCAGGTGTCGGCCGAACTGCGCCGCGAGGTTCTTGCCAGCGCCTGACCGATCACGATTCGTTGCCGGCGCCCGGCGGGTTGCCGCAAGCCGGCGCGGCCGATATGCACATGGCTCCAGCACCCCACGGAGGTTCTCGCCATGGCCGAGTGGCCCGGGATCCGGATGATCGACAGCGCGACCCTGCGCACATTGATGGACACTGGCGCAGCCACGCTGTTCGACGTGCGCGAGCCGCACGAGTTTCAGGCCGAGCGAATACCGGGTTCGCACCTGCTTCCACTCTCGGTGTTCGATCCTTCGGAGATTCGCGTCGATCCGGAGTCGAGCCTGGTCCTGCACTGCAAGAGCGGCGTGCGCTGCGGGCTGGCGGCAGAACTCTTGCTTCGGGCAGGCTACCGCGGGACCATCCTGCGGCTAGCGGGCGGGATCGACTCCTGGAAGCAGCAGGGCGGCCCCACCTGCCCCGGTTGACGCCTGCATCGCCGACGCGGGCAAGACAAGGGTCCGGAAATTCTGTATTATCCGGGCCCGACACCGGTACCGTCGACCATCAGGCCTGCGTTCCGGAGATCTGACAGGCAGCATACTCCATCCGGACGGCGAACCTCGGCCCATGCACATCTATCTCCCGATCGCGGAGATGTCCGTCAACATCTTCCTCATCTGCGGGATGGGGGGGATGATCGGATTCCTGTCCGGCCTGTTCGGCGTCGGCGGCGGCTTCCTCATGACACCGCTGCTCATCTTCATCGGGGTCCCGGCGCCGGTCGCGGTGGGTACCGAGGCCAACCAGATCGTCGCGAGCTCGGTCTCCGGCGTGCTTGCCCACTGGCGCCGAGGGAACGTCGACTTCAAGATGGGCGCTGTCCTGGTCGCGGGCGGTTTTGCCGGCTCATCCCTGGGCGTTTTCCTGTTCAAGCACCTGCAGACCGTGGGCCAGATCGATCTGGTCATCCGCATGTGCTACGTGGTGTTCCTCGGCGCCATTGGCGGCCTGATGCTGTACGAGAGCATCCGTGCGATCCGGCGCTCGCGGTTGATCGGAGCCCGGCGCGGCAAGCTGCACCAGCACAACTGGCTGCACGGTCTGCCGCTCAAGGTCAGGTTTCGACGCTCCAAGCTCTACATCAGCGCCATTCTCCCGTTCGCCATCGGTGCCGGTGTCGGCGTTCTGTCGGCACTGATGGGCGTGGGCGGCGGTTTCATCATGATCCCGGCCATGATCTACCTGCTGGGAATGCCGACCTCGGTCGTGGTCGGCACCTCCCTGTTCCAGATCATCTTCGTGACCGCCAACGTGACCTTCCTGCAGGCGGTATCGACCCAGACCGTCGACGTCGTGCTCGCCCTGTTGCTGCTGGCGGGTGCGGTGGTCGGTGCACAGTTCGGCAGCAAGTACTCGGTCCAGATGAAAGGGGAACAACTCCGCGGCCTGCTCTCGCTCATGGTCCTGGCAGTGTGCATCAAGCTCGCGTTTGACCTTGTGGCACGCCCTGACGACCTCTACTCGATCGCACCGATCGTGGGCCACTGAGGGTGCACCCGGTGTCCCAGGCCCCCTTGCTCACCCGAATGCTGGTTCTCCTGGTCATGAGCGCCACCCCTGCCACGGCCGAGGTCCTGGTCGCCGACACTTCGCGCAGGCACGTCGCGATCACCACCGGGTTTACCGGAACCGACGTCCTGCTTTTCGGAGCCGTCGAGGGTGCCGGCGACATCGTGGTGGTCATCAGGGGACCCGCGGAAACGATAGTGGTTCGGCGCAAGCAACGGTTTGCGGGTGTCTGGGCCAATGCCGACAGCGTCGTGTTCCAGGACGCCCCCAACTTCCACCAGCTCGCCACCAGCAGGCCGCTGGAGGAAATCGCCGATCCCGCCACGCTGCGGCAGCTCAACATCGGTGCCGACAACCTCGAGTTCACCCCGGCGCCGAGAGACCGGCACCGCTCATCGCTCGAAATCGCGGAATTCCGCAAGGCCCTGGTCCGCAACAAGCGAACGGACGGTCTCTATGACACCGAGCCGGCACCGGTTTCGATCATATCCGAACGGCTGTTCCGTACACCGGTGTACTTTCCGGCCAACATGGCCACCGGAAACTACACCGCCACGATCTATCTGTTTCGCGACGGCGCGGCGGTTCAGTTGATCGAAAAGCCGATCGTGGTCCAGAAATCCGGGTTCGGAGCCGAGGTCTACACCTGGGCACACGACCGCGCACCGCTCTACGGCGCCGCGGCAATCGTCGTCGCCATTGCGGCGGGCTGGCTCGCCGGGGTTATCTTCCGCAATGTGTAGTGACTTCCAGCGCCGCAGCCCGTCGCAGATGCACGGGAAGGCGTTGCCGCCGGGTACCCGGCGAACCGTGAAATCGATCGAAGGCTCGCGGTATGATCCGCTGTCACACTGTCGATATGGCCCCCCGAGGGATGGGAGGACGTGATGGGTGAAACAGCACTGGTGGACCACCACCATCACCGGATATTCCTGGTCGTCGTCGACGATACCGAGGAAATGCGGGTCGCCCTGCGATTCGCCGCGCTGAGGGCACGGAACACCGGCGGGCGGATCGCGCTGTTCCTGGCGCTGGAGCCGGCCAACTTCCATCACTGGGCCGGCGTCAGCGCGTTGATGGAGGACGAGGCACGGCTCGAGGCCGAACACCGGCTGGTGGAACTCGTGGATCTCGCCTACGAAATGTCCGAGCAGATGGCGGTGGTCTACATCCGGGTCGGACCAATCGTGCGTGAGCTTACGTCGCTCGTCAGCGAGGATCCGACCATATCGGTGCTGATCCTCGCAGCCGGAACCGGCGCCGATGGGCCCGGACCGCTGGTAAGCTACCTGGGAGGAAAGGGCGCCAACACTCTACGCATACCCTACACGGTCGTGCCGGGCTCTCTGACCGACGCGCAGATCGACGCCCTCACCTGACGGTCATTCCGGCTCTGCACGCAGTGGGCGGCATCGTCCGGGTCCGCTTGACCCGTACCATGGGCCGGGTCACAGTCGGAGGTTGCTGGAACCACCGATCATCGGAAGTTGCATGAGCGTCAACCCGTTCGCGACGGTACGAGAGACCGTCAATACCTCCCCGTCGGTTTCGGACGAGGTCAAGACCACCACCTGCTACATGTGCGCCTGTCGTTGCGGCATCAGGGTTCACCTGAAGGACGGTGATGTCCGCTACATCGAGGGCAACCCCGACCATCCGGTCAACAAGGGTGTGCTGTGCGCCAAGGGCTCGGCGGGCATCATGCAGCACTACTCGCCGGCCCGGCTGACCCGCCCGCTGATGCGCACCGGGCCGCGGGGTTCCGGCGAGTTCCGGCCGATCAGCTGGGACCAGGCGCTCAAGATGGCGACCGCATGGCTGTCCGATGTGCGCAAGACCGATCCGCGCCGCCTGGCATTCTTCACCGGCCGGGACCAGAGCCAGGCGCTGACCGGATTCTGGGCAAGCCAGTTCGGGACACCGAACCACGCCGCTCACGGCGGATTCTGTTCCGTCAACATGGCTGCCGCGGGCCTCTACACCATCGGAGGCTCGTTCTGGGAATTCGGCGAACCCGACTGGGAAAACACCCGCTGCTTCGTCATGTTCGGGGTTGCGGAGGACCATGATTCCAACCCGATCAAGGCCGGGCTGGGGACGCTGAAGACCCGGGGTGCGCGGTTCATCTCGATCAACCCGGTCAAGACCGGCTACTCGGCCATCGCGGACGAGTGGATCGGCATCCGACCGGGCACAGACGGCGTCCTGATCGGTGCTCTCATCCACGAGCTGCTGCGGGCGGACCGGATCGACCTCGCCTACCTGGTCAGCTACACCAACGCGCCCTGGCTGGTAATCCAGGACCCGGGTGCGCCGGACCACGGGCTGTTCGCCCGCGATGACGAGGGGCGTCCGCTGGCCTGGGACAGCGATGCCCGCGCCACGGTCCCGGCGTCCGGAACCGGGTTCAGGCCGGCGCTTGTCGGCCTGCAAACCCTGCCCGATGGCAGGGAGGCGGCTCCGGTGTTCCACCTCATGGCCTCGCGCTACCTTGACGAATGCCACGGTCCGGACGCCGCAGAGAGCGTCTGCGGGGTTCCGGCAGCACGTATACGCGCCCTGGCCTCCGAACTCGCCCACCACGCCTTCGAACACCCGGTCACCCTCGACGTGCCCTGGACCGACTGGGCCGGCCGGCGCCACGAGACCATGACCGGACGCCCGGTCTCCATGCACGCCATGAGGGGTATCTCGGCGCATTCGAACGGGTTCCAGACCTGTCGTGCTCTCCACCTGCTGCAGATGCTGCTCGGCACCATCGATACCCCTGGCGGCTTTCGCTACAAGCCCCCCTTCCCCAAGCCGGCTCCGCCGCCGCTCAAACCCGCCGGGAAGACTGGCGAGGTCGAAGCCGGCCGGCCAATGCCGGGTCCGCCGCTCGGCTTCCCGGTCGGACCCGAAGACCTGCTGGTCAACGATGACGGATCGCCGCGCCGGATCGACCGGGCCTATTCGTGGGAAGCACCCATGTCTGCACACGGGCTCATGCACCTCGTGATCGGAAACGCGGCACGTGGCGATCCCTACCCGATCGACACCCTGTTCATGTACATGGCCAACATGAGCTGGAACTCGTCGATGAACGTGCCCGGCACCATCGAACAGCTCACTGCATGG
The DNA here is from genome assembly GCA_002238645.1 of Alphaproteobacteria bacterium bin52. Classification (GTDB taxonomy): domain Bacteria; phylum Pseudomonadota; class Alphaproteobacteria; order Thalassobaculales; family Thalassobaculaceae; genus Bin52. The sequence goes on along the minus strand of MPMT01000016.1, from coordinate 19,261 downwards.
GACGACGAGGCCGGGGAATACAGGATTCCGCGCATCATCTATTCCGACGCCTACTTCTCGGAAATGGTGCCCTATGCCGACCTGATCCTGCCGGACACCACCTACCTGGAACGATGGGACTGCATCTCCCTTCTCGACCGGCCGATCTGTGACGCCAACGGGGTCGCGGATTCGATCCGCCAGCCCGTGGTCAGCCCCCGCCGGGACGTTCGCCCGTTCCAGGACGTCCTGATCGACCTCGGAGCAAGGCTCGGCCTGCCCGCGTTCGTGGATGAGGAGGGCGGACCGCGCTATCCGGGTGGCTACGCCGACTACCTGGTCAACCACGAACGCACCCCGGGTGTCGGTCCGCTTGCCGGGTTCCGGGGACCCGACGGCACCGGGGAAGGCAAGGGCGCGGTCAACCCCGACCAGCTTGAGCGCTACATCGAGAACGGGTGCTTCTGGCGCCACGAGCTTGCGCCGGAGGAACGTTACTTCAAGCACGCCAACCGGGCCTATCTCGAGAAGGCAGTCTCGCTCGGGCTGATCGGTTCGCCCGAACCGATCACGCTGCAGATCTACGTCGAGGCGCTGCAGCGGTTCCGCCTTGCCGCGGATGGCCACGGTCCCGTCCAGCCTCCCGACATTCACCGTGACCGGGTGAGGACGTATTTCGACCCGCTTCCTTTCTGGTACACGCCGTTCGAGGAAGATGCCCTGGATACGGCAGAGTTTCCGATGCACGCGATCACCCAGCGGCCAATGGCGATGTACCATTCCTGGGGATCGCAGAACGCGTGGCTGCGCCAGATCCACGGCCAGAACCGGCTGTACATGAACCGATCACGCGCCGGGGAACTCGGGATTGCCGATGACGACTGGGTTCGGGTGACCTCGCACCACGGGTCGATCAAGGTCCAGGTGCGGTTGATGGAGGGCGTCAACTCCGACACGGTCTGGACCTGGAACGCCATCGGCAAGCGCAAGGGCGCCTGGAACCTGTCGCCCCGGGCGCCCGAGGCCTCCCGCGGCTTCCTGCTCAACCATGTCATCAGCGACCTGCTGCCCGAGCGTGAAACCGGCTACCGGTACGCAAACACCGATCCGGTGACCGGCCAGGCGGCCTGGTTCGACCTCAGGGTCAGGATCGAGCGGGTGGGCGAGGACCGGCCCGGGGAGACCACCGAACCGCAGTTCCACCGGCTTGATCCGATCTGGACCGTGCCGCGGGGCGACGCGGTGCTACGCACCGTGGTCCAGGGAGGACAGGAGCGATGACGGCGCTGCCGGCCTCACCGACCGGACGCAGGCTCGGACTGGTCATCGACCTCGACATTTGCGTCGGATGTCACGCCTGCGCGGTCAACTGCAAGGAATGGAACTTCGGCGGACATTCCGGCCCGCTCACCGACTGGAACAGCTTTTCCGGAACCGAGGACCGCGGTGGCGAGGATGCCGGCGCCTGGGGCGTGTGGTTCAACAGGGTGCACACCTTCGAGGTCGGCGACGGCCCGGACAGCCGGACGGTTCACTTTCCGCGCTCTTGCCTGCACTGCGAGGATGCCGCCTGCGTGACCGTGTGCCCCACCGGTGCCTCGTACAAGCGCGAGGAAGACGGCATCGTCCTGGTCAATGCGGATACCTGCATCGGATGCAAGCTGTGTTCCTGGGCCTGTCCCTACGGTGCGCGGGAATATGATCACGCCGACGGGGTGATGAAGAAGTGCACCCTGTGCATCGATCGCATCTACAACGAGAATCTGGACGAGGTGGACCGGGTTCCGGCATGCGTGTCGACCTGTCCGGCCAGCGCGCGGCATTTCGGCGATCTCGGCGACCCCGACTCCGCTGTCTCGGTGCTGGTATCGGAGCGCGGCGGCTACGACCTGATGCCGGAACTCGGCTACCGGCCGACAAACAAGTACCTGCCGCCACGGCCGCGGCGCGACTGCGCGGACAACGAAGAGGTCCCGGTTTCACTCGCCGACCTCGCGGACCGGGACGACCCGGAAATCGGCTCCGGCCTGCTGCGCTGGGTCGACGCCGTCCTGTCACGCTAGGAGACCGGCGCCGTGCATCCAGCCCTTTCGGTCATCATCTTCACCACGGCGTCGGGTGCGGGCTACGGATTGCTGGCGCTGTCCGGCCTGTTCGCCGCGGTCGACTGGCTTCCCCGCGACGGATCGGCAGGCGGTTGGGCGATCGGCAGCGCACTGGTTCTCGTGACCGGCGGACTGCTCGCCTCGACCGCCCATCTCGGGCGACCCGAACGGGCCTGGCGCGCGCTTTCGCAATGGCGCACGTCGTGGTTGTCACGCGAGGGCCTGCTCGCGCTCGCCTCCTATGTACCGGCCCTGGTCTTCCTAGCCGGCTGGCTGCTTCCGGAGGCGGTCCCCTGGGGACCCTGGGGCCTGCTTGCCGCCGTGGCAGCACTGCTCACCGTGTACGCGACCGGCAAGATCTACGCCACGCTCACACCCATACCGGCGTGGAACAACGGGCTTGTCGTACCCGGTTACCTTGTCCTCGGTGGGCTCGGCGGCATGCAGATCCTGAGCCTGATCATGGCCGCGACCGACCACTACCACGAGCGGTTCGGGTGGATCGTGCTGCTGTTCGCAACCTGTGCCGCCCTGGTGAAGCACGGATACTGGCGCGACATCGCCCGCACCCGAAGTGAGACCGGTTCGGCAACGGCAACCGGGCTTGGCGCCGGGGGAGAGCGGGTGCGCCTGCTGGACGCCCCGCACACCACCGACAACTTCGTGATGCGGGAGATGGGATACCGTATCGCGCGCAGGCACGCGACGAGGCTCCGGCAGATCTGCACATCGACGCTGTTTGCCGTTCCGGCCATGCTGGCGCTGGTCTCGACGCTGATCGACAACTGGTTCGGCCTCGTCGTCACCACTGCGCTGGCAACCGCGAGTGTTGCGATCGGGACCCTGATCGAACGCTGGCTGTTCTTCGCCGAGGCCCGGCACGTGGTAACCGCCTACTACGGTTCCGAGACCGTCTGAGGCGTGACCTCCACGTCGCGGTGCCGGAGTTCGCCTTTTCCGGACGCGTGTTCTTCCTGGCCTTCCCAGGCAATATCGGCGCGCGGATCGAGTTCCGCCACCGCGGGCGTGGTCCGCGGCACCAGCACGTAGGGTCCCTGGTCGTCCCTGGCCGGCGGCGCTCGACGCGTCATCCGCCACACGGCAAAGCCGCCGGCAACCAGGCAGATCACGCTGCTGGTCAGGAACAGCCCACGGGGGCCGGACGACTGCATGACCGCCGACGTCACCAGCGGCCCGATCGCGGCCCCCATGGCCGCGGCCATGATCAGCCCTGCACTGGCGGCCACGAGGTCTGCCGGGTCCAGATGGTCGTTCGCATGTGACACCGAGAGCGGGTAGATGGCGCTGCACACACCGGCGTAGGCGGTGACGAGCACCGCCAGCGGCCAGAATCCCAGGTCCGGAAGCACGGCAATGACAAGACTCATCAGCCCGCCGCCCATCAGCACCGCCGTCAACACGGACCGTCGGTCAAGATAGTCCGATGCCCGGCCGATCGGGTACTGCACCACCAGGCCACCGAGAATGACCACGCTCATGAACAGGGCAACGTCGAACACCGCGAAGCCGCTGTCCCGCAGGTAAACCGGCAGCAGGCCGAACAGGATCGACATCATGGCCCCGGCGGACAGGCACCCGGTCACGCCGCTTGGCGTGATCTCGTAGAGAGCGCGCAGGCCAAGCCGGGACGGCGCGACCGCACCGGTCGGTGCCGAGCGGGAAAGGACCAGCGGTACCAGGGCGAGCGAGAACAGGATCGACGAAACGGTAAAGAGGACGAAGCTGCTCGGAACGTGCAGGTTCAGCAGCTGCTGACCGGCGCTGATGGCAACGTACTGGATGATCGTGTAGACGGCGAGCAGGCGTCCGCGGTTCGCGTTGGCGGTCGAACTGTTGAGCCAGCTCTCGGTGGCGGTGAGCAAGCCCGCGATACAGACACCGTGGATGAACCGCAAACCGGTCCAGACCACCAGGTCGACATGTAGCGCGTAGCCGATCGCGCTCGCCGAGATCACCGACGCGAACGCGGCGAAGGCCCGCACGTGGCCGACACCCTCGATCAGCCGCATGCAGAAAACGGCTCCGACAAGCTGCCCCGCGAAGTACCCGGTCGTGACGATCCCGACGTCGAGCGACGAGAATCCTTCGGCGCCGAGCCGAAGGGCCAGCAGGGTAAAGCACAGTCCGTTGGCGGCCCAGACCAGCGCCACGCTGACGAGGAGAGCCGCGGTCGTTCGGGTCAGGGCAGCCATGTCCACGCACCGGTGTCGCAGGGTGCGGCACGCTACGGGGTCCGGAATTCCATCGCTCGCCTGCAAGCGACCACGAGGGCGATTTCTGAACTGTTGGCGTGTCCTGCCTGCATCGCCGCACCCGTTCACGCACAATGGTTGACCACTGCGGCGTTCATGGGCCCCGGACTCGTCCGGCTTGTCGAAGCCGCCTGGGCCGTCAGCCTCGGGGACCGGGTCGCCATCGGTATCCGGCGCATCTTCGGCGTGTCGTCACCGACGACGATCGCGGCTTGCGCATCGACGGAAAACAGGGGGAAGTCGCGGGAAAATGCGGTACCCGGACCGGACTTCGGGGCTCGTCAGCGCTGAGCCCAGCGAGAGACGCGGCCGGCATTCCGCACCACCGGGCCTGTCTCTGCGCCGGCGACAAGCATTCAGTCTGCGGAATTGCACAGGAAGAACCTTTCGCCGGGCAGATAGACGAGAGCGGGACCGGTCAATGCGATGCTTTCGCCGCCGCCAGGAACCGTCAGGTGCTTCTGACCGGATCGATCTGGTGCTTCATTGGCATGGTGGGGATCACACGGAACTGTCGGTACGCAGGAGAAAGAGGGGGCAAACCCGTATCGCCACCGACACCGATGTCGAGACCATGGTCCACGATCTTGCGCGGCTTATTCCGGATCGCGCCATCACGGCGTTTCTGAACCGGGCGGGAAAGCGAACCGGCAAGGGCCACAGTTGGACCGAAGCCCGCGTGCGCGCCTTTCGTTCGAGGCGTGGCATCCCGGTCTACCGGGAAGGAGAGCGGCAGGAGCGCAACGAACTCACCCAGACGGAGGCCGCGGAACGACTGAACATCAGCGCCAGAACGATGAACCGGCTAATCCGAAATGGAATTGTTGCTGCCCGTCAGATCTGCAAGGGCGCGCCATGGGTGATCGTCGCCGATGCACTTGAACTGCCGCGCGTCGCTGCGGCGCTGGCCGCAGGAGCGTCGGCATCGAACGCGACACAGGAAACCTTTGATTTTGAATAACGTAGCGAGGTGTCTTGGTATGAATGCCGCTTCACAAATGGTTTTACGAAGGCCGGAGCAATCAGCTTCACCTCGTGTCCCAGAGCCCCGATCTCACGTCCCCAGTAGTGAGCGCTTGCACAGGCCTCCATCGCCACCACGCACCGCGGGTAAGACCCAACCACCTCAAGAACTTTCTCGCGACCCACCTTCCCGCGGAGCGCAACCGATCCATCAGCTGTTGCACCGTGCAACTGGAAACTGTGCTTTGCCAGGTCGAACCCGATCGTGCTAACCGCGGTCATGGATGCTCCCTCCCCTGTGTGGGCTTCTGATGTTCCACCTTGGCACACTTCGATGCCGTCGGGCGGGGGCGTCCACCCCATCGCTTACGAGTTCCGACAGCGACTTCACCCGGCTCGCCCAGGGGCTCCGGGAGGGCGGGTTTGCGGTCTACGGCTTCGGCGAGAGCAGGACGCCGCATGCATTGCGCAGCGCGTGCCGGCGCTTTGAGATCGTCGGAAAGGCCGCGAACGGAGCGGCCGCCGCGGCTGTAAGCGGCGCATGACGGAGGCGGAGGGATGAGCGATGACACGAGAAATGACGTGCCGGCCGGCGAAGCGGCAGCCGAGAGGCCGGAGGATGCGCGAAGGAACAGGACGATCCGCTTCTCGGATTCCGAGTGGGAGCAGGTCAGGCACGCGGCGGTGTTGCACGACATGCCGCCAACGGAGTTTGTCCGGGAGCGGAGTCTGGCGCTCGCGCGGGATCCCGAAAGCTCGGTATCGGACGCACTGGCCCCGTTGCTCGCGCCGCTGATCGAGCGGATGTTCCGCTACACTTGGTTCCTGGCGACCGAGAAGCGCGACGCGATGGTCCGGGAAGGGCGTGAGGAGGAGGTCGAAGCGCTGGTCGCTGAGGCCCGCGTCCTGCACGACAAGCTGCGGCGGGGGGTTCCCGACCGAGCCTGACCGGCGCGCTGCGGCACGCGCCGCACCGCTGCACCCAGCTGGATATGTATTCGATCCAGTGAAGTTCCGTACGGATTTCGGCGGATATCCATCGGCTCACCGATCACCGCCGAAATTGTCCTTGACCACTAGGGTCTGCGACCCTACTGCATGGCGGCATTCACGCGTCCGCCAACGGGCGAGCGCTACGTCCGGAGGCATCAAATGAGCGCAACAAACAAGATGGCAAAGTCCACGGTGCGGATCGAGTGCTTCGGGGCCGAACGCCGGAGTGTCGCTTCGAGCTTCTATTGCGTGTTTCCGCTCAAGACCCTCGGCGCTGTGCCCGTACTCATAACCAACAGACATGTCGTCGAGGGATTTCGCAACATTCGGATCGTCCTTTCGACCGCGCCCGATCCGCGTCAGGCGACGCTGGAACGGCGCAGAGTGCTCGAATTCGATCGATTGGACGAGGTCGTGCATTTTCACGACAACTCAAAAGTTGACTTGGCAGCCATTCTGTTGCGTCCAATTCTCAACACAAACGTCAATGACGGAAGCACCATCTATCTTGAGGACATCAGCCTGAAAGACTTTGCCGCGGAAGGCATTGAGAACCAGTTGCGCTTCGTCCAAGACGTGCTGGTCGTGGGATACCCGCAAGGTCAATGGGATAGCACGCGAAACCTCCCTCTTTTCCGACGCGGCATCACGGCCTCGCCTGCCATGCTCGACTACAACGGGGAGTCCAAGTTTTTGATCGACTGCTCGATCTTCCCCGGGTCCAGTGGCTCACCGGTGTTCCTCTACAACTTCCCTGCCTATATAGAGGACGGAAACGTCAACTTCGGCGAGCGCTGTGCTTTGCTGGGCATCGTCTCCTCCGTACTGGTCCACGACGTTGAGGGAACTGTGGAAGAACTCGACATACCGACTGCCACGGCAGTCACGAAATCGCTTATGCCGAGCAATCTGGGCGTTGTGATCAAGGCGCGAGAGATCCTGAAAATCGCCGAGGTTATCGCTCGCGAAGGCTCGGCAGCGTAATCCAATACCGACTTCGGGCTGGCCTACGCTCATCCATCGACTCATGACAGACAGCATGCTCACGCCGCCCGCCCCCTCGATGTCGCCGGAACGTCTCCGCATCGTCATCGAGGACCTCTGGCAGCTCTCGATGCGGTCGGAAGAAGGCGTCCATCGCTCACGCGCATTTTGTAGCCTGGAAGACGCATGCCGATCGATTTATCTCGGCCTTGAGGAGTCGCGCCTTCATCGGGCACCCTCCGCCAAAGTCACCCCCAGCGTGCTTAGCCGAGCCCTACACAATTTCTTTCGTTGGAACGGCGCGCCGTGGTTCGGAGATCGGACTCCAGACGCCGCAGAAACCGCCGAATCGCTGCACCGTGCATTCCTGCGCAAGTCCGTCCGCCGCACCTATCTGGTACCGCTTGATCGCCTTTCACTCGAGGATCGCTCAGGCGACCGCACGCAGGAAGTCACCAGCGTTCGCTTCGGTTCCAACGAAATCGTACGCCTCGACGGCGATGACCTCGCCAGACGCGTGCCCGTCGACGCGCTGGCAAGGTTCGGTGTCCGCTATCGGTTCCCTACAGCGGAGCTCGACGGATTCTACTGGCTCGCCACCCGTCCGACCGAGCCGGCCGGTCCCCTCGAGAGACGGACCTGGCTCGACCGGCTGAACACTGTCTGGGGCAAACTCGACACCGTCGAGCTATTCCGTTCCACCTACCCAATGCCGGTGGAAGACGCGCTCTTCGTCCTGCTGCTGATTTTCCTCAAGGACCCCGGAGACGCACTCTGGCGACCGTTTCGCATTCCCTGGATGTTCTCCTTCACTGACGACCCGTTCTCCGATCCGGTCGCGCCGCCCGATCCGTCATCACTTTCGCGTCAGGTTGTGGGAGACGAATACGACTATATCGAGGTCCCGGACCGATCAGAAATATTCGAGTTCGGCGCTCGAGAGCATGATGTCCTCCAGCAGCGATGGAACGACTTTGAGACGGTTCTCGGGAGAAGAGGTCCCGCCAGCGCGAGCTTCCACCCGCTGACGAGACATTTCTTCATCAAGCCTCTCTCGGAATACGGCGTGGACGAGATCATTTCCAATCTGAGCTGCCTGGAGGCGACCCTACGACTCAAAGAGGAACGTAGGCGCGAGAAGCTGACCCGGCGATTCGCGCATCTCGTTGCCGACGAGCAAGCGGCCCAATGGCTAGAGTCCACATATCGGCTCAGGAACGAATATCTGCACAGTCTGGCTGACCCACACCAGAAGTTGACTTGGACCGACCTCGCCCGGGCCAGGTGGATTGTCGCAACGGCGGTGAAAAACTATCTCGACTTTGCGGTCAAGCACCCCGAATTCAACCGATCGCGACTGTTGAAGCTACTGGAACGGCAGCCGCAAGTCCTGTAGCGCTGCCCAAGGAGGGACGCCGAGATCATCGCAGACGACCCAGATGCGTGCGGCTACCAGGGGCTCGTTCAAGCGCATCTTGGATTGGAGGAAGGTGTCGAGGGGCTACTTCCTGTGGATCGCTCGCTGCAACTTGTCGAGAAGATGTTCGAGACGGTGGTTCTGCTCTGTGCACGAGACGGCGTCCCGGCTGGGCCAAAGCGGCGTTCCGGCGGGAGGATCCGTGAAGGAACAGAACCATCGGCTTCTCTAATTCCGAATGGGAGGATGTCAGGCGTGCGGCGCTCTTGTTCGACACGCCCCCGTTTGTTAGGGACCGACGCAGACGTTGCATTGGACTTCGGGTGCATCCTGGGACATCAGATCATCCAAGTGTGCCGACTCGAATGCTTTGCATTCAATATTGAAGTCGCTCGGGAAGGCGGCCTCCGCGGCTGAGTTCATCGGCCAAACGTGCCATGTTTCGACCTTGGTCTCCACCAAGTAAGTCTCGTCGGGAATGTCCGCGCGTCCCTCGGCTACCCGGCTCAACGCTGCGCGAATGGAAACGGAATTGGAGAGCGCGATATCCCCGCATTCCAGGACGAGAACAGTCCGCGCTCCGCGGTCCTTACATCGTTGCAGCTTGGGGCCTTTCTCCGCAAGTGCCCGGCGCAGACGGCGGAACCTTTGTTGCTCAAGGTCGGCACCCGGGGCCCGGACAACGGCGAAACTGCCGGCGTCCGTGTCGGACGGCGGGCCCGTCATGCAGCAGGACAAGCTCGCGGGATAGGGTAGCAGGCCCGGAAGTTCTCGGACCGCAGAGGCATGCGATTGACCCAGTCCGGTTGTCGCGGCCTGATCGTATAGGCGCGGCGCCTTGCCGGAAATCCAGTCGATAAGCGCTTTCTGGATGGTGGCGATCTGCTTCTTGTTTTTGCCGCCGAGTTTTAGGTCCTGAGGAAGAAGAAGGGTATGGTATGCGGGACCGGGCAGTACGCCGGAGAAATGATCTGCGATCGGGCTCACGAACTCAGAGAACTTGATCCCGATCGTGACCGCGTCTTCGAAAGGGTCGATTCGGGTGTGTTCCAGGACGTAGCGGTCGCTGCCGAGTTGCACGCAAACGTCGACGCGTCCGGCTCCGGCACCTCCGCGCGGGTCGACGTGCAGGTCGTCGCGCACCTCTCCCGCTCGCCCTTCAAGCACGCACAGGACAGCGTCGCAGCACCTGCCTTCATTCCCGTGAGTTCGAGACAATCGATGTTCCTTTCCGCTTGGTGGACAGGTAGCCTGCTTTCGTGTCCGCACGTTGGCTCCATACCCGAGAGGCCGCACCAACATGAAGTGATAAATTCGGCGCTTGAGTGAAAATTAACCGCATACGCCGATGCCTATGGCTGTTCCGGCATGTCGCGAAAAGGCAACGAGTGTGGGGAGCGGGGATTTGAACCCCCTCTGTGGCCTGCCTGACCATTGGCGACCGACGAGCACTGGCCTCCCATTGCCGCGTATGTTCGCTCCCCCAACCAGGCCCGCCAGGCCACGAGCTCCCAAACACCTTTGGTGCGCTTGGCCACCTCCATCGAAACGTCGATCTGAAAGATCGTGAGCTCCGGTAGGAGAGGAACACACGCAGCTATGGCAAGACCGAGCACGGTGTCGACCACCGTTCGGGTCAAGCTTCGCTTCACTGCACACCTACGGAAGTTCCGTGCTCAATTCAAGCGAGCGGTGACGGTCGTCGTCGGTGTACTCGGCGTTGTTTTGCGGCTTCAGCAAACCCGGGACCACGCCGCAGCGCCTCAACCAGCTGCAACTCGACCCGATGCAGAGAGAAATTGGCGGATTGCGGCGCGTGGCGATCGCAATGCAGCAAGGTGGATCGCGCAATGCGCGCGCACGGCGCCGGAGGCAGGCGGGGACACCCGACCCCGGGGCGATGACCATCCGCGCATGGCGAACGCATGGCGCTCGCTCCAACAACCCCGGGACCCCTATTGAGCCCGAGAGTCCCCGAAAAGGCAGCTCAAGAGGCCGCCTGGGACACCTGCATCAGCGATGCGTCGGGTGTGAGAACCACGCGCCGAAGGGCGTCCAGATCGCGCTTCCTGACCGCTCAAGCTGTCGGGCGATGAAAGCCGTTTGGCCTTCGGCATTTAGCCCGAGCGGCGCTTGAGCGGCAGCGCCCGCCGCGCACCTGCGGAGACAGTCCCCGAACCACCGCGCGGGTTCCGGGCGGCACTATAGGAAGCACGAGGTAACAGATCAATGCATGGTGTCGTGCTCGACGGCAGCGTCGTTCACTCGGCCCGCACTGCTGGCGGCGGTGCGGGTTGGGCCGTCGCCATCGGCGGCGGCAGCGGTGGCACATGCGTGTTCGCTGCTGAACCGAGCGGCGAACACGATGCTGAACATTACGCGAGTCCTCGCGTGGCAACTCGCCGGCGGAGCGCAAGCAAGATACGGAGCACCAGCATCCTTTACGGAAGACGTAACATAAGCTATGGTCGGCGCACATGATTCGAAGCTTCAAGGATCGGGATACGCGCCGCTTCTTCGAGGGGCGGCGCGTCGCGGCATTTCAGGGCTTCGCAGCTCAGGCCGCGCGCCGGCTGGTTCTGCTGGACAGCGCGGAGACACTCGGAGACCTTGCCGCACTGCCGAGCAACCGGCTGGAAGCGCTGCGGGGCGGCCGCGCCGGTCAGCACAGCATTCGGATCAACGCGCAATGGCGCGTCTGTTTTCGTTGGACAGACGACGGGCCGGAAGATGTGGAGATCGTGGATTACCACTGAGGGAGATTTGACATGAACGCAAGGAACGGGATGAGGCCGGTGCATCCGGGCGAAATCCTGCGCGGCGAGCTCGACGAGCTCGGGCTGTCGGCCAACGCGCTGTCGAAGGCGCTGGGCGTGCCGGTGAACCGGGTAACGATGATCCTGAACGGCCAGCGGGGGGTGAGCGCGGACACGGCGCTCAGGCTGGCGCGCTATTTCGGGACGACGCCGCAACTCTGGCTGAACCTTCAGAAGACGTGGGAGCTTCGTCGGGCGGAGATCGCGGCGGGCCGCGAGATCGCGAAACGCGTTACGCCCCGGCAATCGGCGGCGTGAGGGGAGGCCATGCCAGTTCCCGATTTTCAGTCGCTGATGCTCCCTGCCCTCAAGGCGTTCGCCGGCGGTGGGGAGCCGTCACTTTCAGAAGTCCGCGAACGTATCGCCGCCGCCGAGGGACTCTCGGCGGAAGATGTCCGGGAAATGCTCCCGAGCGGTCGGCAGGCAGTGTTCGTCAACCGTGTGAGTTGGGCCGTGATCTACATGGAGCGCGCCGGGCTACTGGAGCGGGTCCGTCGCGGCGTGTATCGGTTGACGCAGGAGGGTGAACACCTGCTGTCGCGCAAGCCTTCTCGCATTGATTTGAACCTGCTTGGAGAATATCCCGATTTCGCCGAATGGTCGCAACGGGCGAACGCCCCTCCTTCCGGCAAGGAAGTGGCGTCCAAGCAGAGCGAAGAAATCTCGGACACGCCGGAAGAAGCACTGGACCGGGCCGCCCGACAGTTGAGCGGCGCTCTGGAAGCCGATGTGCTGCATCGGGTTCGCGATGCCGCGCCTGCGTTTCTCGAACGCGTGGTCGTCGATTTGCTCATCGCGATGGGTTACGGCGGCGGCGATGCCACGATGGGCCGCGTAACGGGGCGCTCGGGCGACGGCGGAATCGACGGCACGATCCGCGAGGACGCACTCGGTTTGGACGAGGTTTATGTACAGGCGAAGAAATACGCTGAAGGCAACGCCGTGGGCGAAGGCGACTTGCGCAACTTCGCCGGCGCGATCGACGCCGCCGGCACGACCAAGGGCGTGTTCGTCACCACCTCCGGCTTCACGCGCGCCGCAAAAGACTACGTGGCGCGAAGTCCGAAGCGGATCGTTCTGATCGACGGCGAAGAACTGGCGCGGCTCATGGTTCGTCACAACGTCGGCGCACGCACGCGCGACCGTTACGAGGTCAAGCGGATCGACGAAGACTACTTCGACCAGGAAGCGTTGTAGGCCGTGCGCCTGTCGTGGAACGAGGCCCGCGCCCGCGCCGCCACCTTCGCCGGGGACTGGAAGGACGCGGCCTACGAGAAGGGCGAGACGCAGAGCTTCTACAACGCCTTTTTCGACGTGTTCGGGGTGCGGCGGCGGAACGTCGCGCGCTACGAGCAGCATGTCGCGAAGCTGGACAACCGCTCAGGCTTCATCGACCTGTTCTGGCTGGGCGTGCTACTCGTCGAGTAGAAAAGCGCCGGGCGCGATCTCCGCAAGGCGTATGAGCAGGCCGGGGAGTATTTCGACGCGCTGCCGGAACGCGAGCGCCCGCGGTTCATCCTGGTGAGCGACTTCCAGACCTTCGAGCTTCACGATCTCGACGAGCGGGAGGTTGTGGCCTTCCCGCTTGCGGACCTTCCCGCGCATGTGGAGTCCTTCGGCTTCATCCTCGGGGTGCAGCGCCGGACGTTCCGCGACCAGGACCCGGCGAACATCGAAGCTGCCGAGCTGGTCGGGCGACTGCACGATGCGCTCGCCGATGCCGGACACGAGGGCCACGATCTGGAACGCTTCCTTGTGCGGATGGTGTTCTGCATGTTCGCCGACGACACCGGCATTTTCGAGCCGCGCGACATCTTCCTCGACTTCATCGAGACGCGCACCAGCGGGGACGGCGCCGATCTCGGGCCCTGGCTCGCGCAATTGTTCGAGGTGCTCGACACGCCGGAGGACGGACGCGCCGCGACGCTCGACGAGGACTTGGCGCGGTTCCCCTACGTCAACGGCGACCTGTTCGAGGGGCACCTGCGGACGTTCTCGTTCGACACGGCGTTGCGCGGGGCGCTGCTCGACGCCTGCCGCTTCGACTGGTCGAACATTTCTTCCGCCATCTTCGGCGCGCTCTTCCAGTCGGTGATGGACCCGGCGGAGCGCCGGGCGCAGGGGGCGCACTACACGACCGAGAAGAACATCCTCAAGGTGATCGAGCCGCTGTTCATGGACGACCTGCGCACCGAGTTCGAGCGGGTGCGCAAGCGCCGGGGACGGGGCCGCCTCGCGGCGCTCCGCCAGTTCCAGGCGAAGCTCGGCACCCTGACGTTCTTCGACCCGGCGTGCGGCTGCGGCAACTTCCTCATCATCGCGTACCGGGAATTGCGGATACTCGAAATCGAGGTTATCCGCGACATTCGGGACGCAACCGCCGCGACCGGTCAGGCGGTGCTCGTTGCGGCGTGGCAGTCGGTGGTGGACGTGGACCAGTTCTACGGGATCGAGCTTGGCGAATTCCCGGCCCGTATCGCGAGACTGCCCTGTGGATGATGGACCACATCATGAACAACCGGCTGAGCCTTGAGTTCGGCCAAACTTTCGTTCGTATTCCGATTGAGAAGTCGCCGCATATCTTCCACGGCGATGCGCTCGAAACGGACTGGTCCGAACTGCTGCCCCCGGGCGATTGCTCCTTCGTGCTGGGCAATCCGCCGTTCGTGGGCGCGAAGTACCAGACGCCGGAGCAGCGCGAACAGGTGCGGGGGATCGCCGCGCTCGGCAAGAGCGGCGGCACGCTCGATTACGTCGCCGCGTGGTTCATCAAGGCCGGGGAGTACGTGAACGGCGGCGATGCCCGGATCGGCTTCGTCGCGACCAATTCGATCACGCAGGGCGAGCAGGTCGCGCAGCTATGGCCGGTGCTGTTCGGGCGCTGCAAGCTGGAAATCGCTTTCGCGCATCGGACGTTCGCATGGGGATCGGACGCGCGCGGCAAGGCGCATGTGCATGTCGTCATACTCGGCCTCGACCGGCGCAAGGGCGCGCGGGCGGAGAAACGCCTGTTCAGCTATCCCGACATCAACGGCGACCCTGAGGAAAGCCGCCACACGGCGCTGTCGCCCTACCTGTTCGATGCGGGCGGGCTGTCGGACCTGCATCTGGTGGTGCGGGAGGAAAGCGCGCCGATCAATGGGATGGGGCGGCTGATAAGCGGAAGCCAGCCCATTGATGACGGCGAGTACATCTTCAACGCAGAGGATCGCGCCGAACTGCTGGAAGCAGAGCCGGTTGCCGCACAATTTCTCCGCCCCTACGTGGGCGCGCGTGAGTATTTGCAAGGTGGTGAGCGTTGGATTCTGGCCTTGCAGGACGCGTCCCCGACGGTTTTGAAAGTCCTTCCTCGCGTCCGCGAACGCATGGCGGCCGTCCGCCGCTTTTGGAGCAAGAGCAAGCGCAAGAGTACTTTGGCGATTGCCGACTATCCGACACGGTACAATGTCGAGGTGATCCCCACCGCGCCATTTCTGGTCGTGCCCAAAGTGAGTTCAGAACGGCGGGAGTATGTACCGGCTGGATAGCTGGAGCCGCCGACTATCCCGAGCGATCTTGTGTTCGTGCTTCAAAACGCGAGCTTGGCCGATTTCGCGCTGCTCACGTCGGCCATGCACATGGCATGGCTGCGCCATATCGGCGGACGACTGAAGAGCGATTACCGATACTCCATCGGCCTTGTTTACAACACCTTCCCGATGCCGCCCAAGGACGCGGACCTGTCGAAGCTGGAGCCGCTCGCGCAAGCGGTGCTCGATGCCCGCGCCGCGCATCCGGGCGCGACGCTGGCCAACCTCTACGATCCCGACCTGATGCCGCCAGACCTCCGCCGGGCGCACCGGGCGCTCGACCGCGCCGTGGACAGGCTCTACCGGCGCTCGGGGTTCTCCTCCGAGCGCGAGCGCGTCGAGCACCTGTTTGCCTTGTATGAGAAGATGTATACCCCGCTCCAAGCTAAGGCGAAGGTGAGAGTACGAGTGAGCCGTTCGGGTGTTGCGCGTCGCCCGCTGACGACGCGGTGACAATTCGCCAAACGGGAGTAGGGAAAATGAATCTAAGTTCAGAAAGTTATCGGATGCGCCTGAGCCTTGCAAAAGGGTTCAGCAACGTGACTAGAAATATTGACAATATGATACGAGATGCCGGATGGTTACCGGAAGACCAGGAGCCAAATAACTACGGTAATGGAAACTGGAGTGGGCAAGAGATTTGGATGTCAGCCAAGATCGTTAGTCAGTTTAACTTCGTAATTTCTCTTGAGTTGTCACTGAAGGTCCTTTTGGTCGTAACGGTGGGACCAACGAAATCCACACATACACTGGCACGCTTATACAAGTCCCTCCGCAAAGAAGAAAAAAATGTATTGGAAGAACTTTTCTCCACGCATGTAGGTTCGGATCTAGTCATGGGGCGAGCATTTCAAACAGGAACGATGCCGGAATTCCAAGCATCTGTCTTGATCAATAACTTCCATGATTTCTGCAATTACTGCGATAGTGAAGCCAAGTTCCATATTGGAAGGTATGCATATGAAAGCGTTGAAAAACGTGGATACATTCACTTCATTCGCGAATTGGACGCCCTGTTGGTATTTCTGGACATGGTGGAGAGGCTTGTTATTGATCGTTGGAAAAAGCGCAATGCGTAGTGGCATCCGCGTAGTTCATCGCAACGGCGATGTGATTACCTATTCTTTCTGCTGCTTCGACAAGGTGCTCATCGGCAAGGTGGGCGTAGCCCGCCGTCGTCCGATGGCGTCGGTGGCCGAGCAGCTTGCCCACCAGGGGCAGGTTCTCGCCCGCCATGACGGCCTGACTGGCGGCGGTATGGCACAGGTCGTGCAGGCGCAGGCTGCCGAGTTTCGCATCCGCGCAGACCGCGCGCCAGCACGCGATGAGGCTGGATTGCCCCCGCGCCTCGGCGTAGCGCGGAAACAGGAACGCGTCCGGGTCGCGCGCGCCGGGCAGCGCCTCGATGAGCGCCCGCGCGGCCTCGCCGAGCGGAACGCTGCGCGGGCAGGTCTTCGAGTCTTCGAGCGCGATGACGTCCTCGCCGATGTCGCGCCAGCGTAGATCGAGCACCTCGCTGCGGCGGCATCCGGTGAGCGCCAGCAGCCGGATCGCGGCGACGGCCTCGGGCCATCGGTCCTCGTGCGTGTCGAGCGCGCGCCCGAGCCGGGCCAGCTCGTCCATGTCGAGGAAGCGGGCAACCTGCTTCCTCGGGTTCTTCGCGATACCGAGGCAGGGGTTGGAGCCGCGTTCGCGCAATCCCCACTCCTCGGCCCGGTTCATCATCGCGCGCAGTATCTCGAAGGCGCGGTTGGCCGCGCCGGGCTTGTCCCTGCTGGCTGCATCGAACCACGCGGCCACGTCCTCGGGGCCGATGCGGTCGAGCGGCGTCCTGCCGAAGGCGGGCAGGATGCGCGCCTTGAGATAGATGCGCACCGTCTTGCGCCCCGAGGGCTTCCAGTGCGGTTCCGAGCGGCGCAGATACTCGTCTGCGAACTCCCGCAGCGTCGGGGTCTCCTTCTCGCGCCGGATGTCGTCGGCGGGGTTCCCGCCCGCGCGGATGCGCGCGAGCATGTCGCGGGCGCGGCGGCGGGCCTGCGCCAACTCCATTTCCCCGTGGCGGGCGATGACGATGCGGCGGCTCCGTCCCTCGATGCGGGCCTGCACGATCCAGACCTTGCGGCCCGACGGGTGGATGCGAAGACCGAAGCCGGTGACTGCCTTGTCGAACAGTATGGTGTCCTTGCCGTTGGACGTGCTCTCGCGGGCAAGGCGCGGGGTGAGGTCAAATGTGGACATAACCAATGGCTCCCCTGGGCTGGGTCTCGGGTCCGGCCTGGGCCGGGCGCACGGCGCGGGACGTCCGCCCGCCGCCTTCCTCCCTTCCGGCCAGGGCCGCATGGATGCGGTTCGATACCCGGTCGGCGGCGTCGGCAACGGAGCGGTCGGACAGATGGACGTAGCGTTCCGTGGTCTCGACCAGTGCATGACCAAGCAGCTTGGCGATGGTCACCATGTCCACGCCGTTCATGGCGGCGGTGGAGGCCCAGCTATGTCTCTTACTCCGAAACCGGAGTAAGCGTCATTTCCGGTTTCGGCTTATTCCAGGTCGGCCGGCAAGGACACCTGAGATTGGCGTCACTTCAGCATGTTGCGCAGGATCACGGTAGTTGATGTTCCGGAATAATCCGGTGGTCTTCTCCTGCTGGCAATACTGCCAGTGCAACGGAGAAGACCGATGTCGACAGAGTTCTATTTCCCCAGCCGAACCAGCCAGCGGTGGTTGCGTGTCGGTCTACTGGCCGGTGATCTCGACCGGTTCGCCACGCGGCTCGAGGCACAGGGATATGCCCGCCAATCGGCGGTGAGCAAGCTGCGGCTCGTGCGCAATCTCAGTCGGTGGCTCGAGCACCAGGGCCTGGGGATCGAAGCACTTGACGAGCCGCGCATCGAAGCGTTCCTGCTGACCCGCGGACCGCGATGCGTACAGCGCGGCGATGCAGTGACCACCCGGCAGTTGCTGAGCCATCTGCGCGCGGTTGGACGGACCCCTCTCGCCGCACCGTCTCCGCAGAACCCGGATCCGTTCGCGCCAGTCGAGCACCGCTATGAGCGCTTTCTCGTCAATGAGCGGGGTGTGAGCCGGGCGACGGTGAAGAACTACCTGCCCATCATTCGCGCCTTTCTCTCCGAATGCTTCGCCGCGCGGGACGTGGCGCTTGAGACGATCACCGTACGCGATGTCAATCAGTTCATCACACGCCAGTCCCGACGCTTGTCCCGGTCGAGCGTCAAGCTGTTTGTCACCGCGCTGCGCAGCTTCCTGCGTCACCTCCATCAGCGTGGGGACATCCCCGTCGACCTCGCCGGCGCGCTCGTCCCCGTGGTGAGCTGGCGGCTCTCAGGCATACCGAAGTCGCTCGCGGGCGAGCAGGTGGAAGCGGTGATCCGCAGCTGCGACCCGCGCACCTCCGCCGGACGGCGCGACCGTGCCATCGTGCTGCTACTTGCGCGGCTGGGGTTGCGCGCCGGTGAAGTGGCCGCGATGACGCTCGACGATCTCGATTGGGACGCAGGTGTTGTGACCGTGTCCGGCAAGGGTCCGCGGCGCGAGCCGCTGCCGCTGCCCTGTGAGGTCAGCGAGGCCCTGGTTGCCTATCTTCGTGACGGGCGCCCGCAGTGCCCCACCCGGCACGTGTTCGTTCGTGTTCACGCACCGCATGTGGGCTTTGCCGGACCGGTGGCGATCATCAATGTCGTGCAACGGGCGTTGGCGCGAGCCGACATCGACCCGCCGTTCAGGGGCGCGCATCTGCTGCGTCATTCCCTGGCTACCGCGATGCTGCGCCACGGCGCCTCGCTGGAAGAGATCGGCCAGATCCTGCGTCATGCCTCACCCGACACCACGTGGATCTACGCCAAGGTGAACCTCGAAGCGCTCCGTGCGCTTGCGCCGGCGTGGCCTGGAGGTGCGTCATGAGCGAACTCGCGCTGCTGCTCGAGGAGTACCTCGCCACGCGCCGCGCGCTCGGGAACCGGCTGGTGCTGCCCGGTCGGCTGTTGAAGCGATTCGTCGCGTTCGCCGTGCAAGACGGGGTAAGCGGTTAAAGGACGACGGTGCTTATTGTCGTTGATCGGCTCCGGTTCGGCGCGGGAGAGTCCTCTGGTTCATTGCTGACGATCGGAGGGGTTTCCATGAGGGAGGATATATCGTCCGCGACGG
>MPMT01000015.1 GCA_002238645.1 Alphaproteobacteria bacterium bin52 | reverse complement strand
CGCGGACATGATCGAACTGGCCCGCCAGTACGGTCGTTACGGCGATCGGCGGATCGCCGCCCTGCTGCGTGACGCCGGCTGGCAGGTCAACGACAAGCGAGCGCCTGTGGCGATGCGAGGGGCTGAAAGTGCCGGCCAACCTCCCCGTGTTCCTGAAACGCCATCGCCGCCTCGCCCGCTTGTCACGCCATTCCCGCTGCACCGGCAATCCGGAGTTGCCGGCGCCTCGGTCGTGGCGCGGGTACGGGTATCAGCTGCAGGTCGAGTATCCGCAGGCGGTGCAGAGATCGCATCCCTCCGCGCGGACCACCGCAAGGGCGCCGCAGCGGCCGCATTCGCTGCCGGACCCCGTTGTCACGGTGTTGCCGCCCCCGGCGGGAGCAGTCGTGTCCGGCGCCTCCCCGGCATCGAGGAAACCGATCGTGCGCAGGTGCTTCTCGATCACCCCGCCGATCGCGGCCAGCAGCGAGGGCACGTATTTCCTCTCGATCCAGGCTCCGCCGCGCGGGTCGAACACCTGCTGCAGTTCCTCGGCGACGAACGACACGTCACCCCCGCGCCTGAACACCGCGCTGATCATCCGGGTCAACGCCACCGTCCAGGCGTAGTGCCCCATGTTCTTGGAGTTGATGAAGACCTCGAACGGCACCCGGCGCCCGGCGCGTTCGATGTCGTTGATGGTGATGTAGATCGCGTGGTCACTGCCGGGCCAGCGCATCTTGTAGGTCCGGCCTCCCACCACTTCCGGCCGTTCGATCAGCACACTCGCATCGGTGTCGCGGACCGTGTCCGTTACCGACAGCACCGCGCCGGTTACCGGGTTCGGACGGTAGGTGGTGCATCCCTTGCAGCCGGCGTCCCAGGCCGCCTGGTAGACTGCGCGGAATTCGTCGAACGAGATCGTCTCGGGCACGTTCACCGTCTTCGAGATCGCGCTGTCGACGAGCTCCTGCGCGGCTCCCTGCATGGCAATGTGCTCGTCCGGGGTCAGTTCCTGGGCGGTGACGAAGGCGTCCGGGAGCGGTGCGTCCGGTCCGTTGAGGCGGCGGAACAGCCGGACCGCATGGTCGACCACGGGCTGGGTTCGCCTCGACCCGTCGCGATCCAGCACCGTGCGCTCGTATTCGAGCGCAAAGATCGGTTCGATCCCCGACGACAGGTTCCCGGCAAGCAGCGAGATGGTCCCGGTAGGCGCGATCGAGGTCAGAAGCCCGTTGCGGATCCCGTGCTCGCGGACCCCGTCGCGGATGTCGTCCGGCAAGTCCTGCACACCCGGCGCTTCCAGGTAGCGCTCGGCGTCGAACAGCGGGAACGGCCCCTTCTCGCGCGCCAGCTCCACCGAGGCCCTGGCCGCAGCATCGCGAACCTCCCGCAGCCAGTGCCGGGTTGCCTCGAGGGCCTGGTCGCTGCCGTAGCGGATCCCGCACATGACCAGCGCGTCGGCAAGACCGGTCACCCCGAGGCCGATGCGCCGCTTCGCCCGCGCCTCGGCCGCCTGTTCGGGCAGCGGGAACCGGGACGCGTCGATGGCATTGTCCAGCATCCGGACCGCCACCGCCACGGTCTCTCCCAGGCCCTCGAGGTCAATGGACCCGTCGGCGGTGAACGGTTCCTCGACGAACCGGGCGAGATTCACCGACCCGAGAAGGCAGGCGCCATAGGGTGGCAGCGGCTGTTCGCCGCACGGATTGGTCGCGGCGATGGTTTCGCAGTAGGCGATCGGGTTCTGCCGGTTGATCCGGTCGATGAAGATGACACCCGGCTCGGCTACGTCGTAGGTCGCCCGCAGGATCCGGTCCCACAGGTCGCGTGCCCGCACCGTCCGCCAGACCGCGCCGCCGAACACCAGGTCCCAGTCGCCGTCTTCAGCCACGGCCTGCATGAACGGGTCGGTCACCAGCACCGACAGGTTGAACATCCGCAACCGCGCCGGGTCGCGCTTGGCGGCAATGAAGTCGTCTATGTCCGGGTGGTCACACCGCAGCGTTGCCATCATGGCGCCACGCCGGGCGCCGGCGCTCATGATCGTGCCGCACATCGCGTTCCACACGTCCATGAAGGAGAGTGGCCCGGAGGCATCGGCCCCGACGCCGCGCACCGGTGCTCCCTTCGGGCGCAGCGTCGAGAAGTCATAGCCGATCCCGCCTCCCTGCTGCAGGGTGAGCGCGGCCTCGCGAAGGGCGGTGAAGATCCCGGACATGTCGTCCGGAATCGTCCCCATGACGAAGCAGTTGAAGAGAGTCACCGCGCGGCCGGTTCCGGCACCGGCCAGAATCCGGCCGGCGGGAAGGAACCCGAAGTTCGAGAGCGTGTTGCGAAACACGCCGGTCCAGGACTCGGCGTCATCCTCGACTGCCGCCAGCGCCCGGGCCACCCGGTCCCAGCTGTCGGTGATCGACGCCTCTTCGCCGTGCCGGTACTTCTCGCGCCAGATCTGCTCCGAGATCCCCTCGAGCGTCCCGTTCGCGCAGTCGGTGTCCTGGAGAGCTGCCATCACGTTTCCCGTCCCTCACCGAACCGATCATAGACCGATCTTCCGGTCCGTGATATTCGCTGTGACATCGATCATCCATCCGTGACAGGCGAGCATGTGCGGACGCTTTACCCAACTGCACACCTGGGAAGAGCTGCATGCCTGGTTCTCGCTGTCGGGGCTCGCGCGGGACCTGCCGGCCCGCTACAACGTCGCACCCGGCCAGCAGGTCACGATCCTGCGCGCCGGTGACGACGGGCTTGCCGCCGACGCCACGCACTGGGGACTGGTGCCCGGGTGGACCCGGAACCCCGACCGGTCGGCACGTCCGATCAATGCCAGGGTCGAGACCGCGGCCGACAAGCCCTCGTTCCGGGCGGCGTGGCGGCACCGGCGCTGCGTGGTGCCGGCATCGGGCTTCTACGAATGGGCCCGGACCGGGCGGACGCGGCAGCCCTGGTACTTCAGCGCCGGCGACGATACACCGCTTGCCCTCGCCGGCCTGTGGGACCGCTGGGCCTCTCCGTCCGGCGAGGTACTCGAGAGCTTCGCGATCCTCACGATGCCGGCGAACGATTGCGTCGGACAGGTGCATCACCGGATGCCGGTGATCCTCGAGCGCGACCGGGTCCGGGCGTGGCTCGGTGACCGCGCCCTGCCCCGGGACGGATACCCGTCCGGGCGGATGCGCTGCCGTGCCGTCGGCACCCGGGTCAACTCGGCCCGACACGACGATCCCGACTGTCTCGAGCCGGCTGGCGAACCCGGCCTGCTGGCACTTGCCGGCACGCCCTGATCCATGAACGGCATGATCAGGACACTGCTGATTGCCAACCGCGGCGAGATTGCCTGCCGGATCGCGCGGAGCGCGAAGGCGCTCGGCATCCGGACGGTCGCCGTCCATTCCGACGCCGACGCCGGGGCGTTGCACGTCGCACAGTGTGACCGGGCCTGCAGGATCGGGCCTGCCCCGGCAACCGACTCCTACCTGAATGCCGGCGCCATCATCGAGGCCGCACGCGCCAGCAGCGCCGATGCGGTTCATCCCGGCTACGGGTTCCTGGCCGAGAACGCAGAGTTTGCCGACGCCTGCGCCGATGCCGGACTGACCTTTGTCGGTCCCCCGGCACGGGCGATCCGCGACATGGGATCGAAGGCGCGCGCCCGCGCCCTCATGGAGGCGGCCGGGGTTGCCCTGGTGCCGGGCTACCACGGGGAGGACCAGGACGCGGCGGCACTCGCGGCGGCGGCGGCCCGGATCGGCTATCCGGTGCTGGTCAAGGCGAGTGCCGGCGGCGGCGGCCGCGGCATGCGGATCGTTGCCACCGCCGGTGAACTGGCGCCGGCCATCGACTCGGCCCGGCGCGAGGCGGCGGCCGCGTTCGGGGACGGCCGGTTGCTGATCGAGAAGTACCTGTCACGGCCACGCCATGTCGAGGTCCAGGTGTTCGGCGATGGCCACGGCGCCATGCTGCACCTGTTCGAACGCGACTGTTCGATCCAGCGCCGGCACCAGAAGGTGCTGGAGGAAGCGCCCGCGCCCGGACTGCCGGACGACCTGCGCGCCGCGCTCGGCGAGACCGCGGTCAGAGCGGCGCGCGCGGTCGGCTACGTCGGGGCCGGCACCGTGGAATTCGTGCTCGATGCCGATGGCTTCTATTTCATCGAGATGAACACCAGGCTGCAGGTCGAGCACCCGGTCACCGAATTCATCACCGGTATCGACCTGGTCGCCTGGCAGCTCGACGTCGCGGCCGGCGGACGGCTGCCGCTCACCCAGGACCAGGTCCGCTGCCGGGGTCACGCAGTGGAAGCGCGGCTGTGTGCCGAGGACCCGGTCGACTTCCAGCCGCGGACCGGGCGGATCAGCTATCTGCGGTTTCCCGGCGACGGAACCCGGGTCGATACCGGGGTGCGCGAGGGTGACGCCGTTTCGGTGCACTACGACGCCATGATCGCCAAGCTGGTGGCGCACGGTCCCGACCGGGCGACCGCGCTGTCCCGGCTCACCCGCGCCCTGGAACAGACCAGGATCGCGGGACTGGTCACCAACCAGCCGTTCCTCGCCCGTCTGGTTCGCCACCCGGCCTTCGCCCGGGGCGACGTGCACACCGGGTTCATCGAGGAACATGCCGACGCCCTGCTGCCGGCACCGCCGCCGGTCAACGACGCCACATGCGCCCTTGCGGCGACGGCCGTCATCCGCCAGCGGGCGCACGCGGCACAGGCAGGCGCGGCAGCTGCAACCGATCCGGGCTCACCATGGCATTCCTGTTCCGGGTGGCGGCTGAATGCACCCGCCGTGCACCGGGTGACGCTCGCGCACGGCGACGGGCAACGCGAAGTCCTGCTCGAAGCGGCCGGACAGGACCTGATCGCGGCGGACCTGCGCCTTTCCGGCGGCCTGCACCCCGACGACCCGGTATCGGCGACCGGCAGCGACGGTACGCTGACAGCTCCGGTGGTCCTCTCGGGTCAAGAGGTCACCGTGTTCCTGCCTGGCGGTCCGGTGGTGCTTGCGGTCCACGACCCTCTGGAGGCCGCCGGAGGCGACGAGGAGGCCGCGGGTCACCTCACCGCGCCGATGCCCGGTCGCATTATCGAGATCCATGTCGCCGCGGGCGATGACGTGGTGCGAGGAACCCCGTTGCTGGTGCTCGAGGCCATGAAGATGGAACACACGATCACCGCCCCGGTCGACGGCACGGTCACCCGTGTGCGCTATGCCGTCGGCGACCTGGTGGAGGAGGGATCGGACCTGCTCGAACTCGAACCCTCCCGCGACGAGTAGGCGGAGCGGACACCCATGACGGTGCATCTGCTCAAGCTCTGCGTCGGGGTCGATTCGGTCGAACAGCTTGCGGCATCACAGCTGCGCCGCCGGTCCGGCCAGTCGGAAGAGGTCAATGTCCATGTCACCCGCAACACGCCACGCCGCGCAGACGAGCTGCTTGACAGCGGCTCGCTCTACTGGGTGATCCGTCGGCGGATCCTGGTGCGCCAGCGGATCGTGAGGCTGCAGACGATCGAGGGGGCCGACGGTCGCACGCGATGTGGACTTGTGCTGGCACCCGAGCTGGTGCCGGTCGAGGCGAGACCGCACCGCCCGTTCCAGGGCTGGAGGTACCTGGAGGCCGGCGACGCACCGGCCGATCTTCCGGTTTCGGCGGGCGACGGGATCCTCGACCCGATGCCCGAGCACATGATCCGGGACCTGCGGGAACTGGGACTGCTGTAGTCGGAGAGCACGGGGAAACGGTGACGGCGCAGGCCGTGCGCAGCTGTCCCCGGGTCGTTCGCGTATCAGTTCGCGTCACGGACCGTGCACCCTGCGGCCTCACCGACGCCGGACCACGGCAATCACCGGGCGGATTCCACCGAGTGGCCTGCCGCCGCGCCGGTCTGGATGCGACGTGGCGCTGTCAACCAACCGGTCCGGGTCCCCGCGTCGCTCAGTACAGGCCGGCGGCGCGTGCCTTCAGCGCAAGCAGTGCGAGCACCCGGTCGATGACAGGCGTGGCGATCTCCGCCGCACGGGCGAACCGGGCAACAGCCATGCCGATCGAGTCGATCTCCATCGGCCGGCCTGCATCCCAGTCCTGCAGCATCGACGGGCGGTGATGGAACCGGAACTCGGGCGCGAACATGACGCGCGGATCCACCTCGAGCCGGAAACCGTGGACGGCGGCGACCGCAACGGCCTCGTCGACCATGGCCACGGCAATCTCGCTCACCCCCGCATCTTCGGCCAGCGCACGCTCCGATGCGCCGGTGAGCACCGCCAGCGGCGAGCGCGACAGGTTGATGATGAGCTTGGCCCAGATCGCCTCGCGAATGTCGTCGACCGGGGGGACATCCATCGACGCGCTTTCCAGCACCGCGCTCAGCTCGACCAGCCGCTGCGAACGGGACCCGTCCGGCTCTCCCAGGGTGAAACGGCCCCGGTCCGGGCTGTTGCAGACCACCACGCCGGGCCGCTCCACCCGGACCGGGCAGTCGACCACGCAGCCGATCGCGCGGTGCGCCCCGATCGCCCGCGCGAGCACGCCGTCCGGGTCGAGCAGCCGCGAGGCGCTGTCCGGCAGGTCGGGCCGCGCATGGTCGTACCACCACGGGATGCCGTTCATGGCGAAGACCACCGGGGTTGCCGGGCCCAGCAGGGGTCCGATGACCTCGCCGACCGAGACCAGGGCCGGACCCTTGACCGCCACCACCACCGCGTCGACCACGCCGATCCGGCCGGCATCGTCGCTGCAATTGGGGTGCACCGTGAGGGTCTCGCCGCCCTGGCACAACGTGAGACCATCGGTCCGCAGCGCGTCCAGGGTGGCGCCGCGTGCCAGCAACGAGACCCGGTGTCCGGCCGCAGTCAGGCGCGCGGCCAGATAGCCGCCGATCGCGCCGGCGCCGATCACGCACAGTCGCATGGTCACCCTCCGCTGTACCGCCCTTGCATGACTGACACCGGCGCACCACACTCCCGCCTCCAGTTGTGCGATCCGGGAGAACGAGCACCATGGCCGGCACCTACCCCAAGGATCCCCGCAAGGGCAAGCGCCGTTCCTCGCAATGGTATGGCAAGGCCGACCGGGACGGCTACGCTCACCGTTCGTGGATGAAGAACCGCGGCCTGCCGGCCGACCAGTTCGACGGCCGACCGATCATCGGCATCTGCAACACCTGGTCCGAATTCAACCCGTGCAACGCCCACTTCCGCGACATTGCCGAACGGGTGAAGCGCGGCGTCTACGAGTCCGGCGGCGTACCGATGGAGTTCCCGGTGTTCTCCAACTCCGAAAGTCAGTTGCGCCCCACCGCCATGCTCTATCGCAACCTTGCCTCCATGGACGTCGAGGAGTCGATTCGCGGCCTGCCGATGGACGGAGTGGTGCTGCTGGTCGGGTGCGACAAGACGACCCCGGCCCTGATGATGGGAGCCGCCTCCTGCGACCTGCCGACCATCGTGGTCTCCGGCGGGCCGATGCTCAACGGCCATTACCGCGGCGAACAGATCGGATCGGGCACCCATGTCTGGAAGTTCTCGGAGATGGTCAAGGCCGGCGAAATGTCACTGGAGGACTTCATGTCGGCCGAGCAGGACAATGCCCGCTCGGCCGGTCACTGCATGACCATGGGCACCGCCTCGACCATGGCGAGCCTTGCGGAGTCCATCGGCATCGCGCTCCACGCCAATGCCGCGATCCCCGCAGTTGATTCACGCCGTTACGTGCTGGCGCAGATGGCCGGACGGCGCATTGTCGACATGGTCCGCGAGGACATCACCATGTCGTCGCTGCTGAAGCGCGAGAATTTCGAGAACGCGATCATGGTCAACGGCGCCATCGGCGGCTCGACCAACGCGGTGATCCACATGCTGGCCATAGCAGGGCGCATGGGCATCGACATCACCCTCGATGACTGGGACCGGCTTGGCCGCAACATTCCCTGCCTGGTCAACCTGATGCCGTCGGGCGCCTACCTGATGGAGGACTTCTTCTACGCCGGCGGGCTGCCCGCGGTGATCCGGGAACTCGACGGTTACATTCACAAGGATGCGAAGACCGCCAACGGCAGAACCATCTGGGAGAACTGCAGTGACGCCCGGACCTGGAACCGCGAGGTGATCTTCCCGGTCGACCGTCCGTTCAAGCCCAACGGCGGCATCGCGGTGCTTCGCGGGAACCTGGCGCCGGACGGCGCCATCATCAAGCCGTCGGCCGCCTCGCCGGAGCTGATGACCCACCGGGGCCGAGCGGTGGTGTTCGAGAGTGTCGAGGACTACCGCGACCGTATCGAAGACCCGGAACTCGACATCGACGAAACCTGCATCATGGTGCTGAAATACTGCGGCCCGAAGGGCTACCCGGGCATGGCCGAGGTCGGGAACATGGGCCTGCCGCCGAAGATCCTGAAGAAGGGCGTCACCGACATGGTGCGGATATCGGACGCGCGCATGAGCGGGACCGCCTACGGAACCGTGGTGCTGCACACCGCACCGGAAGCCGCCGCAGGCGGGCCGCTGGCCTTCGTGCGAAACGGCGACATGATCGAGATCGACGTGCCGGGCCGGCGGCTGCACCTCGACGTGCCGGACGAGGAGCTCGAACGCCGGCGTGCGGCGTGGAACGGGTTCGAGTCACCCTACGACCGCGGCTACACCCGCATCTACGTCGAACACGTCACCCAGGCCGACACGGGGGCCGACCTCGATTTCCTGGTCGGCAAGAGCGGCACTCCGCTGCTGCGCGAGTCGCACTGAACCCCCGGCCGGTCCGGGCCGTCACGACGCCCGGTTCATCCGGTTGCCGACCAGGTCGTCGACCACGGCCGGCTCGGCCAGCGTCGAGGTGTCACCCAGGCTAGAGAAGTCGTCCTCCGCGATCTTGCGCAGGATCCGGCGCATGATCTTGCCCGATCGGGTCTTGGGAAGCCCCGGAGCCCACTGGATCAGGTCCGGAGTGGCGATCGGGCCGATCTCCCGGCGCACCCAGCCGACCAGCTCACGGCGCAGCTCCTCGCTCGGCTCCACGCCCAGCACCAGTGTCACGTAGGCATAGATGCCCTGGCCCTTGATCGGGTGGGGGTAGCCGACGACGGCGGCCTCGGACACCGCCTTGTGACCGACCAGCGCGCTCTCGACCTCGGCGGTTCCCATGCGGTGGCCGGACACGTTGATCACGTCGTCGACACGGCCGGTGATCCAGTAGTACCCGTCCTCGTCGCGCCGGCAGCCGTCGCCGGTAAAGTACCGGCCGGGGAAGGTCGAGAAGTAGGTGCTGAAGAACCGATCGTGGTCTCCGTACACCGTGCGCATCTGTCCGGGCCAGGACTCGGCGATGCACAGGTTGCCCTCGGTGGCACCCTCGAGTTCCCGGCCCTCGGCGTCGACGATGATCGGGCGTACGCCGAAGAACGGCCGGGTCGCCGATCCGGGCTTGAGCGCCGTTGCGCCCGGCAACGGGGTGATCAGGATACCGCCGGTCTCGGTCTGCCACCACGTGTCGACGATCGGGCAGCGGCCGTCGCCCACCACATGGTGGTACCACAGCCAGGCCTCCGGGTTGATCGGTTCGCCGACCGAACCGAGAACCCTGAGCGATGCGCGGCTCGTCGCCGCGACCGGCCCGTCGCCTTCCCGCATCAGCGCGCGGATCGCGGTGGGCGCGGTGTAGAAGATCGACACCCCGTGCTTGTCGCACACCTGCCAGAACCGGCTCGAGTCGGGGTAGTTGGGCACGCCCTCGAACATCAGCGTGGTGGCCCCGTTGGCGAGCGGGCCGTAGAGAATGTAGCTGTGCCCGGTCACCCACCCCACGTCGGCCGTGCACCAGTAGGTCTCGCCGTCCCGGTAGTCGAAGACATACCGGTGGGTCATCGACGCATAGACGAGATAGCCTCCCGAGGTATGCAGCACGCCCTTCGGCTGGCCGGTCGAACCGGAGGTGTAGAGGATGAAGAGCGGATCCTCCGCGCCCATCTCCTCTGGCGGACAGTCCGCGGCCGCCCCGGTCATGACATCGTGATACCAGTGGTCGCGTCCGTCGACCCAGCCGATGTCGCCGCCGGTGCGCCGGACCACCACCACGGTCCGGCAGTTGGGACAGCTTTCGAGAGCGGCGTCGGTGTTGGCCTTCAGCGGAACGGTACGCCCGCCGCGCAGGCCCTCGTCGGCCGTGATCACGAGCGTGCTGTCGCAGTCGTGGATGCGCCCGGCCAGCGCGTCCGGGGAAAACCCGCCGAACACCACCGAATGGATGGCGCCGATGCGCGCGCACGCCAGCATGGCGACGGCGGCCTCGGGGATCATCGGCATGTAGATGGTGATGCGATCGCCGCGCGCCGCGCCGAGGTCCTTGAGGGCATTGGCGAACCGGCACACCTCGGAATGCAGTTCCCGGTAGGTGATGTGCCGGTCCTCCTGCGGGTCATCGCCTTCCCAGACGATGGCGACCTGGTCACCGCGGGTTTCGAGGTGACGGTCGAGACAGTTGGCGGCGACGTTCAGGGTGCCGTCGTGAAACCAGCGGATATGCAGGTCGTCGCGATCCCAGGACACGTCCCGGACCGCGGTATAGGGCCGGATCCAGTCGATCGTGCGGCCTTGCTCGGCCCAGAACCCCTCCGGATCATCGATCGATCGCCGGTACATCTCCTCGTAACCGGCATTGTCGATCAGGGCGGTTTCGCGAACCGCATCGCGAACCGGGTAGAGCGCGAGTTGCGACATGACAGCAATCCTCCCCGTTGACACGCACCGGCCACGTTTCCGGCACCGGGCGTGGAATATACCACCGGCGCCTGCGGGAAATAAGGTCCCGCGCCGGCTTCCGCGGTCGAGCGGTCTCGACAGCCCCCGATCGGCCACTATAATCCGCCCGACATTCAGGTCTGTCTCCGGAGCCGGCCGCATGACCGGGTCGAACCGCCCCCTGTCGCCACATCTGCAGATCTACCGGCCGCAGCTGACGTCGGTGCTCTCCATCACTCATCGCGCGACCGGTGTTGCGCTGGCCGCCGGCACCCTGTTGTTCAGCTGGTGGTTGCTGGCGGCCGCAAGCGGAAGCGGGTCCTTTGCCCTGGTTCAGGACGTCATGGGCTCGTGGCCGGGACTGATCGTGCTGGTCGGCTTCACCTGGGCGCTGTTCTATCACCTGTGCAACGGCATCCGGCACCTGTTCTGGGACGCCGGGCGCGGCCTTGAGATCGAGACCGCCTACCGGTCGGGCTGGGTGACGGTGGCCGCGTCTGTGGGCCTGACGGTCATCGCCTGGGCCGTCGGACTGTCCGTGTAGATCCGGGGAGCGCACGGATGAACGGAAAGAACATGCGAACTCCGCTCGGGCGCGCACGCGGTCTGGGCAGCGCGAAGGACGGCGTCCACCACTGGTGGATGCAACGCCTGACCGCGATCGCCCTGGTCCCGCTCTGCCTGTGGTTCGTCGCCTCGCTGGTGCGCGTTGCCGGCGCCGACCATGCGGCCACGGTGGCGTGGATCGGATCCCCGCTGGTCGCGATCATGCTGATTCTTCTGGTCATCGCCGGGTTCTATCATGCGGCACTCGGCCTCAGGGTTGTGATCGAGGACTACGTTGGCTCCGAAACGGTCAAGCAGGTCACGCTGATCCTGATGCAGTTCGCCTGTATCGCGCTTGGCGTCGCCACCGTGTTTTCCATCCTGAAACTGGCCCTGTAGGGACGATCATGGCTGCCTACGAACTCGAAGAGCACAGCTACGATGTCGTCGTGGTCGGGGCGGGGGGCGCCGGTCTGCGCGCGACCCTCGGCATGACCGAGCAGAACCTGAAGACCGCCTGCATCACCAAGGTCTTTCCGACCCGCAGTCACACCGTGGCGGCCCAGGGCGGTGTCGGGGCGGCGCTCGACAACATGGGCGAGAGCGACAACTGGCGCTTTCACATGTACGACACGGTCAAGGGCTCGGACTGGCTCGGCGACCAGGACGCCATCGAATACATGTGCCGCAATGCCATACCCGCGGTGATCGAGCTCGAACACTACGGAGTGCCGTTTTCCCGCACCGAGGAAGGCAGGATCTACCAGAGGCCGTTCGGAGGCCACACGCTGGACTACGGCGAACGCTTGGCCAAGCGCGCCTGTGCCGCCGCCGACCGGACCGGCCACGCGATCCTGCACACGCTCTACCAGCAGTGCCTGCGCAACAACGCCGAGTTCTTCGTCGAGTACTTCGCACTCGACCTGATCATGGATGAAGACGGAGCGTGTTGCGGCGTCATGGCGATTGACCTCGCGACCGGAGTGATCCACCGGTTCCGGGCTCACCAGACCGTGCTTGCCACCGGCGGCTACGGCCGGGCCTATTTTTCCTGCACCTCGGCGCATACCTGCACCGGTGACGGCAACGGCATGGTGCTGCGGGCCGGCCTGCCGCTCCAGGACATGGAGTTCGTGCAGTTTCATCCCACCGGCATCTATGGCGCCGGCTGCCTGATCACCGAGGGCGCGCGCGGCGAGGGCGGCTACCTTACGAACTCGCAGGGCGAGCGCTTCATGGAGCGCTATGCCCCGACCGCGAAGGACCTGGCGTCCCGCGACGTGGTCAGCAGGTCGATGACGATCGAGATCAACGAGGGCCGCGGGGTGGGGCCGAAGTCCGATCACATCTTCCTGCACCTCGAGCATCTCGATCCGGCGGTGCTGGCCCAGCGCCTGCCGGGGATCTCGGAAACCGCGCGCATCTTCTCCGGGGTCGACGTCACCCGAGAACCGATCCCGATCCTGCCCACCGTGCACTACAACATGGGGGGCATTCCGACCAACTACCACGGCGAGGTACTTGCCCCGACGCGGGAGGATCCGGACCGGGTGTGTCCGGGCCTGATGGCGATCGGCGAGGCCGCCTGTGTCTCGGTCCACGGGGCGAACAGGCTCGGGACCAACTCGCTGCTCGACATTGTCGTGTTCGGGCGCGCCGCCGCCTACCGGGCCGGAGAGACCGTGCGTCCCGGCGAGCCGCACCGTCCGCTCGCCGCCGATGCGGGAGAGCACGCGATTGCGCGTCTCGACCGGTTCCGCTCGGCCTCCGGCAACAGCCGGACCGCCGAGCTGCGCCTGGGCATGCAGCGCGCCATGCAGCAGCACGCCGCGGTGTTCCGTACCGAGGCGCTGCTCGAGGAAGGGATCGAGAAGATCCACCGGCTGGCCGACGGCATGTCCGACCTGTCGGTTTCCGACCGGTCGCTGATCTGGAACACCGACCTTGTCGAGGCACTCGAACTCGACAACCTGATGGGACAGTCCATCGTCACCCTGACATCCGCGGTACTGCGCAAGGAGACCCGCGGCGCCCACGCGCACGAGGACTACCCCGAGCGTGACGACCGGAACTGGATGAAGCATACCTGCATGTGGCTCGATGCCGGCAACAGCTACCAGGTGACCTACCGCGACGTGCAGCTGAACACGCTGTCGAACGAAATCGAGTCAATCCCGCCGGTCGCGCGGGTGTACTGACACCGCGACCGTCACCAACCGGACCGGGAGACCCGGAACGCATGGCCACGTTTACCCTGCCGCGAAACTCCAGGATCACCGCCGGCACGACCCACGCCGCGGCGACCGAAGCCCGCCAGCCGCGCAGGTTCCGGATCTATCGCTACGATCCGGATTCCGGGGAGAACCCGCGGCTCGACAGCTACGAGATTGATCTCGATGACTGCGGGCCGATGGTCCTCGACGCCCTGATCAAGATCAAGAACGAGGTCGACAGCGGCCTGACCTTCCGCCGCTCCTGCCGCGAGGGCATCTGCGGCTCGTGCTCGATGAACATCGACGGTACCAACACCCTTGCCTGCCTGAAGCCGATCGACGAGATCAAGGGCGATGTCCGGATCTACCCGTTGCCGCACATGGAGGTGATCAAGGACCTGGTCACCGACCTCACCGCCGCCTACGCCCAGCTGGCATCGGTCGAGCCGTGGCTGAAGACCAGCACCCCGGCCCCGGCGGGCGAGGAGCGCCGGCAGTCGATCGAGGAACGTGAGCGCCTCGACGGCCTGTGGGAATGCGTGCTCTGCTTCAGCTGCTCGACCGCGTGCCCGAGCTACTGGTGGAGCGGTGACCGCTACCTCGGTCCGGCGGTGCTGCTGCAGGCCTACCGCTGGATCGTCGACTCGCGCGACGAAAGCACGGGCGAGCGGCTCGACGCGCTCGAGGATCCGTTCCGCCTGTACCGGTGCCACACCATCATGAACTGCACCAAGACC
This sequence comes from Alphaproteobacteria bacterium bin52, assembly GCA_002238645.1. Lineage (GTDB taxonomy): Bacteria > Pseudomonadota > Alphaproteobacteria > Thalassobaculales > Thalassobaculaceae > Bin52. Next base: position 56,834 of record MPMT01000015.1, on the reverse strand, counting down.
TGCCCGAAGGGGCTGAACCCGGCCCGGGCCATCGCCGAGATCAAGAAACTGATGGTCGCCCGGCGCTAGCGAAACGCCCGCAGAAGCGGGCCGACACCAACACCACCGGGGACTTCATCATGGCCGAAACCAACGAAATGACCGGCGGCGAGGCCCTTGCGCGCCTGCTTCGGGCCCATGGTATCGGGCCGATGTTCGGAATGGGCGGGTTCCAGTTGCTGCCGTTCTACGATGCCGCCCGGCGCCTCGGTCTCGCCCATTCCCTCATCAACGATGAACGCTGCGGCGCCTTTGCCGCCGATGCCTATGCCAAGCTCACCGGCCGGGTCGGCGTGGTCGACGCGACGCTCGGTCCGGGCGCCACCAACCTGGTCACCGGCCTGGTCGAGGCGCTCAATGCCGGAACCCCGATGGTCGCGGTGGTCGGCGACAGCCACCGGCTGCATTCCTGGAAGAACATGACCCAGGAAAGCCGCCAGCTCGAGATGCTGGCGCCGGCGGCCAAGGAAGTCATCCGGGTCGAGATGATCGAACGGCTGCCCGAACTGGTCCGGCGCGCCTTCCAGGTGGCGACCTCCGGCCGGCCGGGACCGGTGGTGCTCGACGTTCCCGAGGACATCTGCCACGGGCTCTATCCGTTCGATGCCGACGAGCTCGACGTGCCCCGGGACAACCAGGCAGCGCCCGCCCTGCGCAGCCGCCCTGCGCGCGGGGCGGTCGAGGCCGCGGCGGCGCTGCTGCGCTCGGCGGCCAGGCCGATGATCCTGGCCGGTGGCGGCGTGCACCTGTCCGGTGCGGCGGAGACACTGGAACGGTTTGCCGGGAGTTTCTCGATCCCGGTCGCGCACACCATGACCGGCAAGGGCGCGATCGCGTGCACCAATGACCTGAACGCCGGCCTGTTCGGCCGGTACGACCGGATCGCCAACGGGCTGATGGAGGAGAGCGACTGCCTGCTGGTCGTCGGCTGCAAGCTCGGCGAGATCGCCACCAAGCGGTTCACCCTGCCGCCTTCGGGACGCCCGATCATCCACCTGGAGATCCTTGCCGAGGAGATCGGCCGCACCCTGCAGCCCGACCTGGCGCTGTGGGGCGATGCCCGCGAGGGTCTGCGCGACCTGCACGCGGCCATGGAGGACGATGCGGACCGACAGTCCCGCGACCGGGCCGACTACGCGGGCGAGGTACGCCGGCGCATGGCGGCCTGGCGCCAGTCCGTCGATGCCAGGCTGACCTCGGGCGAGGTGCCGGTCAACATGGCCCGGCTGATGCACGAGCTGAACCTGGGACTGCCCGAGGACGCCATCCTGGTCGCCGACGGCGGCTTTGCGGCGCACTGGGGCGGGCTGCTGTACGACACCAAGCGCGCCGGGCGCGGGTTCCTGCCCGACCGCGGCTTCGCCTCGATCGGGTATGGTCTGCCGGGCGCGATGGGTGCCGCGCTTGCCGACCAGGGACCGGTGGTGGCGATCACCGGCGACGGCGGCTTCAACATGACCCTGGGGGAACTCGAGACCGCGCGGCGCCTCGGTCTGGATTTCACCATCATCGTGGTCAACAACGCCGCCTCGGGCTACGTCAAGGCGCTGCAGCACCTCATGTACGGCGAGGGCGCCTACCAGTCGAGCGACCTGGTCGAGACCGACTATGCCGCTGCGGCGCGTGCGCTCGGTTGCAACGGTCTGCGGGTGGAGCATCCGGACGAGGTGGCGGGTGCGATTGCCGCCGGACTGGCGCATTCCGGCTCGCCGACGGTGATCGATCTCGTGGTGACCCGCGACCCGGCGCAGATGCTCCCCGGTGTCGACAACCGGGCGGCGACGGTCAGGAAAGGCGACCGCATCGCCTGATCGCGGGACCGGTTCAGACCGGAACGGTTCCCTTCACCACGGTGCGGTGCAGCACCCTGGCATGGGTGGCCATGTCGTAGTTGCGGTCGGCGCGATGCAGCAGGCAGCGATTGTCCCACATCACCAGGTCGCCCGGACGCCAGGCGTGCCGATAGACATGCTCATCCACCGTGGCGGCCTCGAGAAGGCGCGCGAGCAGCTCACGGCTTGCGTCCGGCTCCATGCCCTCGACATGGCTGACGTGCATGCCGAGGTAGAGCGACCGGCGACCGGTCACCGGGTGGGTGCGGACCAGCGGGTGGCTCACCGGCGGCCGTTCGCGTTTTTGCTGTTCCGTCGCCGGGACGTTGCCGGTATTGCGACGGCTGGCCTCCCAGCTGTGGACCGCGCGCAGCCCCTCGAGTTCACGCTGTTCGCTCCCGGACAGGGCGTCCCAGGCCATGTGCATGTTGGCAAACAGCGTGTCCCCGCCGCTCGGCGGCAGCTCGACGGCATGCAGCATCGTCAGCAGTGACGGGACCGCGTGGTACGACTTGTCGGTATGCCAGAAGTAGTTGCCGTGGGTGCGCGGCGTCGCCGTCGGCCTGCCGGTGACCTCGTCACGGTTGGTCACGGTGTGGACCAGCGGATACTTTTCGCCGCTGCCGAGGCGACCGACATGCTCCTCGATCTCTCCGAAGTTGAGCGTGAAGTCGTACTGCCGGTCCTTGTCGAGATCCTGGTTGCGGAACACCAGCACGTGGTGGCGGACAAAGGCATCCATGACGGCGTCGCACAGCGGCGGCGTGAGCGGGACCGACAGGTCGAGGCCGGTGATTTCGGCTCCCGCAACCGGCGAGAGCGGTACGATCGCAAACGGCGGAATATCGGTCGCCGCACCCTGCATCTGCATGTCGGTCATTTGCACTTTCCTACCGCCGGAAGCGGCTGGAGCGGACGGTGGGATTCGAACCCACGACTTCAACCTTGGCAAGGTTGCGCTCTACCCCTGAGCTACGCCCGCACAGGTGGTGACGGGGCTTCCCGTCGCCACGCACAGCAGGCGCCATCATAGCCGAAACCACCCCCCGATCAAGGGCCGGACCGGACCGCAATCGACAGCCGCGCAGCCTGCGGGTAGTCTGCCGGTGCCCCTCGCATGACCCGGCGGATGGTGCCATGAACCCTAATGTCGAGTGCCTCGACATCGCCGACTGCATCAACGAAACCTGCCCGTGGTCCGGCAAGCCGGTGCAGCCGGACTCGCTGACCCGCCACGATGGCCGGGTGGTCGGCTTCTGCAATCCGGGCTGCCGCGACAAGTTCGAGGCGGCCGTACGCCACTTCGAACTGGCGCGGACCGCAGGTTGACCGGTTTGCGAGAAGACGGCCGGGGGCTCGAACCCCGGACCCGCTGATCAGGTCGCTTCAGGCACGGGCGCCCTTTCCCCGGACAGTTGCCTGGCAGAGCCGGTCAACCATCGTCGGGCCGTCCGGGCTGGCGAACCTGGCGTCGACCAGACCAGGCAGACAGCAGCAGTCTGACGCCTGGAAACACTCGCTTTGGCCACGTCGCTGCCGGCCAGCGTCGCGTCTGCGGAGAACTCATCGTCCAGAACCACCGTTCGCTCGGCGCCAGTGCCTGGCGTTCCGTGTTGCCGGACCCCTGTTGGCACTGTTCCGAACCTGGGCAATGATGCCGACAGTGCGCCCGTCACGGGCCGGAGGAAGGTTTGCGGGAAAGGAGACAACGGTGCTGACGGAAGCAGAGGTCGAAACCTATCGCCGCGACGGCTATGTCGTCCCGTCGGGCTTTCGCCTCGACGGGGACGAGCTGGAAACCCTGCGCTCCGCGGTGGAGCAGGTGCTGCATGACAATCCGGAGATCGAACCCGACCGGGTCATCAATCCGCATCTCGACCGCGGCCGGCCATACCGGCTGCGCGGTCATCGGGCCTTCCACGACATCGTGCATGACGAGCGCATTCTCGACCTGGCCGGGGCGGTCATGGGGCCGGACCTCGTGCTGCTGTTCACGCACCTCTTCTGCAAGCCGCCCGAGAGTCCCCGCACCGTACCCTGGCACCAGGACGGGCCGTTCTGGCCCGTCGAGCCGATGGCCTCCTGCACGGTCTGGCTGGCGCTCGACACGGTCGATGCCGGCAATGGCGCGATGCGGGTTGTTCCCGGCTCCCACCTGGAACAGTACCGCCGTCACGAACTCGTGGACGATCCCGACTCGACCCTGAACCGGGAAATCCGGATCCAGGATTTCGACGAGAGCGGGGCGCACACCATCGAGCTGGAGCCGGGGCAGGTGTCGGTGCACGACATCGGCATCATCCACGGCTCGGCTGCCAACAGCTCCGGACGCCGCCGCGCCGGATTCGCCATGCGCTACATGCCGGCGACGAGTTGCGTCCACCGCCGGATCGAAAACGCCGCGGCGGACTGGGGCGACCTCCCCGTCGAACTGGTGCGCGGCCGCAACCGCAATCCCGGCACCGACTTCTCCCTCGGCGATTTCGGCGAGCCCTGGCCGGCGCGGTAGGGCGCGCCGTCCGGGTCGATCGGATACCGCCTGCGTCGGGCGCGATCTGGGTTGCGTGGGCGCCCATGCGCACTGGCCGAGACCGCCGCCACGAAGGGCGTCTTGCCCGCCGCGCCCCGGCCCCGCTTGCCGCCGGAGCGCACCCCGCCGAGAGAGGCGTCGTCCATCTCGACCCGCCCCGTAAGCGCCGTCTCTCCCTCGCGCCGCGCCATTACCGCCATGATCTTGTGCTTCACGGCCCAGGCCGTTGGCTGCTTGACCCCGAGACAGCGGCCGAGTTCCACCGACGAGATGCCGTTCTTCGCCGTCACGATCAGGTGGATGGCGGCGAACCAGAGTGTCAGCGGCAGCTTGGTCGCGTGGAAGATCGTGCCCGCTGTGGGCGATGTCTGCTTCTTGCACCGGTTGCATTGATAGAGCCCGCACCCCGCCAGCACGCAATGCCCGCGATGGCCGCAGCAGGGGCAGACGAAGCCGTCCGGCCAGCGCAGCCGGAGCAGCGCCGCGCGGCACTGCTCCTCGGTACCGAAGGCCTCGCGAAACGCCTCGTCGCTCAAACCACGCACGCGCGATGCAACCTTGAACCTGATAACCATGACCCCCTCATACGGAACATATAGAGAACATATCGCCTCACGTGCGGAGTGTCACGGATAAGCAGGACCGGATATGCTGCGGCAGCACAGTACGTCGCCGACTCGGGGCCGAGGAGTGCGAGAAGCAAACACGACAGCGAAGCGAAGGGCTTTGTGACTCGAAACGTACCGCTTCATGAGTCACAACGCAGTTTGTGCATCATTGGTGAGCGTCAAACTACCGCGCGCCCCTCCGCGATATTGACCAACGCAGGAAAGACGAAAACGGCGGCCCGTCGACCGCGCGACGGCACGATCACGTGGAGAACGCCGCCATTGCGCAGATCGGCGAGAATGCGCTGGACCGACGGTCTGGGCACACCCGCAGCATCGCGGAAGTGCGAGGAGCTGAAGATCGGCCGCTCGAACAACCAGTCGAGCGCACGAATCGCGTACTGCGACCGCGTCATCTCCGCAACTTGCGTCTTCATGTTCTCATACAAGTCGAGAATTTCTTTGGTTTTCTGCAGATTGTCCTCCGCCTGCTTCCTCAAAGCGGTGAGGAAGAACTCGACCCAGCCAGTCCAGTCATCGTCACGAGACACACCGAGCAAACCATCGTAGTAGGCGTCGCGGCGAGCCTCGAAGTAGGCGCTGACGTAGAACATCGGAGCACGAATGAGGTCATGTTGCCACAAAAACAACGGCACCAGCATGCGACCAAGGCGGCCGTTCCCATCCAAGAACGGGTGAATGGCCTCGAACTCAGCATGCAGGATCGCGAGCTGAACCAGCCGATCGGCAGTATTCTCATGAATATATCGCTCCCACGCGCTCATGGCATCGGGAAGCTGATCCGCGGCGATGGGCACGAACTTGGCGTCGTCGATGGTGCAGCCCGGTGGCCCGATCCAGTTGGGGATTCGCCGATACTCACCTGGAGACATGCCTTCACCGCGAACGCCATCCAGCAAGACGGAGTGAGCGGCGCGGACAACGCGCTGCGATAACGGCAAGTCATCCAGCAACTTCCTAGCCTCTCTCATGGCGGATCCGTAGTTGATCACTTCGTGGATGTCCTCGCGCCGCTCGGCGGAGTCGGGTGCGCGGCCTCCCGCCTCGAACTCAAGCACCTCTCCCATGGTGGCTTGAGTACCCTCGATCCGGGAAGAGAGAACGGCCTCCTGGGTGGTCAGCGGCGAGAGCAGTACATCGGGGTTGGGGACCGCCGCGAGCATGCCGTCGTAGCGCGCGACGGCCGCGGCCGTAGGGCCAAGTAGAGGGATTAACCTGGACCAATCCAGGTGCTGATCAGGCGGGAACTGCCCCAAGTGGTAATGAACGGGCATGACAGATGAACTCCGTGCTACACATCGGCTTGATGTGTCGCGGTTCGAATACCGATCTGTGAACTCGCCGATAGCGGCGAGGGTGCGAACATCTTACCATCCCGGCGCCAAGCACCCAGCGACATCGGCCAGATGCGAACAACACGGCTGGCACGGGAGCGCAGGAGCGTCACTATTGGAGAGGGTCAGATGATGCCGAAGTCCGAGATCTCCACGTTCGGAGACTCACTGTGACCAACGCTCAAGGCACTGGAACGCTTTGGCGGCTCCGCGTCCATTCGGGAACTCTCATAACAGCCCAGATACCCCACCAGTAAGCGATGGGGTGGAACTTCGGTTCAGGGAGGATAGGTTACTGTTGTGGTTTGGAGGGCGATCGGGGACTCGAACCCCGGACCCGCTGATTAAGAGTCAGCTGCTCTACCAACTGAGCTAATCGCCCGCACGCCGCCCGTTTGATACGAAATCGCGCCGTCTCGCGCAATGGCCCTCGCACACCCGGGTGCGTCGGATGCCAGCGTCTCCCGAACCCGTTCTCTCAAAGCCCCTCGCCGGTCTGGCGACCGATGGGCACATCGCGGTGCACATGCGCCGAGACCATGAACCCGATCGCGATCATGAAGGTGATCATCGCGGTGCCGCCATAGGAGATCAACGGCAACGGGGCGCCGACCACCGGGATCAGGCCGGTCACCATTCCCACGTTGACAAAGACGTAGAGGAACACCGTCATCCCGGCTCCCAGCGCGAGCAACCGCGCGAACTGGCTTCCGGCCCGCATGCCGATGATGCAGGCAAATGCCACCACCAGGGCGAACAGCACGAGCAGGAACAGCGCCCCCATCAACCCGAATTCCTCCGCATACAGCGTAAACGCGAAATCGGTCTGCTTCTCAGGCAGGAAGTTCAGGCGACTCTGCGACCCCTGCAGGAACCCCTTGCCGAACAGTCCGCCCGATCCAAGAGCGATCTTCGACTGGGTAATGTGATAGCCGGAGCCGAGCGGATCGCGGCCGGGGTCGAGGAAGGTCTCGATCCGTTCCTTCTGGTAGTCCTCCAGCGTCAGCCACACCAGCGGGACCGAGCCGACCATCACCACCAGGACGAGCAGGAACTTCCACAGCCGGACGCCCGCGAGAAAGAACATCGTGCCCGCACCGCACAGGATCAGCGCCGCAGTGCCGAAATCGGGCTGACGGAAGATCAGGAATACCGGTACCAGAACCAGGGCCAGCGGCAGCAGCAGGGGCACGACCCTGCCGATCCGTTCCCGTGTCATGCCATGAAAGTGGCGGGCCAGCACCATGACCATCACGACCTTCATCAACTCCGAGGGCTGCAGCTGCACCACGCCGAGGTCGATCCAGCGCTGCGCTCCCTTGCCGATCTCTCCGAAGAACTCCACCGCCACCACCAGCAGCAGGGTGACGGCGTAGACCGGATAGGCCGAATTGAGCAGCAGGCGGATGTCGACGAGCGCAATGCCGAACGCCAGTGCCAGCCCGACCGTGAACCGCAGGGCCTGCTGCATCGCCCACGGGTCCCAGCTGCCCTGTCCGGCCGAGTACAGGGTCGCGCATCCGATCGCCGCGATGAGCACCACGATCGCGACCAGGCCCCAGTTCAGCGTTGCGAGCTTCTGCAGCGGGCCAGGCGCTTCGGGTCCGAACTGCTCCGCCTCCAACCGGCTCATGTCGCGTCGTCCCTCTTCGGCGCAAGCTGCGGCAGCGGGATCACTCTCGGGCTGCCGCTCGCAACCGTGTTCCGGATCGTCCGGGCGAGGATTTCGGCAGCGATGGGCGCGGCAACCGACCCGCCGGAACCGCCGTGTTCGATCAGCACGCAGGTGGCGTAGGCCGGCCTGTCGGCGGGTGCGACACCGACGAACAGCGCATGGTCGCGTTGATCGCGCGGCAGGTCCTCGTTCCTCAGCTTGCCGGTACGCCGCTCTTTCGCGGTGATGCGGCGAACCTGCACCGACCCGGTCTTGCCCGCGATCTCGAACCCGAGCTGGCGGTCCCGGATCGAGGCCGCGGTCGCCCGGAATCCGTTCACCGCGCGCCACAGGCCGCGCATGACAACCGCCAGATGGTCCTTCGGAATCCCGAGACGCCCGAAGGACACCGATCGCGCCTGCTCGTCAAGCACCAGCCGGGGAACAACCGCGCGGGCGCCGTTGGCCAGGCGCGCCATCATGGTCACCATCTGCAGCGGGGTTGCCAGCAGGAACCCCTGGCCGATTCCGGAAATCAGGGTCTCGCCTTCTTGCCACGGCTCACCGTACTTCGCCCGTTTCCACTCCTCGCCGGGGACCAGGCCGCTGCGCTCGCCCGGCAGTTCGATCCCGAGGGTGTCGCCAAAACCGAACCGACGGGCCATGTCGGCAATCGGCCCGATACCGAGCCTGCGGGCCAGTTCGTAGAAGTAGACATCACAGCTCTGTTCCAGCGCCTCCTCCATGTTGACCGGACCATGCCCGACTGGGTGCCAGCAATGAAACCGGCTGTCGCCGAGTTCCATGAATCCCTGGCAATCCACCTTCTCGTCCACCGACACCACCCTGTTTGCGAGTGCGGCCAGACAGACCACGGGCTTGAAGGTCGAGCCGGGCGGATACCAGCCGGCGATCGCCTTGTTGATCATGGGTGAACGCCGGTTGGACAACAGGCGGTTCCAGTCCCGCGGCGTCAGCCCCTTGTTGAAGGCGTTGGGATCGAATCCGGGTGTCGACGCCAGGGCGAGGACCTCGCCCCGGTGGATGTCCATCACGATCGCGGCCCCGCTCTCGGGAGGCGCCAGGGCGCCGCCTGCATCCAGATTGACCAGTCCGTGGCCCGCGGCCAGTCCGAGCTCCGGGCTGCGCTGCCCGTCGAAGGCACGACGGGCGGCCCGCGAATCCCTGGGAACGACCCGGGCCGCTCCGCGTTCCAGCCAGAGCGAGGCCTGCTGCTGCAACTCGGCATCGAGTGTCAGTGTCAGGTTCGCGCCCGAGGCACCGTCCTCGACCGGCAGTTCGCGGATCCACTGTCCGACCGCATTGACCTCCACCTGTCGTCGGCCGCTGATCCCGCGCAGCGCGGTCTCGAAGAAGTGCTCGATGCCGCTCTTGCCGATCCGCGCACCCGGCAGTCCGAGGGCAGGGTCGTCCGAGAGCTCGGTCACCGAGACCGGAGCCACGTAGCCGGTGACGTGTACGGCCGACTCCCCATAGGGATAGTGGCGGGAGCGACCGACCTCGATCCGGATTCCGGGCATGTACGGCGCACGCACGGCGATCCGCGCAACGTCCCTGCGCGACAGTCCGTCAACCACGACGATCGGCTGGAACCGGTTCTTCCTCTCCGCGGCTGACCGAAGCACCGGCTCGGCGTCGAATTCTCTGTGCACGATCAACTCGCGCAGCTGCTGCAGGGTCCACTGCAGGTTCTCTGTCCGTTCGGCGATGACGCTGATGCGGAACAGGTCACGATTGACCGCAAGACCGCGTCCCTGGCGATCACGCACCGCGCCCCGGCTGACCGGCACCACCACGATGTCGAACTGGTTGTCCTCCGACAGTCCCTGGTAGTTGTCGCTTTCCGTCACCTGAAGATGGTGCAGGCGGACAATCAGGGCCCCGGTGAGGACGAACTGGGCCGATCCGAGCATCAGGGCTCGCCGGGTGAGTGTGCGCCGCGCCTCCTGGTCGTCCGCGTTCTTCACCGCACGGTCCTACCGGATTATCTGCCGGTGCACCCGCACCAGTCCCCATGCCAGTACCGGAAAGCACAGAACGGTGGCGCCAAGCTGCAGGATCGCGGCAGGTGCCATCACCAGGCGCAGTGCCAGCAGGCAGGTCATCAGCCACATGCCAAGGAACGCCGCCGCGGCGATCAGCGCGAACCCGCCCCACACGATCGGGAAGGACCGCAGCACGAATGCCTGTCTCTGGTTCTGCACCACGACATGCACCGCAAGCAGCGTCAACGCCCCCAGCCCCGTCGGATGACCGGCGAGGATATCGGAAAGCAACCCGACCAGAAACACGGCTGCCGGGGGCAGCAGGTCGGGCCGGTAGAGTGTCCAGTAGAACACCGCGATCAAGGCGAAATGCGGCATGGTCTCGCTCAACCACGGAGCACCGAGCGGCAGCAGGCCGGGCAGGATCAGCAGGCCGACGGTCACGGTCGGAACCGTGGCGCGCGCGGCCTGGTCGAGTTGAAGTGCCAGCAGGAATAGCCTCATGGCCTGACGCCCGGAACCTTCCCGATGTCGTATTTGAGCAGCCGCACGTGATCGGGCCCGCTCCACTGGGCCAGCGGACGGACCCGGACCTCGCTGCCGGTGATCGAGGTCACCAGCCCGACCGGCAACCCGGCCGGCAGCACTCCGCCAAGCCCCGAGGTCACCACCCGGTCCCCGGTCGAGACGTGGGCGCCGTGCGGCAGGAACCGCATCACCGGCGTGCGCGAGTTGTCGCCCGACAGGATCCCCGGATAGCTGGTGCCGCCGGTACCCTGGACGGTAACCGGGATCTGGGAATTCAGATCGGTGACAAGCAGGACCCGGGCGTGCCGCTCACCCGCGGCCACCACCACTCCGGACAGTGCACCGTCACCCGACACGGCGACCTGGCCGGGCTCCACTCCGTGGCGGCGGCCGGCGCTGACCAGCATGCTGCGCACGAACGGCCCGCCGGTTGCGGTGATCGCCCGCGCCGAGATCGAGGCCGGGCTTGGCGGCGGAACGAACCGGGACAGCCGCCTGAGCCTTTCGTTCTCCTGCTCCAGCGTGACGGCCCGGTGCCACCACTGGCGCAGGACGCGGTTTTCCTCGCGCAGGTGATCCACCTGTCCCTGAAGATCGTACAGTCGGGTGACCCACTCCACGCCGGACGAAACCATCGCCACCGGCTTCGCGGTGACCAGCAGGACGGGGGTGAGGATGTCCGTCACCCCGACACGCATGCGCTCGACGATCACGTTGTCGACATTGCCCAGCAGCATCAGCGCGAAGGCGGCGACCCCCATCGACGCGACCGAGAATCGTTGCCACAGGGAACGAACCGGTTGCACTACCCTCGTGAAGGTCACCGGTCTCAGGGCCATGGTCCCGCCTCTTCAGTCGCTCCCGTCCCGCACTCAGCTGGCTCCGATCAGGACACTGCGCATCGCCTTCAGTTCCTCGAGGCACCGACCGGTCCCGAGAGCCACGCACTTGAGCGGCTCGTCGGCGACCGAGATCGGCAGCGAGGTGTTGAGCCGCAGGATCTCGTCCATCCTCCCCAGCAGCGCGCCGCCCCCGGTGAGCACGATGCCCTTGTCGACAATATCCGCAGCCAGTTCCGGAGGCGTCTGCTCAAGCGCCACCTTCACCGCCTCGACGATGTGGCTGACCGGCTCGGCGAGGCTGCGGGCAATCTGCGCCTCGTTGATCGTGATCTGCCTCGGGATGCCCTCGATCAGGTCGCGCCCCTTGATGTCGAGGGTCTGTCCGTGTCCGTCTTCCGGCAGGTAGGCCGACCCGATTTCCATCTTGATCCGCTCGGCACTGGTCTCGCCGAGCAACAGGTTATGCTCGCGGCGAATGTAGGCGATGATCGCCTCGTCCATCTTGTCGCCACCGATCCGCACCGATCTCGAATAGACGATCCCCCCGAGAGACAGGACCGCGACCTCGGTGGTTCCACCGCCGATGTCGACAACCATCGAGCCGGTTGCGTCCGTTACCGGGAGGTTGGCGCCGATCGCGGCCGCCATCGGTTCCTCGATCAGGTACACCCGCCTTGCCCCGGCACTCTCGGCGGATTCGCGAATGGCGCGGCGTTCCACCGCGGTGGAGCCCGACGGCACACAGATCACGATCTGCGGGCTGGCAAAGCTGCGGCGGTTGTGCACCTTGCGGATGAAGTGCTTTATCATGTCCTCCGCGACCTCGAAATCGGCGATGACCCCGTCGCGGAGCGGACGGATCGCCTGGATCGAGCCGGGAGTGCGGCCGAGCATGTCCTTGGCCTCGTTGCCCACCGCAAGGACCCGCTTCCTGCCCTTGATGGTACCGACCGCCACCACCGAGGGCTCATTGACCACGATGTCGCGACCGCGCACGTAGACCAGGGTGTTGGCGGTACCCAGATCGATTGCCATGTCGGCAGACAGCATTCCGAGTAGTCTGGCAAACATCAGACCCTATCCGTCACAGTTCTGTTGACAGGCTCCCCGGAGTGGCTGGAGTCGCGGTCCCGATATCGGGCTCCGGCTCACGAGCAACGGTCACTCTTCGTCCACCGCCTACACAGTCTCGTTCAACTTCGCAACGAATATCAAGAAACCAGCACTCTACCGGCCGGAGCCGGGTCGTCTTCCTCATCGCCCTCCGCGGTGACCATCGATATGATCGAACCACGGGAAATCGCCACCACGCCGCCGCGACAGACCTCGATGGTACCAATCGCTTCCATCAGGCCGATGAACGCATCGATCTTGCCGGGATTGCCCGTGAGTTCGAACACGAAGCTCTCGAGCGTGCTGTCAATCGCCCGGGCCCGGAACATGTCGGCGATGCGCAGGGCCTCGATCCGGGCCTCGCCCCGGTTCGCGACCTTGATCAGCGCCAGTTCGCGTTCGATGTGCGGACCCTCCGTCGAGAGGTCTTGCACCTCGTGAACCGGAACCAGCCGCGCGAGCTGCGCCTTGATCTGCTCGATCACCATCGAGGTTCCCGAAGTCACGATGGTGATCCTCGAGAACCGGGCAACCGGGTCGACCTCTGAAACAGTCAGGCTCTCGATGTTGTAGCCACGCCCGGAAAACAGCCCGATCACCCGTGCGAGCACACCCGGCTCGTTGTCCACCAGCACGGCGATCGTGCGCCGCTGCTCGCGGGCGTCCTCCTGCTGACCCACGCCGGTCACTCCTTGCTTGCGCAGCTGCCGATCAGACCAGCACCATCCCGTCGTCGGAGGTCTCGTGCTCCGCCCGGTCGTCCTGGCCAAGCAGCATTTCGTTGTGGGCCGCGCCTGACGGGATCATCGGGAAGCAGTTTTCCTCCTTGCTGACCCGGATATCGGCCAGCACGAACCGGTCGACCGCGAGCATCTCGTCAATGACACCCTCGAGGTCATCCGCGGTCCGGGCGATCAGTCCCACCCCGCCGAAGGATTCGGCCAGTTTCACGAAGTCCGGCAGCGACGCGGTGTAGCTCTCCGAGTAACGCCCGCCATGGATCAGTTCCTGCCACTGGCGGACCATGCCCATCCATTGGTTGTTCACGATGAAGGCCTTCACCGGCAGCCCGTACTGGCAGAGCGTCGACAGTTCCTGGATGTTCATCAGGAACGATGCCTCGCCGGCGACGTCGATCACGAGGGCGTCGGGATGGGCGACCTGCACGCCGAGCGCGGCAGGCAGGCCGTAGCCCATGGTGCCGAGCCCGCCCGAGGTCATCCAGCGGTTCGGCTCCTCGAACTCGAAATACTGTGCCGCCCACATCTGGTGCTGGCCAACTTCGGTGGTGATGTAGAAGTCGCGACCGCGGATCTTCTCGAACAGCCTGCGGATCGCGTGCTGCGGCTTGATGACAGCTCCGTCCTGGCTGTAGGCGAGGCAGTCACGCGCGCGCCAGCTGTCGATCTGTCCCCACCAGCGCGCCAGCGCATCCTGCTTCGGCTGGCAGCCCTTCCGTTTCCATGTCTCGATCATCCGGGCCAGTACCGTCGCCGCGTCGCCGATCACGGGAACGTCGACGGGAACGTTCTTGTTGATCGAGGACGGATCGATGTCGACATGGATCTTGCGCGAGTGCGGCGAGAAGTCGGAGATCCGCCCGGTCACACGATCGTCGAACCGCGCACCGATGTTGATCATCACGTCGCAGTTGTACATCGCGAGGTTGGCCTCGTAGGTGCCATGCATTCCGAGCATGCCCAGGAACCGCCGGTCGGACGCCGGAAACGCCCCGAGTCCCATCAGGGTGAGCGTCGTCGGGTAGCCGGTCATCCGCACGAACTCGGTCAGCAGCCTGCTTGCCTCGGGCCCGGAGTTGACCAGGCCGCCGCCGCCGTAGAACACCGGGCGTTCGGCGCTCGCGATGAGATCGACCGCCTGTTCCACCGCAGCCTGGTCCGGAGTGGTGCGCGGCCGGTAGGAGGTGCGGCGCGGTGCCGAGGGCGCGCGGTACGGTCCATCCGCGAACAGCACATCCTTGGGCAGATCGATCACCACCGGGCCGGGCCGGCCACGTGCGGCGACGTGGAATGCCTCGTGCATGATGTCGGCAAGGTTGTCGACCGACTTGACCAGGTAGTTGTGCTTCGTGCACGGACGGGTGATCCCGGTGGTGTCCGCCTCCTGGAAGGCATCGTTGCCGATCAGGTGCGTCGGAACCTGCCCGGTCAGGCAGACAACCGGGATACTGTCCATGAGCGCGTCGGTCAGGCCCGTGACCGCGTTGGTGGCGCCCGGCCCCGAAGTCACCAGCACCACGCCCACCTTTCCGGTGGACCGGGCATACCCCTCCGCCGCATGCACCGCGCCCTGTTCATGGCGGACCAGGATGTGCCGGACCGCGTTGGTCTTGAACAGCTCGTCGTAGATCGGAAGGACAGCGCCGCCGGGATATCCGAACACGACTTCGACACCCTGGTCCTGCAGTGCCTTGAGCACGATGGCGGCACCGGTCATCCGGGTCTGCGGTTCTGGGTCTGGCTGAGCGGCGGAAGTCATCACATGCCCTTTCCGCGAGCCGACAGGCTCGCCCTCCTGCGTCGCTTGCGCGGCGGGGCGGACCCTACCGCCTCGGGTGAATCCGGTCAACACGAAGGCCGTCCCCGTGGGGAGGAAAGGAACCGCCTTAGCTCGTCGAGCAGCCCGGCGGGCACCCCGACATCGCCGATCATCCCCGGGACCACCCGGTCGGCATGGAGCTGGTGGCGGAACCAGGTCGCCTGGCGCTTGGCGTAGCGCTTGGTGTGCCGGCGTGCACTCTCGCCCGCCTGCTCCAGGGTGAGGTGGCCAGCGAGGTGCGCCAGCAGTTCGGGCAGCCCGATCGCCTTCATCCCCGGCAGCGACGGGTCGAGACCGAGACCGGCGAGGGCGCGGGCCTCCTCGAGCGCGCCTCGCTCCAGCATGGCATCGAACCGCGCATCGCAGGCGGCGTAGGTTGCCTCGCGCGGCGGCAGCACCAGCACCACGAAGGCATCCGGCCCGCCGGTCGTGCGCTGCTCGCGCTGCCAGTCGGCGAGTGGACGGCCGGTCGCCTCCAGCACCTCCCGGGCGCGCACCAGCCGCTGGGTGTCCCCGTTGGTCAGCCGGGCGGCAGTTTCCGGGTCCCGGTCCGCCAGTTCGCGGCGAAAGGCGAGCCCGCCGATCGCCGCCAGCCGCGCCTGCGCCGCACGCCGGAAACGGCCCGGGATGTCGGGGGTTGGCGCCAGACCCTCCCGCCACGCCCCCCGGCAGCGCCCGGCCCCGCCCCCCAGGCCGCGCCTGCGCCGCACGCCGGAACCGGCCCGGGATGTCGGGGATTGGCGCCAGACCCTCCAGCAACGCCCGCAGGTAGAGCCCGGTCCCGCCGCAGATCACCGGAACCGAGCCGCGCGCATGCGCCGCCGCGACCTCGGCGCGGGCGCGGTCCAGCCAGTCGCCGACCGAGCAGGGTCGAGCGATCGACCGGAACCCGTACAGGCGGTGGGGAGCGCGGGCGATCTGCCGGCGCCCGGGGCGCGACGTCAGGATGCGCAGTTCCTGGTAGACCTGCATCGAGTCGCTGTTGATCACCGTGCCGCCGAGGGTTTCGGCCAGCCGGAGTGCAAGCTCCGACTTGCCGCCCGCGGTCGGTCCCGCGACGGCGATCACCGGGAGACGGTGTCGTTGGGGCCGGCTGTCCATTGCCCCCGCGATAGGCAATACTCCGCCGCAATGCAATATGCCCTTACCCTGACGGCGGACCCGGTCTCGCGCCCGCTCGGCCCCGAACACGTGCGTGAGGCCGTCGCAGCGCTGCGTGCGGCAGGCGCCCGGCACCAGGGCACCACCTGGCTCGGGCGCGGCTGCGCACTTGACCTCGTGCTGGCCGCACCGGCCGCGGACCCGGTCCGCGCGGGCGTGGATCACGCACTTGCCGGCGCCGGGGTGGATATCGCCATCCAGCCGGCGGCGGGACGCCGCAGGCGCCTGCTCGTCGCCGACATGGATTCGACCGTCATCGGCCAGGAGACGCTCGACGAGCTCGCCGACATGGCGGGTCTGCGCGAGAAGGTGGCACCGATCACCGATCGGGCCATGCGTGGCGAGATCGACTTCGAGGCCGCCCTGCGCGAGCGGGTCCGGCTGCTCGCGGGACACCCGGCGGCGCTGCTCGCGACCCTGGTTGAACAGCGGATCACGCTGACGCCCGGCGCCGGTGTGCTGGTCCGCACGATGCGCGCGCACGGCGCCCGGACCGCGCTGGTCTCGGGCGGCTTCACCGCGGTCACCGGACCGGTGGCGCACCGCGCCGGGTTCGATGTCCACCACGCCAACCGCCTTGTGGTGGTCAACGGCAGGCTCACGGGAACGGTCGAGAACCCGGTGCTCGGGGCCGACGCCAAACGGGCCATCCTGCACCGGCTGTGCAGCGAGTGCGCGATTGCGCCCGTCGACGCGCTCGCGGTGGGAGATGGGGCGAACGACATGCCGATGCTTGCGGCCGCCGGCACCGGGGTGGCGTTCCGGGCCAGGCCGCGGGTTGCGGCGTCGGCGCGGTTTCGCGTCGACCACGGCGACCTGACGGCCCTGCTCTACCTTCAGGGTTTCAGGGAGGACGAGTTCGCCGGCCACGGTGCCGTCGGCAATCCCCGGGCGAGCCAGCCCGGCTGACGCGGTTCCGTCAGCCGAGACCGGCCGAGCATGCCCTCGCGCACCGAGTAGACATGGCGATACCCCGCCCGGTCGAGCCAGGAGGCGGCCCTGGCCGACCTCGCGCCGCTGGCGCAGATCAGGGCCACCCGGTCGTTCGCCGGATCGAGCCCGAGGGACCGCACCCGTTCCAGGAAACCGGCGCGTCCACCGGGCCCGTTGAAGTCCACGAGCCCGGCCCCGGGCGGGATGCCTGTGCTACGCCACTCCGCCGGGGTCCGTACGTCGATGATGAACAGTGTTCCGTTTCTCGCACCGTGCCAGGCGTCCGCAGCGGTCATCACCTCCTGCTGCGCCTGCGCACCGGCACGGTGAGGAAGGAGGGCCGTGAACAGGGGGATCGCGAGCACGAGCAGCAGCGCCACGATCGCGGCACTTCCCGGCACGACGCTGCACCGTGCGGTCCCTGATCCTGTGAGACACCCCCCGATCACGGCTTCTCCTCCTCGACCGGACCCGTGCTACTCGCGCTTCAACCCGATCGCGATGAAGATCAGGTTGTCGTTGCGCCTGATCGCCAGCAGGACCGCGCTTTTGCCGGGGTCCCCGGCAGTATCCGCCACGACGTCCTCGAGTTGCCGCGCACCTGTGACCTTCTCGCCTCCGGCGAGTTCGATCACGTCGCCCGGTCTGATCCCCTGTTCGGCAGCCGGACCGTCGGGGTGCACCTCGAGCACCAGCACACCGCTGGCATCGGCATCGATCTGCCACTTCTTTTGCATCATGGCATCCAGGTCCACCACGGTCAGGCCGATCTCGTCAAGCCGTACCGTGACCGGGCCATCGGTCTGCGCGGTCTGCGCGGTCTGCGCGACGTCGGCGAGTTCACCCACTCGCACCTTCAGGGTCTGCTTTCCGCCGTCGCGCCAGACGACGACATCGACCACGGTGCCCGCGGGCGTGCGCGCTACCATCAGCGGGAAGGACCGCATGGTCCCGACCGGCTTGCCGCCGAATTCCAGGATCACATCCCCGACCTTCAGTCCCCCTCCCTCGGCGGGACTGTCCTCGCGCACGTTGGCGACCAAGGCTCCCATCGCCTCCTCCAGGCCCACGGATTCGGCGATGATCGGCGTAACCGTCTGGATGTGAACCCCGAGCCAGCCCCGTTTCACGACCCCGTCCTCGCGCAGGTCGTCGATGACCGTCATGGCCAGGCGGCTGGGCACCGCGAAACCGATCCCGACCGAGCCGCCGCTGCGGGTGAAGATGGCGGTGTTGATCCCGACCACCTTGCCATCCAGGTTGAACAGCGGCCCGCCCGAATTGCCGGTATTGATCGAGGCGTCGGTCTGGATGAAGTCGTCGTAGGATCCCTGGTGGATGTCGCGGCCCCGAGCCGAAACGATTCCCGCGGTCACGGTGCCGGACAGGTTGAACGGATTGCCGATCGCGAGCACCCAGTCCCCGACCCGCACGGTGTCGGAATCTCCGAACTCCACCGCCTGCAACTCGCTGTCGCCGGGTTCGATCTTGAGCACCGCAACGTCGGTCTTCTCGTCCGAGCCCTTCACGGTCGCATCGAACACCGTCCCGTCGTGCAGCCTGACCTTGATCTTGCCGGCATTCACGATCACGTGGTGGTTGGTCACCACGTGGCCGTCGCCGTCAATGATGAACCCCGACCCCAGCGCGTAGGTCGGCCTGCTGTCGGGATCGTTGGGAATGAAGCGGTCCTGGAAGTTCTTGAACCACTCGCTGAACGGCTGGTCCTTGGGCGGGACATCGCCCTGATACGGCCCCTGCCCGCCGTTGCGTTCGCCCTGGCTCGTGATCGTGTGAATGTCCACCACCGCCGGCGCCAGTTTCTCGACCAGGTCGGCAAAGCTCTGCGGCATCGACCCGTCGTGGGCGCGCACCGGGATGGCAACCGCGACCAGAACGAGGGCCGCGACCACATGCACCAGGAAGCGCGACACCGACCGGATCCGCCGGTCGGCCACCGCCTGCGTGTGCGTGTTCATGCTCCGTCTCTCCTCGTTACCGTTGTTTCGGGGAACCCTGCCGGGCGTTGCGCATGGTTCGTGTTGCCCGACGGGAACAAGGATAGACCGTGCTTTCGGCAGAAAAGTGGCAGCCCGGGCCGCACCGGCACACCCCGCACCTATCCCCTGATCGCCCAGACGGCAACGACGCCGACGGCCACGGCGACCACGCCGCACACGCGCAGCGTGCGGTCCGGTATCTCCATCATGCGGGTCAGCATGTCGCGCATCGCGACCGGAAACAGCGCATACAGGGCACCCTCGATGACGAGCACCAATGCCAGGGCGGTCAGCAGGTCCCGCATGGGCGGATCATTCCTACTGACCGGTCAGTGACGGCCCGCCCCCAGTTATATCATTGAAGTACCGGAAAAAATCACTGTTGGGCGTGAGGACCATCGTCGTGTCGGCCGACGCCATGGATTCCCGGTACGCCTGCATCGAGCGGTAGAAGGAGAAGAAATCGGGGTCCTTGCCGAAGGCGTCGGCGTAGATCTTGATCGCCTCGCTGTCACCCACGCCGCGCAATGTCTCCGCTTCCTTGCGCGCCTGGGCCAGGATCACGACCTTCTGCTTGTTGGCATCGGCCCGGATCCCTTCGGCGAGTTCGAAGCCCCGGGCCCGGAACTCCTTGGCCTCGCGTTCGCGCTCGGACTTCATGCGGTTCTCGATGTTGGACCGAGTCTGTTCCGGGTAGTCGGCGCGGCGCACGCGGACCTCCACGATCTCCATTCCGAACCGGGTCACCGCGTCGTTCACCGCCTTTTGAATGTCGACCATGATCGTCGCGCGTTTCTTGGAAAGGATATCGAGCAGGTTCTCGTTGCCGAGCACCCGGCGCAGGGAGGAATTGATGATCGGGCTGAGCTTGCCCGGCACCCCCGAGAT
Source organism: Alphaproteobacteria bacterium bin52 (assembly GCA_002238645.1). Classification (GTDB taxonomy): domain Bacteria; phylum Pseudomonadota; class Alphaproteobacteria; order Thalassobaculales; family Thalassobaculaceae; genus Bin52. The sequence goes on along the minus strand of MPMT01000015.1, from coordinate 36,786 downwards.
TTGCCTGGTGGTCTGGAAGAACAGCAAGGGATCGGTAATGCGGTAGCGGGCGTAGGAGTCGACATCGAGGCGCTTCTGGTCGGCCAGGATCACCCGTTCGGTGGGCGGATCGAGGTCAAGCACGCGCTTCTCGTAGTAGACTACCTCCTCGGCGAACGGGATCTTGAAGTTCAGGCCCGGCTCCTGGATCGTCTTCTGCGGCTTGCCGAAGAACAGGACAATCGCCTGCTGGGTCTGTTCGACGATGAACATCGAGCTGGTGACCAGCACGCCGAGCACCACGATCAGGCCGCCGATAAGGGCGAAGAATCGGGTCATCGTGTTGTGCTCCCGTCCTGCTCTGCGGTGCGTTTCTGGATCTCGGGCAGTGGCAGGTAGGGTATAACGCCCGTCCCCCCCGCCCCACCGGCAGCATTGTCGATAATCACCTTGTTGACCCCCTGCAGCACCTGTTCCAGCGTCTCGAGATAGATGCGCTTGACCGTGATGTCCTTGGACACCGCGTAGGCCTGATAGACGGCATCGAACCGGTTGGCGTCACCCTGGGCCCTGGTGACGACCGACTGGCGGTAGCCCTCGGCGCTCTGCGTCAGCTGCTGGGCCTCGCCTCGTGCCCGGGGAACGATATCGTTTCGGTAGGCTTCCGCCTCGTTCTTCAGCCGGTCCATGTCCTGGCGTGCGCGTGACACCTCGTCGAAGGCGTCGATGACGTTCTTCGGCGGCAGCACCTCGAGCAGCTGTACCTGGCGGACCTCGATACCGGCCAGATACTCGGTCATCAGCGTCTGCAAGGCTTCATGCGTCCGGCTCTCGATGTCCTCGCGCCGGCTGGTCAGCGCTTCCTGAATCGGGGTCTGGCCGACGATGTCGCGCATGACCGACTCGGCGGCCATCTTGATGGTCTCGTCGGGGTTGCGGATGTTGAACAGGTAGTTCGGCGCGTCCGAGATTTTCCAGAACACGACGAAGTCGATGTCGACAATGTTTTCGTCGCCGGTGATCATCTGGCTTTCTTCGGGCACATCGCGAACCGACGTGGCGCGCCGAGTAGCCTCGCCGGAGGTCCGCAAGCCGATCTCGATCCGGTTTTCCGCCGTCACGTCCGGCCGGTAGATGTTGCCGATGGGCGACGGCCAGTTCCAGTGCAGTCCCGGCTGGGTGGTGGTACCGGTGAAGCGGCCAAGCACCAGCGGTACGCCTTCCTGGTTGGGCTGGACCCGGTAGAAACCGTTGGCAACCCAGATCGCGATCAGGGCCAGCAGCGCGACAATCACCAGTCGCCGTCCCCTGAACCCGCCCGGGATCAGTCTGCGCAATCGCGCCTGACCACGCCGGATGATGTCATCGATATCCGGCGGTTGCGGGCCACCGCCGCCGCCACCGCGGGGAGGGCGCGACCAGGGCGAACCGCCGCCACCCGACCCGCCGCCGCCGCCGCCCCAGGGGCCGCCACCTTGATTGTTCCATGACATGGTACGCTCTCCTGCAGGGACCCGGGAGCAACGGCCTGTTTCTAGCAGAGGCGCACCGTCGCTTGCAAAAGTAATCGCCTCCGGCCGATATAGGGACAGGGCGATTGCGCAGGGACAGGATCCATGGCCGAAGTCACCGAACAGCAGGTTCTCGACGCGTTGAGCGGGGTGACCGACCCGGACCGTGGCGGCGACATCGTCAGTCTCGGGATGGTGAGCGGGCTCACGATCCGCGACGGCAATGTCGGGTTCGCCATCGAGGTGGACCCGAAGAGGGGTCCGCAACTCGAACCGGTGCGCCGGGCGGCCGAGCAGGCCGTGGACCGGCTTGCGGGGGTGGTGTCGGTCACCGTGGTGCTGACGGCGCACCGGGCGCCGGCATCCGGCGCCAGGCCGGCTGCCAGCCGGCAGCAGGGGCGCGGGGCGGGTCCCGATGTCGGGGCCATCGTGGCCGTCGCCTCGGGCAAGGGCGGCGTCGGCAAGTCGACCACCGCCGTCAACATCGCCGTGGCACTGGCCGAGAGCGGTCTCGCCGTCGGCCTGCTCGACGCCGACATCTACGGTCCGTCACTGCCCCGCATGCTGGCGATCACTGACAAGCCCAGCACCCGTGACGGCAAGATCCTGCAGCCGATCCGGAAGTTCGGACTGACCTGCATGTCCATCGGCTTCCTGGTACCGGAGGACACGCCGACGATCTGGCGCGGGCCGATGGTGATGAGCGCGCTCGAACAGATGATGCGCGACGTCGACTGGGGACGCCTCGACATCATGGTCGTCGACATGCCGCCGGGCACCGGCGATGCCCAGCTCACGCTGTCGCAGCGCGTACCCCTCGCCGGTGTCGTGATCGTGTCCACCCCGCAGGACATCGCACTCGTCGACGCGCGCAAGGGGCTCAACATGTTCCGCAAGGTCGACGTGCCGGTCCTCGGCCTGGTGGAGAACATGAGCATGTTCGTCTGCCCGCACTGTGGCGGCGAGAGTCCGATCTTCGGCCATGGCGGCGCCCGCGCCGAGGCGGACCGGCTCGGCGTCGACTTCCTGGGCGAGGTGCCGCTGCACATCGACATCCGCACCACGTCGGACGGTGGAACCCCGATCGTGATCGCGGACCCGGACGGGCCGCACGCGCGCGCCTACGTCGCCATCGCCGGGGCGGTATGGGACAGGGTGGGCAGCGTGCGTCGCGAGCCGCCGCGGATCGTCATGAACTGACCCTGACCCGGGTGATGTAGCTGTATTCGGGCCCGTCCGGGGTCTCCCGCGGCTGTCGGCACGGTCCCCGCTCGATCCGCCACTGCCCCGGCGGCAGTTCCGGGAAGAACGCGTCGCCCCCGGGCGCGCAGTGGACCACGGTCTCGTGGATCCGCACCGCGCTGGCAAGCGCCGCGGCGTAGATCCGCTCGCCGCCGAAGGCGATGACCTCGCGCGCGCCGCATTCCGCAGCACGCCGCCGCGCCGCTGCGAGCGCGGCCTCGAAGTCGGCGACGAGGTCGACGCCCCCGGCCACCGGTCCGCTGCGGCTCACCACCACCAGCCGCCGCCCGGGCAGCGGTGTCCTGCCCGGCCTGGCGGCCTGCTCGATCGACCGGTAGGTCCGTCGGCCCATGATCAGCGGCTTGCCCATGGTGAGCGCCCTGACCCGTCTGAGATCGCCCGGAATATGCCACGGCAGGTTCCCGTCCCGGCCGATCACCCGGTTCTCGGCGCGGGCAACCACGACGACCAGTTCCGCTTCACCTGCAGCCCGCATTTTCGTTTCCTGCCGTCGAACTCTTCCTACTGTCCCGGCCCGCCGCCCGCAACGCGGGCCCGGTTGAAGCTGCGCCGGTAGCGTGACGGAGTCGTGCCCACCAGGCGGCGGAAGTGATGGCGCAGGGTCTCGGCCGCTCCGAAGCCCGAGGCGGTGGCGATCTGCTCGACGCCGAGGTCGGTGGTTTCCGCGAGCTGGCAGGCGTGGGCCACCCGCTGACGAACCAGCCAGTCGGCCGGGGTTGCCCCGACACTCGCACGGAAGCGGCGCTGGAATGTGCGGCTGCTCATCCCGACGCGACGCGCCATGTCAGCCACGCTCACCGGTTCGTGCAGGTGCCGTGTCAGCCATACCAGCAGTTCCGCCAGCCTGCCGGAACCGGGTCCGAGCGGTGTCTCGACGAACTGGCGCTGGTCTCCGTCGCGCCACGGTGCGAACACCAGCCGGCGCGCCACGGCGTTGGCGACCGCCGTGCCGTGGTCGCGGCGCACGACATGCAGGCAAAGATCGAGTCCGGCGGCGCTGCCGGCGGAGGTGAGCACCCGCCCCTCGTCCACGAACAGCACGTTGCGATCGACCCGGACCTGCGGATACATCCCGGCCAGCGTGTCGGCGTAGCGCCAGTGGGTCGTGACACGGCGCCCGTCCAGCACCCCGGCCGCCGCCAGGACGAACACGCCCGAGCAGATCGAAACCAGCCGGCCGCCGCGTTCCGCCACCCGGGCCAGCGCGGTGCACATCGCCGCGGGCACCGGTTCCTCCGGTGAGCGCCAGCCGGGGACGATGACGGTGTCGGCCTCGTCGATCAGCCCCGGATCGAAGGGCGCGCGGACCGCGAGCTCGCCCGCCGCGCTCAGCGGGCCCGGTTCGACGGCACAGACCCTGAACCGGTACCAGGGACGATCGAGTTCCGGCCGCGGCAGGCCGAACACCTCGTGCACGCAGCCGAACTCGAAGGTGCACAGCCGGTCGTAGGCGAGGGCCACGACCGTGGAATGGAAGCGGGGTGCGGACATGACTGGCGCATTCTTGCCGATATCTGGCATCGCCGCCACTGGAACGATGCGGTCCGCAGGCCATGCTCGCGCACCGGACACCCGCAGGAGAAACGCCATGCTCAGGCTCCATGATTCGCAGGATTCCGGCAACGGCTACAAGGTCCGCTTGCTGCTCGCACTCCTCGGCCTGACCTACGAGCGCGTCGAGGTCGACATCCTGAACGGCGACTCGCGGACACCCGGGTTCCTTGCCATGAACCCCAACGGACGCATCCCGGTGCTCGAGCTCGGCCCCGACGGCCCTCTCGCCGAGTCGAACGCCATCCTGTGGTACCTGGCCGAGGGCACGCGGTTCCTGCCCTCGCACCCGCTCGCGCGTGCCCGCACCCTGCAGTGGATGTTCTTCGAGCAGTATTCCCACGAACCGAACATCGCGGTCGTGCGGCACTGGATCTGTCACCTCGGGCTCGACGATGCACGCCGGGCCCAGCTGCCGGCCCGGCGCGCCGGCGGCCACGCGGCTCTCGCGGTGATGGAGACACATCTGGCCACCGCGCCCTGGTTCGGCGGCGGGGCCATGACCGTGGCGGACATCGCGCTGTTCGCCTACACCCACGTCGCCGGCGAGGGAGGATTCGAGCTGGCGGGCTATCCGGGCGTCACCGCCTGGCTCGAGCGGGTCGCCGGCCAGCCGGGCCACTGCCCGATGCTGCCGGCGCCGACGGGCACCGTCTCGCCCCCGGCCGGCGGATGATCGGCGCCCGGCGCCCCGCTATGGTGGGTGCGTGGGTCCGCCACGCCATCAGCATCGTCGACGTGTTCATCTCGCCGTCGCGCCCGCTGGCCGTGCTCACCCGTACCGGGGGGATCCGCCCGGCGGCATCGCGCTGCAGCCGGCCACGACCCACTGTGTCGATACCGGTCGCTGGGCCACGGTCGTGCCCGAGCACTCGATCCAGACCGTGGCCGAGGGTCTGCTGGAGGAACGCTACGACAGCGGCCTCACTGCCCTGTCACTGGCCACGGAACACCCCGGCCGGTTCACGATCGACACGATGCTCGGGACCATCGACGACGCCTGGATGGTGTACGGACGCGAGGCTGTCGCCGACGGGGGCCTGGTCGCCTGGGACGACAGCCCGTTTGTCCGCCGACTGCGCCGGTAGTCAGACCGCGACCGGGGCGGCGATCCGCGGATGGGGCTCGTAGCCGGAAAGTTCGAAGTCACCGGGTTCGAAGCCGAACAGGTCCGTCCGTTCGGGGTTGAGGTGCATCCGCGGCAGCGCGCGCGGCGTGCGCGAGAGCTGGAGACGTGCCTGCTCGAGGTGGGTGAGGTAGAGATGGGCGTCGCCGAGCGTGTGCACGAGGACGCCGGGCGCGAGCCCGCAGACCTGCGCGACCATCATGGTCAGCAGCGCGTAGGAGGCGATGTTGAACGGCAGTCCGAGGAACACGTCGGCGCTGCGCTGGTAGAGCAGGCACGACAGGGTGCCCTCGGCGACGTGGAACTGGAACAGGCAGTGGCACGGAGGCAGCGCCATGCGCTCCAGGTCGCCCGGGTTCCAGGCCGTGACCACAAGCCGGCGCGAATGCGGCGTCTCCCTTATGTCGCGAAGCAGCCGGGCGACCTGGTCCACCGTCTCCCCGTCGCGGGTCGGCCATGACCGCCACTGGTGCCCGTAGATCGGCCCGAGGTCACCGTTGGCGTCGGCCCATTCATCCCAGATCGTGACACCGTGTTCCTGCAGCGCGCGAACGTTGGTGTCGCCGGCCAGGAACCACAGCAGCTCGTGGACGATCGACTTCAGGTGCACCCGCTTGGTCGTGAGCAGCGGGAACCCGGCCGCCAGGTCGAAGTGCATCTGGCAGCCGAAAACGGCCAGCGTGCCGGTACCGGTGCGGTCGTCGCGCCTGGTGCCCGTCCGCAGGACCCGGTCCATCAGGTCAAGGTACTGCTGCATCGGCCCTCCTCCCCACCCCATTGGTACCCGGACCGCGGGCGCGTGGAAACAGCACAGGTGCCCGGCCGGCGCTTGGTCGCATCATGGTCTTGGACCGGCCGGCCGGAATGACTATATTGGGTGGTGTCGGGAAACCGACTATGGCGATAAACGACGCGTGGAATAAGCGTTGCGGACCCGGGGGCAGTACCCGGCGCCTCCACCATTCCTGCCGCATGCGGCAGATCCGCGGGGGCGAACCAGGATCGACGTGCGTGGTAAAGGCGTGGCCTTCGCCCGGCATGGTACCGCCGTTACCGGGCCACATGATAGTTGCGAACGACAACTATGCGGAGGCGCGCCTCGCCGCGTAAGCGGTCGGGTAGTCTCAAATGAAGTCCGGCGGGTTCGCACCCGCCGGCGGGGTCTGGGGCGCACCTGGCAACAGAAGCGCCCCGCTTCACGTGACCCCTTCCGGGTCCGGGGACCGGAGAGGAGCAAGGTCGGGCCATGTCGGACCAGGGGTTCAGATACGATTTGATGATCGAGGACGCGCTGCTCGGCGTGGTCCGACGGATCATGCGCCAGGCAGAGGCCCGGGGACTGCCGGGCGATCATCACTTTTACATCACCTTCAGGACCGGGCACCCGGGGACGGACATCCCGGCCGTCCTGCTCGAACGCTACCCGGACGAGATGACCATCGTCCTGCAGTACCAGTTCTGGAACCTCGAGGTGCACGACGACCGCTTCGAGGTCATGCTCAGCTTCAGCGAGCGGCGTGAACGCCTCGTGATCCCGTTTGCGGCCGTGACTGCCTTCGCCGATCCCTCGGTGAAGTTCGGCCTGACCTTCAAGGTGTCCGATGCGTCGCCGCCGGAAGACGACGACGACACGGGCGGGGAGAACCCCGGCGAAGTCATTTCCCTCGACCACTTCCGGCGCAAGCGGTAGGCCCATGTCAGAAATGAAGTACACCGAGATGTTCCCGCTGGGCGAGGACACAACCGCGTATCGCAGAATCGATGGGGACTTCGTCTCCACCGACACCCTCGGCGGCCGTGACATCCTGACCGTGCGTCCCGAGGCGCTGACCACGCTGACCGAGCAGGCTTTCAAGGACATCTCGCACCTGCTGCGCCCCGGCCACCTCGCGCAGCTGCGCGCCATCGTCGATGCCGACGACGCCTCGCCCAACGACCGGTTCGTGGCGATGGAACTGCTGAAGAACGCCAATATCGCGGCTGCCGGCGTGCTCCCGATGTGCCAGGACACCGGCACGGCCATCGTCATCGGCAAGAAGGGACAGAACGTCTTTACCGGGTTCGACGACGAGGAGGTAATCGCGCGCGGGGTGTTCAACACCTATCGCACCCACAACCTGCGCTACAGCCAGCTCGCGCCGCTCGACATGTTCACCGAGACCAACACGGCGACCAACCTGCCGGCCCAGATCGAACTCCATGCCACGCCGGGTGACAGCTACGACTTCGCCTTCATCCAGAAGGGCGGCGGATCGGCCAACAAGTCGTTCCTGTACCAGCAGACCGCCGCGATCCTGAATCCCGAGGCGCTGACCCGGTTTCTCGACGAGCAGATCCGCACGCTCGGAACCGCCGCCTGCCCGCCCTATCACCTCGCGGTGGTGATCGGCGGGACCTCAGCCGAGTTTACGCTGAAGACCGTGAAACTCGCCTCGATCCGCTACCTCGACGGCCTGCCGACCAGTGGCAGCGAGTCCGGCCACGCCTTCCGGGACCTCGAGATGGAGCAGAAAATCCTCGCCATGACCCGCGAGATGGGCATGGGGGCGCAGTTCGGCGGCCGCTACTACTGCCACGATGTCCGGGTCATCCGGCTGCCCCGGCACGGAGCCTCGGTCCCGATCGGCCTCGGAGTCTCGTGTTCCGCCGACCGCCAGGCGCTGGGCAGGATCACGCGGGACGGGGTATTCCTCGAGCAGCTCGAGACCGATCCGTCGCGCTACCTGCCCGAGGTCGACGAGAGCCAGGTTTCCGACGACGTGGTCGAGATCAACCTCGACCAGCCGATGGCGGAGATCCGGCGGATCCTCGGGCAGTACTCGATCAGGACCAGGGTCGCGCTGACCGGGCAGATGATCGTTGCCCGCGACCTCGCCCATTCCAGGCTCAAGGCCCGGCTCGACGCCGGCCAGCCGCTGCCGGACTACGTCAAGAACCACCCGATCTATTATGCCGGCCCGGCCAAGACCCCGGACGGCATGGCCTCGGGCTCGTTCGGTCCCACCACCGCCGGGCGCATGGACTCCTACGTCGAGCCCTTCATGGCCGCCGGCGGCAGTTTCGTCACCCTCGCCAAGGGCAACCGTTCCCCGGTTGTCCGCGACGCCTGCCGCAGGCACGGCGGGGTTTACCCCCGCTCCCCCCGCGGCGCCCGCCCCGCCCCCGGGTGGCCCGCGCCGCCTGCCGCAGGCACGGCGGGTTCTACCTCGGCTCCATCGGCGGCGCCGCCGCGATCCTGGCGCTGAACTCGATCCGCAAGGTCGAGGTCGAGGAGTACCCGGAACTCGGCATGGAAGCGGTCTGGCGCATCGAAGTCGAACGGTTCCCCGCCTTTATCGTCGTGGACGACAAGGGCAACGACTTCTTTGCCGCAACCTGATCCCCGGATCCCCCCGCACCAGGCACCGTCTTCCGCATGATCGACCTCTGGATCCCGATCACGGTCGCGGCCGCGTTCTCGCAAAACCTGCGCTCGGCACTGCAAAAGCACCTGAAGTCGCGCCTGAGCACCGGCGGGGCCACCTACGTGCGCTTCTTCTACGCTGCGCCCCTTGCCGTCATCTACGCACTCGCCCTGCACGGGATCGCCGGCCTGCCGGCACCGATGCCCGGCCTCGCCTTCGCCATCTACGGGCTGATCGGCGGCGTGGCGCAGATCGCCGCCACCGCCCTGCTCGTGTCCCTGTTCTCGTTCCGCAACTTTGCGGTCGGCACCACCTATTCGAAAACCGAGACCGTCCAGGCCGCCCTGTTCGGCCTGGTCATCCTCGGCGACACGCTGACCACGGGCGCAATCATCGGCATCCTGATCAGCCTCGCCGGAGTGATGGCGATTTCGATGGCGCGCCAGGAAAGAGGGTTTGCGAGCCTGCTGACCTCGATCACCGAGAAGAGCGCGCTCATCGGCATCGCGTCGGGCGCCGTGTTCGGCATCTCCGCAGTGTCCTACCGGGCAGCGGCGCTCTCGCTGGGCGGCGAGGGTTTCCTGATGCAGGCGGCCTTCACCCTTGCCTGCGTAACCCTGGTGCAGACGGCCCTGATGACCGTCTACCTGGCGATACGCGAGCCCGCACAACTCGGCGCTGCGCTGCGCAACTGGAAGATCGCCGGACTGGTCGGGGTGAGCGGGGTGCTCGGCTCCGCCTGCTGGTTTACCGCCATGACGATCCAGAACGTCGCCTATGTCAGGGCGCTCGGACAGATCGAACTGGTCTTCACCTTCGCCGCGTCCTACATTTTCTTCAAGGAACGGCTCAATCTCGCGGAGTTCCTCGGAATCCTGGCCGTCGTGGCCGGCATTGTGGTTCTCCTGATCGGACGGTGACAGGTAATGAGCAGCCATGGCGAGACCTTCCGTTGCGGACATGCGCTCACCACGGACCCCGGCGAGGCGGTTCGCCTGCTGACGCAACAGCTCGAGGGCCCGGCCCGGGGGCCCGGCATTCTCTACCTGTCCGGTCCGCTGGTCGGGGAAACCGGCACCGTGGTCTCGGGCCTGGCCGAGATGACCGGAATCACGGACTGGGTCGCGGCCAGCGGTCACGGCGTGATCGCCGGTACCGGGGAGCATTTCGACACCCCTGCCGCCGCCGCCATGGTGCTCGACGTCGGACCGGACGACTTCCGGCTGTTTTCCGGCGGCGCCGAGACCGGATCGGCATTGCGCAGCGATCACGGAGAATGGATCGAACGGGCGACCATGCCGCTGGCGCTCACCCACGTTAACCCCCGGCACCGGATGGCCGCCGCTGCGGTGCAGGGCCTGGCCGACGACACCGACAGTTTTCTGATCGGCGGCATCGCCGCGGACGGCCCGCTGCACCCGGGACAGGCCGATACCGCGGTCTCGGGTGTCGCGTTCTCCCCCGTCGGCGTGCGGGTGGAGACCGCGCTTAGCCAGGGCTGCACCCCGCTTGCGCGGGCGCACGAGATCACGCGGTGCGAGGACACGGTCCTGCTCGAACTCGACGGGCGACCGGCGCTCGACGTGTTCCTGGAGGAAATCGGTCCGGAACTGCGCGAGGACCTCCGCGCCTGTGCCGGGCGCATCTTTGCCGCCCTGCCGGTGCCGGGAGCGGACGACGGCGACTACACCGTGCGCCACTTGGTCTCGATCGATCCGCGAAACCGCTCTGTCGGGATTGCCGAGCGGGTGGCAAAGGGCGACGCGGTCCTGTTCTGCCGCCGCGACCAGGCCAGCGCGGTTGCCGACATGTACCGGATGACCGGAGACCTCAGGCGGCGGATCGGGGAGAGCGCCATTCGCGGCGGCATCTACGTGTCCTGCGCCGGGCGCGGCCCGAACCAGTTTGCCGCCCCGGAGCGCGAGACCGACATCATTGCCCGCGAACTCGGCGCCTTTCCGATGATCGGGTTCTTCGCCAACGGCGAACTGAGCCGCAACCAGATCTACGGCTATACCGGCGTGCTCACCCTGTTTCTGTAGCGCTACCTGCGTCCATCCTCGAGCAGCCGCCTGATCTCCGCCACCTCCTCCCTGAGCCTGCGCACTTCGTCCGCGGGCGGAGCCTGTTCGTCCCGGTTCAGTGACTGGATCGAGTCAATGATCACCGCGATGACCAGGTTGAGCACCGTAAAGCTCGAGAGCACGATGAACGGCACGAAGACGGCCCAGGCCCAGGAATGGACCTCCATCACCGGGCGGACGATCCCCATCGACCAGCTCTCCAGCGTCATGATCTGGAACAGCGTGTACATCGACACGCCGATGGTTCCGAACCACTCCGGGAAGGAGGCGGCGAACATCCTGGTCGACACGACCGAGAACACGTAGAACACCAGCATCAGCAGGATCGCGATCGAGGCGACACCGGGGATCGCGTGCAGCAGCGTGCCGACAACCCGCCGCATTCTCGGGATCGCCGAGACCAGCCGGAATGCCCGGAAAATCCTGAGCGCGCGGAGCACGACGAGCGAATCGCTGGCCGGGACCAGGGTCACCGCAACGATCACGAAGTCGAAGATGCTCCACGGATCGCGAAAGAACCGCAGTCCGTGCGCCCAGAGTCTGAGCAGGATCTCGACGACAAAGATCACCACCGCCACCCGCTCGAAGAGCTCGAGTGCTCCTCCGGCCACCGCCGAGACCCGCCCGGAGGTCTCCAGCCCGAGCGCGACCGAATTCAGCACGATCAGCGCGAGGATGGCATTCTGGAACCGGGGATGTTCCACCAGCCGGCGAACCGGGTCTCTGAGTGCCATGCGCGCCGCGTGCCTGCTGTCCGCCGGATGCCCGATATGTGTGAACCGCCGGCCGCGGTGTCAAGCACCGGTACGCAGCGAGGCGGAACGCCGGGCCGCGCTCGCGCCTGCGATCCGGCCGAACACGGCACCCGAGACGAGGCCGGTCCCGCCCGGGTAGTTGTAGTGGAACAGTCCGCCGACCATCTCGCCGCAGCAGTAGAGCCCGTCGATCGCCCGCCAGTCGGTCCCGATCACCCGGGCATCGCCGTCGATCCTGAGCCCGCCGAAGGTAAAGGTGATGCCGCCGGTTGCGGAGTAGGCGACGAAGGGGGGCTCATCGAGGCGAAGTGCCCAGTTTGTCTTGTCGGGATCAAGCCCTCTAGTCGACAGCCCGTCCTTGCGCGTCGGGTCGAACCCGTCGGCGTCGCACGCCGCCTCGTTGTATGCGTGGAGGGTGCGCAGCGCCCGGTCCCGGTCGTCGATGACGAGCTGTGCCACCAGTTCCTCCAGCGTGTCGCCGGAAATCGGCTCGCTCGTCGAGTAGCGCGGCTCGAGCAGGTGGACGGTCTTCTGGTCGAAGATCTGCCACGCAAGGCTGCCCGGCTGGCGCAGGATTTCGGCACCGTACTTGGCGTAGGTGTACATGCCCACGTCCTCGCCCTCGTCACAGAACCGCTCTCCGGCCCGGTTCAGCATCACCCCGTAGGGGTAGGACAACCGGTTCGACTTGTCGGTCCGCGCCCGGTCGGCAAAGTCGGGCCACTCGTTGGAGATCGGCGTGCTGTGACGTCCGGACCACTGGCCCCACGGCAGGGCTCCGATGGCGAGCGCCATGCGCAGACCGTCGCCCTGGTTGTGGGCAGTGCCGCGGACCTTGGCGTGGTCCCAGGGAGCCGCAAGGTACTGCGCCCGCCACTGCGCGTTGGCCTCGAAGCCGCCGCAGCCCAGCACCACCGCGTCGGCCGAGATCTCCTCGGGCCCGTCCGGTCCGCGGACCTCGACCCCGGCAACGGCGCCGCGGCGGTCGCGCAGCAGGCCGGTCACCCCGCTCGAATAGCGGATCTCGATGCCGTTGGCCTGCGTGGTGCTGAACCAGCCGGCGGACAGCCCGATGCCTTCGTGCAGGGCGCGGACGATCGCACCCTTCTGCCACTTCACCCGGTTGCCGACCCTGATGCCGGACAGCGCCGTGGCCGGCTCCATCGCCACGCCGCCGTGGTCATGCACCCAGCGAATGGTGTCGAAGGAGTTGCCGATCAGGATCGAGGCGAGTTCGGCATCCGCCTTGCCCCGGGTCACCCGGTTGAGGTCTGACAGGAAGTCATCGGCGGTGTAGGGCGGAACATCCTCGAAGAACCTCGGGATCTTGTCCTCGGCTCCGGGAACCAGGGCTTCGAGCTGGCGCGGATCGTCGAACGCGATCCTGAACAGCCCGCCGGAGAAGAAGGTGTTGCCTCCGCGTTCGCGCCGGTCCGCCTTCTCGAGGACCAGCACCCGGTCCGCCCCGGCTTCCCGCGCCGAGTTGGCGGCGGAGAGAGCCGCGTTTCCGGCACCGGCAACGATCACGTCATAGTCTGCCATCGACCTGTTCTCCCACGGGTTGGCACGGGTGCGTGCGTGACCGCAGCATAACCGCTCGAGGTGCCGGTCCGGCACCCCTCGCCCGCATCCTGCATGTATGTGGTCCCGCCGCGGCCTGTTCCGCAACCAGCGCACCATCCCCGACCGCCGCCCGGAGGCGGCCCGGGTTGCCGCAGGGTGCGCGCGGCATGATGCCGCGCCGCCGTTGATCTCCTGCCCATCGCCGTTGCTCCCGTCCGGAAGTGGAGGAGCAGCGGCGACCGCGCACCGTGTTCTCCGGGGCGAAGCTGCGCGTGCCGTTCGGGAAGACCCGCGGCGCAAGGCCGGGCGTCATGTCGCGGCAGACCTCGAAGCGCTTCTCCCGCAGCCGGGCGGTGAAGCGGACAGGACGAGCGACAAGGCTCTGAAGCGGCGGTCCTGTCCGCGGGCTTGCGCGATGGCGGGAGTGGACAGGACGTGCATCAACGATGGGTTACGTGTGTAATTGCGGGGTGGCAGTACCAGGACACCGTGTGGGAGCATCGCAATGAGTTCGAACCAGCCCGTAGACCTGCTGATCCGCGGTGGTACCGTGATCGACGGAACAGGCGCTCCCGGCCATGCCGCCGACGTCGCCATCCGCGACGACCGCATCGTGGCGGTCGGTCAGATCAACCACGCCGATGCCGACAGGGTTGTGGACGCCACCGGCCGCGTGGTCGCCCCCGGTTTCATCGATGTCCATACCCACGATGATCGGGCGCTGCTGTCCAACCCGACCATGGCCATGAAGGTCAGCCAGGGCGTGACCACCGTCGTCGCGGGCAACTGCGGTGTCAGCCTGGCGCCGCTGGTCGCCTCGGCACCGCCGCCGCCGCTTGACCTGATTGGCGCGCCCGGCGCGTTCCGGTACCACGCGGTCGACGACTACCTCGGCGAACTGGAAGCCGGACCCGCCGCCGTGAACGGCGCCTTTCTGGTCGGTCACTCGACGCTCAGGATCGGAACCATGGATTCGCTCGAACGCGCCGCCACCGACCGCGAGGTCACGGCGATGCGCCGGCTGCTCGAGGAAGGACTGCAGGCGGGGGCGATCGGATTGTCGACCGGGTTGTTCTACCGTCCCGCATTTCACGCTCCCACCAGCGAGGTGATCGAGATCGCCGCCGCGCTGAGAGCGCACGGTGCACGCTACGTGACCCACATGCGTGACGAGGGCGACCACGTCCTGCGTTCGCTCGAGGAAACATTCGAGATCGGGACCGCGACCGAATCCCCGGTGGTCATCTCGCACCACAAGGTCCACGGGCGGCACAACTTCGGCCGCTCGCGCGAGACCCTCGCCTGCATCGATGCCCACGCGGCGCATCACGACTGCACCGGTGTCGCCTTCGACGTCTACCCCTATGTCGCCTCCTCCACCGTGCTGAAGGCGGATTCGATCGAGGTCGCCGAGCGGGTGCTGATCACCTGGTCACGGGCGCGGCCCGACCTTGCGGGCCGCGACCTCGCCGATATCGCCCACGAGTTCGGATGCGACCTGCTGGCCGCTGCCGAGCGCCTCCAGCCGGCCGGCGCCATCTACTTCGCGATGGACGAGGATGACGTGCAGCGGATCCTGAGCCATCCGGGTGCGATGATCGGATCGGACGGACTGCCGCACGACGAGCATCCCCACCCGCGGCTGTGGGGAACCTTTCCGCGCGTGCTCGGACACTACTGCCGCGAAGTCGGGCTGTTTCCGCTCGAGGAGGCGGTCCGGCGCATGACCGGCTACCCGGCGGCGACCTTCGGTCTGGTCGACCGCGGCACGGTCCGGCCGGGCGTCTTTGCCGACATCACCGTGTTCGACCCGGATACGGTGCTGGACCGCGCCACCTTCGAGCACCCTGCAACTCCGGCGACGGGAATCGAATTGGTGCTGGTCAACGGCCGGACCGTCTGGCAGGACGGAGCCGTCACCGGCAATCGGCCAGGACGCGTGTTGCGCCACGGCGGCGCCTGAAGACGGGCACTATTCCCTTGCGGCCCCAGGCAGGGAGATCCCCGGGGTACGGGGCGTGCAGTCACCGAACAGCATCTGGCGGACCACATTCTCCTTGCAGGCCGCCCACGGGCGGTCGACACCGCCGCCGAGTTCCGACTGGTAGATCATCGCCAGCGCCAGCACGCCGATCACGGCCGCCAGGATCCACATGTTCCGGCTCATTGCACCGCTCCCGTGCGATCAGCGCGCAAAATTGTCGATATGGTCCGGCAACTCGTCGGTCGGAACATCCTGCTCCCGCACCACCTTGCCCCGGACCGAGATCCCGGCCTCGTGCACGGTCTCCGGCCGTCCCGAAACCAGGGGGTGCCACCACGCGAGCGGCTTGCCCTCGTGGAGCAGGCGGTACGCACATGTCGAGGGCATCCACGGCAGCAGATCGAGCACCTCGGGCGAGAGCACCACGCAGTCAGGCACCATGGTCTGGCGATTCTCATAGTCGCGGCACCGGCACGAGTGACAGTCGAGCAGCCGACAGGCGATCCGCGTGAAATAGAGTTCGTCGGTCAGGTCGTCGACCAGCTTGATCAGGCAGCAGCGGCCGCAGCCGTCGCACAGCGACTCCCACTGCTCGCGGGTCATCTGCGCCAGCGACCTGGTCTGCCAGAACGGCTTCTCGTCCTGTCCGTCGTCGCTCATCACGTGCCGCGTCCTTCCAGCAACCGCTCCAGTACCGGCAGCAGGTAGCCGCGGAATTGTGCCGGATTCTCGCTCATCGGGAAATGGCCCAATCGTTCCATGATCACGGTCCCGGCCCCCGGGATCCGGGCGGCGGTCCGCAGGGTGGCCTCCGGCGTGCACGAGTAGTCGTACTCGCCGGTCATGAGCCAGACCGGGCAGGCCGCGGTGTCGATCGCGCCGCTGTCACCGACAAACTCCGAGTCGGCGGTGCGGAAGAAGTGCATGTCGCCCCGGAACACCCCGCCGGCTCCCTGGTGGTAGTGCCACAGGGTTTCCCAGCGGAACTCGTCCGGGCTGTGCGGCGCGCACAGTCCGGAGACCAGGGCGCTGCAGAATTCACCGGTGTCGAACTGCGGATGTCCGGTCCAGCTGCTGTCGTACCAGGGTTCCGGCGTGTCGGTCCCCTCGAGCCCGATCACCCCGCCAAGCCTGTCGCCGCAGACCCGGGCGAGCCGGATCACCACGCGTCCGCCCATCGAACACCCCATCACCACCGGACGTTCGAGCCCGAGAGCTTCGATGAAGGTCATGATGATGTCGATGTAGAACCGGCCGGTCAGCCGGTATTCCTCGTCCTGCCATCCGGCGGGAGGGAGGGACTTGCCGTGCCACGGCATGTCGAACGCGATCACCCTGAACCGGTCGGTGACAGTCTCGTCGCACATGAGGTGGCGAAACTGGCCCGAATGCGCACCGGCGGTGTGCAGGCAGACCAGCGGACATCCCCGGCCCGCCTCCTCGAAGTAGAGCCGGTAGTCCCGGCCGTCGACCGGCACGGTCAGGTAACGCCCGACGATCGGTTCCGGCTCGATCATGACGCGTCGTCGCGCAGGCAGGACAGCACCGCCTTGACGTGTCCGAGATGAGCCAGAAGCACGTCGATGTCGCCCTCGATCCGGCAGTGGCCGAATCGGTTCATGGCAAAGATGTCGTGGAACCCCGGTTCGGGATATCGGCAGGCGAACTTCTGCCAGGTGCCGGCGGAAGCCCTGAGCGCAAAGCTCCACGACCGCATGACAAACGGCCCCTCCTCCACCGCCGCGACCCGGCCCCGATCAAGCTCGACCAGGAACGGCCGCTCGCCGATCTCGAGCAGGAAGGTAAACGATGCGCGGCGTCCGGCATGTACCAGGCCCGGCCTGGACCCGACCCGGGAGCCGAGGCCGGCGAGAACCTGCGCCACGTCGTTCACGAGATCGCCAGACCGTCGGCAGTGTTCAGGTGACGCCGTTCGAACTCGGTAATGTAGTCGCGGGTCAAGGGCACCGCGTCCAGCGACTTGGCGAGCTGGACCTGGAACACCATCAGCATGCGGCGGCGGAAACACACCTCGCACCCGTTCAGATACAGCTCCCACATGCGGCAGAACCGTTCGTCATACAGGGCCCGGGCCTTGTCCCGGTTTCTCTGGAAGGCCTGGTTCCACAGCCGCAGTGTCTCGGCGTAGTGGAGCCGCAGGATCTCGATGTCGGTCACGAGCAGCCCGGCCCGCTCGATGTGGACCATCTGTTCCGACAGCGCGGGTATGTAGCCTCCCGGGAAGATGTAGCGCGACATCCAGTCGTTGATCGGCCCGATCTTTCGGAATGCCCCGATGGAGTGAATGAGCGCAACACCGTTCTCGCGCAGCATTCGGGAGACCTGGGAATAGAAGGTTCCGTAGTTGGCGGGACCGACATGTTCGAGCATGCCGACCGAAACGATGCGGTCGTAGGTCTCCTCGACCTGGCGGTAGTCCTTCAGGTGGAACTGGACCCGGTTGCCGAGGCCCGCTTCGCGGACCATGCGGTTGCTGTAGTCATGCTGTTCGTGCGAGAGCGTGATCCCGTCAACCGAAAGGGACCCGAAGCGCGCAAGAAACATCCCCAGTCCGCCCCAGCCCGAACCGATGTCGAGCAGCCTGGTGCCGGTCTCGGGCAGAAGCTTGGCCGCGATGTGCAGCTTCTTGCGGTGCTGCGCGGCCTCGAGGTCCGCGTCCGGTTCGGCGAAATACGCGCATGAATATTGCCGGCCCCGGTCGAGGAAAAGCTCGAACAGCTCGTCCTTCAGGTCGTAGTGGTGCTCGACATTGCGCCGCGAACGCCACACCGGGTTGGCCGCCGCCACCAGCTTGATCCGGTCGCCGATCCAGGTCATCAGGTTGCGGAACCCGCCACCGCCCATCCTTTCGCGGGCATCGAACAGGATCTCGAGAAACTCGTAGACCGTGCCCTGTTCGAGCACCAGGTGCCCGTCCATGTAGGCTTCGCCGATCGCGAGTTCCGGCTGCACGATCAGACGCCGCAGGAAGCCGTGATCCGTCAGGCGGATCGCGACCTCCGGCCCTCCGTCTCCGACGAAACTGTGTCTGCGACCAGCCGCATCGGTGACGTGAAGCGTTCCGACACTGATGTGCCGGCCAATCAGGTCTAACGACAGCATCGGGCCTGATTCCCCGTGCATGGTCCGTACTACCGCTCTCTCATGCCTTGGCGCATCTCCCGGGGTCTTGTCAAGGTCTGCAACGGTTCGGTTCCGATCCGGTGTCTGCTATAGGGTCGGGCCGGATGACATGCGCACGGGGAGGCGTCAGGTGAAGACACGCACAATGGGACGGACCGGCTTCGAGGTGTCAGAGCTCGTGCTCGGCGCCGGCTGGGTCGGCGGACTGTTCCTGCACAAGGACCAGGAGACCATGCTGCGCACGCTCGAGTCAGGCCTTGACGCCGGCATCAACTGGATCGACACCGCCGAGAACTATGGAAACGGCGAGTCCGAGAGCAACCTCGGCGCCCTGCTGCGTCAGCTGGACGCGGCACGCCAGCCCATGATCTCGACCAAGGTGGCGATTGACATGACATCAAACGAGAGCATCGGCTCCCAGGTCGACCGTGCCATCGACGCCAGCCTGTCCCGCCTCGGCCTCGACCGGGTCGAGCTCTACCAGCTGCACAACCCGGTGCGCGCCGAACCGGACGGACGCCACATCAGTCCTGCCGAGGTGCTTCGGAACGACGGTGTCGCCGAGGCGCTGCACCGGCTTCGCGATGACGGGCGCACCGGCGCCATCGGACTGACCGCACTCGGCGATGTCGATCCGCTGCTCGAGATCATCGACACCGGTTTGTTCGACACGGCCCAGATCTACTACAACATGCTCAATCCGAGTGCCGCACTGCCCGCCGGCGCCGACTGGCACGGCCACCGGTTCTGTGGTCTGCTCGACTGCTGTGCGGCGCATGACATGGGCACAATGAACATCCGGGTGATGGCAGCCGGTGTGCTGGCCAGCGACGAGCGTCACGGCCGGGAAGTCCCGGTGATCGCGGATACCGATCTCGACCTGGAAGGGCGGCAGGCGAGACTGCTGGCGAACGAACTCGGCTCAACCCACGGCACCCGGGCCCAGGTCGCCGTTCGCTACGCGCTCGCAGCCCGGCATATCTCCTGTATCGTGCTCGGTCTCGCCGAGCCCGAACACCTCGAACTGGCGCTGGAGGCCGTCGAGCGCGGACCGCTGTCGGATGAAACCCTGGACCGTATCCGGCACACGCAGGAAACGGGATTCGCCACCGCGTAGTCCCCGCGAAACGGCCGTGTCAGGGCGGTGCCACTCCGCGCAGCGCCCTCCAGACCCGCCAGGGTGTTGCCGCTCCCTCGAACTCCGTGACCCCGGTACCGGCCAGGGCATCGAGCAGTGCATTGTGGATCGCGGGCAGCCCGGCGCACACCGCCGCCTCGCCGCACCCCTTCACCCCGAGCGGGTTGGTGGTGCACAGCGTGTGACTGAAGTCGAGGTTGAAGCCGACCATGTCGTCCGCCCGCGGCAGCGGGTAGTCCATCAGCGAGCCGGTCAGCTGCTGTCCACTGTCGGGATCGTACATCGCCTGCTCGAGCAACGCCTGTCCCAGTCCCTGGGCGATCGACCCGTGCACCTGGCCGGCGGCAATGGTCGGGTTGACCAGCACGCCGTAGTCGTCGACCGCGGTATAGCGGTCCAGCCGGATTTGGCCGGTCTCCGGGTCGATCTCGATCTCCACCACGTGGGCACCGTTGGGAAAGGTCAGGTGCTCACGGGTCCAGGCGTGGCCGCGATCAAGCGGCCGGCCGTCGCGCCGCACCAGTTCCGCGAGATCGAGGAGACCGATGGCGCGGTCGGTGCCGACGATCGCGAATTGGCCATCGGCGTAGCGGATGTCGTCGACCGCCGCCTCGAGAACCGCGGCCGCCTCTTCGCACCCCGTCTCGATGATCTTCTCCGCCGCCCGGCAGATCGCCGTCCCGGCCATGTAGGTCGACCGCGAGCTGCCATGCCCGCCACCGAACGCGATGAGGTCGGTATCACCCTGTCCAAGCGTGACCAGGGCATCGTCGATACCGAGGCGTTCGGCGAGGATCTGCGCCATGGTGGTCTCGTGACCCTGGCCGATCGACTGGGTTCCCGTCACCAGGAAGATGCCGCCGTTCTCGAAGCGGATGTCGACATTCTCGTGCGGCGAGCCGCCGGTACCCTTGATGTGGAAGGAGATGCCAAGCCCGCGCAGCATGCCCCGGGCCTCGCTTGCGGCCCGGCGCTCGCCAAACCTCTCGATCGCCGCGCGGCGGACCACCGCATCCAGGGTCCGGGGAAAGTCGCCACTGTCCACGGTTTCGCCCAGCGCGTTGACGATCGGCATCGCGTCCGGTGCAAACAGGTTGCGCCTTCTCAGCGTCACCCGGTCGAACCCGCACTCCCGGGCCGCGGTATCGATCAGCCGTTCCATGACATAGTTGGCCTCGGCGAATCCCGGAGCCCGGGTGACCCCGACCGGGGTGGTATTGGTCGCGACCACGCAGACCGACAGCGAAATCGCCGGAATGTCGTAGACGGTACCGGCAAGATGGGCGAACAGTAGGCAGGCGATCGACCCCATGCCGCCGACCATGTAGGCGCCGATGTTGGCGTCGCTCTCGATCCCGAGCGCCAGGAACCGCCCCCCGGCATCAAGCGCCAGTCTGGCAACGGCGTGCTGATCGCGTCCCTGGTGGTCGGCGAGGAACACCTCGCTGCGGGTCGCCATCCACTTGACCGGGCGCCCGGTCCGCCGCGCCGCCCAGGCCACGAGCGGGTATTCGGGATAGGCGAAGTTCTTCGATCCGAACCCGCCGCCGACGTCACGTGCGACGAAGCGGACCAGCGATGCCGGAACCGCGAGGGCGGCGGCGGTTACGTCACGGATGCCGTGGATATTCTGGCTCGAGACGGTGAGGTGGTAGCGCTCACCATCCCAGCTGGCCACCGCGCCACGCGGTTCCATAGGGTTGGTGATGATGCGGTGGTTGTGCAGCCGGCAGGTCACCGTGTGGGCAGCCGCCTCAAAGGCGGCGTCCACGGCCCCGGCATCGCCAGTGTGCCACGCGTGGTAGAGGTTTCCCGGGACTGCGGCCGAGAGTTCGGGCGCTCCCGGCGCGCGCGCCTCTGCCGGTGTGAGGACCGCCGGCAGAGGCCGGTAATCCACCACCACCTTCTCGGCCGCATCGACCGCAGCCTGCAGGGTCTCCGCCACCACCAGCACGACCGCCTCGCCGACGTGGCGGACCACCCCGTCTGCGAGCAGGGGCTGGGGCAGGAAGGCAAACGGCTCGCCCGACTTCGGGTTCGAGGTGAACACGGGCTGCAGCGGTTCCAGCCCGTCATCCGCCGCTGCGGCCGCATCCAGCACCGCCAGCACTCCGTCGGAAGCCCGGGCCTCCCCGAGTCCCACCCTCTCGATGCGGGCATGGGGATGCGGCGAACGGACGAACACCGCGCAGGCACAGCCGGGAAAGGCAATGTCGTCGAGGAACTCTCCCCGGCCGGTGAGCAGTCGCGCATCCTCCCGGCGCAACGGGGCGTCCCCGAGTGCTGCACCTGCTGCCCGGTCGGTTCGGTATACCGTCATCGCCGCTTCCTCCGTGCCGGTCGACGGACGGCGAGTATACGATCCGGCGTGCGGGCAGACCACGGCGGCGGGCGCAACGCTGTTGTCATGCGACTCCACGCTACCCGGCCACCTTCGGCACGAAGGTGTTCCCGCGCAGCTTTCGCACTCGATGCTACAGGTTCGCCAGGCAAGAGAATACCGCTCCCGGCACCGGCCCGGATGGCCAGAGCCCGCGAGCAGCGGTCACCGTGCGGGCATGCGCGTGAGATATGCATCACGGATCCGGGCGAAGAAACCACGATATCCTCGCGGACCCCGCCTTTGCATGAGCGGACAGCACCTTGCTATGCAGGTGCCGGATAAGCGGGCGGGCTCGGATATGAATGTCGACGGGCAAACGGCGATCGTCACCGGGGGCGCGTCGGGACTGGGAGAGGCGACGGCGCGGGCGCTGGCGCAGGCCGGTGCCAGGGTCGGCATCCTGGACCTGAACGAAGAGCTGGCGGGAAGGGTTGCGGCACAGGTCGACGGTGTCGCCATGGTATGCGACGTGGCCGATTCCGCCAGCCACGAGGCCGCGGTCGCCGCGGTGCGCGAGCGGTTGGGGCCGGCGCGCATCCTGGTGGCCTGCGCCGGCATCGCTCCGGGCGCCAGGCTGACAGGACGGGACGGCAAGGCGAGCCCCCTCGAGAGACTGACCCGCGCAATCCGGGTCAACCTGGTCGGTACCATCAACTCCTGCCGGCTGGCTGCTGCCGACATGGCCGTCCTGGAACCGATGGACGACAACGAACGCGGCTGCATCATCACCACCGCTTCGGTCGCCGCCTTCGAGGGGCAGATCGGGCAGATCGACTACGCCGCCTCGAAGGGCGGTGTCGCGGCGATGACGCTGCCGCTCGCGCGCGAGCTCGCCGCCGGGGGCATCCGCGTGAACTGCATCGCTCCCGGCCTGATGGACACGCCGATGATGGACGGCCTGTCAGGACCGGAGAGGCAGTTCCTGGTCGATACGTCGATCCATCCCAGGCGCCTCGGCAATGCGGACGAATACGCGGCGCTCGCCGTTCATGTCACGCGGAACGCCTTCATGAACGGCTCGGTGATCCGGCTTGACGGCGCGATTCGCATGGCGCCGTAGCAGGGCACGCCGCAGAACCGGGAACTGCGGAGAGCACCCGCAACGAGGGCATTTCGGGACCGATGCCTCCACCCGGGGCAGGGTCGGTCACCTGCGGTTGCGGGCATTCGTTCCGGCAGCAATTGTCCGCCCTGCCGGCCCGGGCGGTTCAACGGCCTTCCCGAAGGTCACACGGCCTGATCGGCACGGGGTATGAAGCCGGCCCGGGAAGGCGGGCAGTACGCGGGCCGGGCGCCGTTGCCTGTCCCGTCCGGGTGCCCGCCCCGTTTCCGGATCACGCCGGGAAACTCGCGCACTCGGGAGTTACGGTCGTTCCTTCGCCGCCCTGGTGGCCGCGCGCCTACAGGCACCCACGCGCGTCAACAAAGTCCCGGTACGGCGCGAACGCCCGGTTCACGGCCTCCGCCACGAGACCGTGGTCTTCCAGACTGTACCCGTGCCGCGGTTCGTGGCGGCGCTGTTTATCCTGCAGCACCAGCCAGTTCTTCATGCGGTCGACGGCGGCCGGTCCGAGGGGCCAGCCGAACCGCGCGTAGATGTCGTTGACGACCGCCATCGGGTCAGCGACCAGATCGTTGTAGCGCACGTCGACCCAGCGATCGTCCAGTTCCGGCCGGGATGTCCGAAACCGCATCGCACCGTTCAGCATGCCGCTCATCAGCGCCAGCTGCTCGGCCCCGGTCTCGTGGGGTGGTCGCGGCTCGGTGGTGAACGAACGGACGCGATCCACCATGCTGTTCCAGGACGCCATGAACTGCACGGGCTCCCGGTGGGTCTGGATGAAGACGGCATCCGGATAGGTCTCCAGCAGCACTTCGAGTTCCATGAGGTGAAAGGGCATCTTGAGCAACCAGCGCCGCTGCCCCGCCGGACCCTGTTGACGGCGTTGCCACGTGAAGTGCTGCATGACCAGGCGGTGATGCCCGTAGGCGTTGCGCGAACCGGCCGCACCAAGCCAGCGGCCGTACGCCGGCACGTGGTGCGCAACGGGGATGATCCAGGACGCGAAGGCCAGCCTGTGGAGCATGAAGTCCTCTTCCGGCTCGTCCAGGTCGATGCGGTGAAGCCCGGCGAAGGTATTGGCAACATTGGTTGCATTCATCAGCTCTTCCGCTCGGGCCCGGCGGGGATCGCGGAGCGTGCCCGCCACCGTGCCGTACTCGCCGGTCGATAGCACCGGTTCCGTCAACTCGTAGCGCCGCAACGCCCAGAACTGCGGATCGCGCGAGAGGAGGCGGTGCAGGAATGTCGTGCCGGTACGGTTGATGCCGACGATGAACACCGGCCGCTCGATCCTCACCCGCTCGATCTCCGGGTGCTGCTGCCGTTCGCGGGCGAGTGCCGCGTTGTTGCGAAGGGTACGGGTCAACCCGTACACGACGTGACTGACCCGGGATTCCTTCAGCCCGGCCTCCGGCAGCCTGAGAGCCTCCACCAGTTGCTCGAGGGCGGCCCGCATCCACTCCGGATAGGTCCGGTCGAAGGGGACGCCCATGTGTTCGGCGCAGGTTCCGGCCTGTTCGACAAGCCTGTCGAAGTCGAGGCGGCCCTGCGGAACCGGATACGGCCAGAGCTCCCGGTGGCGCCTGATCCAGTCATAGGAGCGCGCATGACGGATCAGCGGCGACGGCCAGCTGATCGGGCGCGGACAATCTTCCCGGATGGCGCGGTCGCTGATCGGTGGCGTGTGACCCGTCTTGTCCCTGTCGAACCAGTACGGTGCAAAGTGGTCGAGCAGAACCCATTGACCGCGCAACGGAGAGCTGTCGCCGAAGGCCTGGCTGGACCGCCTGAAGGTCCGGTAGGGCACCGTTTTCCAGTAGAACCCGAAGTCTGCCACGTCGACATCGTCCTCAGGCGGCCTCGGGTTGCAGCAGTGGTAGACCGTGAACCTCCGGTCCGGGTTCAGTGAAATCGCCGCGCAGATCTCGCTGATGGTATCGGCCGGCTCGACATTGCGCTGCAGGGACATTCCGATCGGCGCCATTCCCGCTTGTCCCGCCGCGGCAAACAGGCGGGCCGGGAAGTCGTTCGCCTGGGTATACCCGGTGCTGGACAGGCCCATGTGCGGCAGGCGAAAGACCGCGACCGGCGCTCCGGCTGCCTGCGCGAACAACACGCCCTGCTCGGCCACGAGCTTGCTCCAGGGATACCCGAGGGAGCCAAGCGGGAAGGCCTTCTTCATCTCCGTGAGGTCTGGCGGCACCTGGTCTTCGATGCGGCTGCGGCCGTACTCCCTGGAAAAGTCGCAGAAGTACTGCGGGAACAGGCCCATCGTGGAGGCGTAGAACAGATGCTTGATGCGGGTTTGCAGACAGAGCTCGAGCACCGGGCGCAGGCCGAGTACATTGGTCTTGCGAATGTCGGCATATGACTGGACGAGGCCCGTGTCGGCAGCAAGGTGATAGACCGCGTCGATCCGCTCACAAAGCCCGTCAAACTCCTCATCACCGAGGCCGAAGCGTGCCCTGGTGATGTCGCCGGGCACCACCCGCAGCCGCTCTTCAAAAACCTCCTCCCGGATCTCTGCCTGATCCAGGGCGTCCTGCAACCGCGCGAACCCGTGCTCGACACTCCCGGCACGGACCAGGCAATGCACGATCAGACGGTCATCCTGACGCAGGAGCTCGCGCAGGAGGAAGCGCCCCACGAAGCCGGTCGCTCCGGTCAGCAGCACCTCCCGAAAGGTGCCCGGCGCCACCGCGCTGGCCGGCGTTTCCTGCGAGACCACCGTGTGAACCAGGCGTCGCAATTCCTCCACGTCGCGGCGGCATTGCGGGGGCAACCCGCCGGCCAGCGGCGGCACGGTCCGGTCGGGAACTCTCGGTACGTTCATTCAGTCCCTTTCCGGTATGCGCGGCGCCGATGCGAAAGCCGTGTCCCTGTCGCCGAGTCGTACTACCGCACGTGCAGGGCCGTCCGGGCGTTCCCCCGCGAGCAGGACGCCGGCGGGAAATGGTCCTCGGGCGGACTGGCGAATGCCGACGGCCTGCGTCGCACACGACGCTCCGCTACCGGCAACGCGACGCCGATCGATGTTCCCTCGTTCTCGGTATCGGTTTCCTCGTCCGCCGTCCTGCCGAAGACGATGGCGTGCGCAAGTGACTGGCACGAGGCCGTGGTCATCAGTTCCAGCGCGCTCGCCTGGTAGCTGAACTCGCTGTGGATGAACGCGCCCAGTTCCGCGACCGAGATGGAATTCAGGCCGAAACTGGAAAGCGGCTCTTCCAGACCGCCCTCGTCGTGCCCGCAGAGCTCGGCCACCTTGGCGGCGATCTGCCCCATGACGCCATCGACCGTCAACTGTTCCTCGGCGGCGACCTCGAATGCATCCTGGTTGCTCATCAGGCGGCCGATCCTCATGTAGTCGGCGGAGTCGACCGTCCAGAGCACGCGCTTGAAGAGCGCAGTGATCAGGTGATCGCTGCCGTTCATGGTGCGCAGCGCATAGTCGAGGTTGGCGATGGCGCAATAGCTGCTCACGGGCGGCATTCCCGCAGCCTTCATCAGACGCAGGACACCGAGGTTGCGGGCAGCCATTCCCGCATCGGCGACGGCCGTCACATTGTAGGAAAAGGCCGGCAGGCCCTGCTCTCGCCGAAAGGCAGCCAGTCCATCGAGAAACGCGTTGGCCGCGCTGTAGCTTATCTGGCCCGCATTGCCGAGGGTCGAGGAGGTGGACGACATCAAGACGAAGTGATCGAGCGCGAGGCCGGCGGTGGCACGATGCAGGTTGAGCGCGCCCCGGGCCTTGGGCGCGAAGACGCGGGCGATGGACTCCGCCGACAGGTCCGCCAGCAGGCAGTCCTCCAGGACGCCGGCAAGGTGGAACACCCCCTTGAGCGGCCTCTTCAGAGCACCGACGCAGCGACGCACATCCGCCTCGTTGGCCACGTCGCCCTGGACCAGGTCGATCTCGACCCCTTCACCCAGGTCCCCGAGAGTCGTCGACTGACGAAGCCAGGACTCGTCGCGCCGGCGTTCGGGATCGCGGTCCAGGAGAGTGAGGTGACGGGCGCCGGCCGTCACCAGATAGGGCAGCAGCCGCAGGCCGAAGCCGCCCAGGCCACCGGTCACCAGATAGGTTCCCCGGGGGTCGAGCAGGGGACGGCGGTCGCTGATCGGAAACTCCGTGGCCGCGGACGCCGGCGGCGCCTTCAGCACCAGTTTTCCCCGGTGCTGTCCGGAGGTCATGAGCCGGAGCGCCTTCGCGTAGTCGCCGTAGGGGAAGACGGTGACTTCCAGGGGCGGCACCTCGCCGCAATCAAGCAGTGCGAGGCAGGTCTCGGAGATCTCGCGCGAGAGGAACGGATCGTCGACCATCAGGCGATCAAGATCGATGGCCACGAAACGCAGGTTCTTGCGGAAGACGCGGAGACCGAGAGCACTGTCGGCGTAGATGTCGACCTTGCCGATCTCGCAGTGCCAGCCGCCCGCCCTGAGCGCTCGCAGACAGAGCGGTACGTGGCCGCCGGCCAGCGAGTTCAGCACGACGTCGACGCCCTGTCCGTCGGTCGCCTTCATCAGGGCGTCGTACCACTCCTCGCTGTGGGAATCGAAAGCCGCCCGCACGCCCAGCTCCAGCAGCCGGTCGCGCTTGGCCGGGCTGCCCGCCGTGGCGTAGATTTCCGCTCCCACACTGTTGGCAAGCGCGATGGCGGCCTGACCGATGCCGCCCATGGCCGAATGAATAAGGACGCGCTGCCCCCTGCGCAGCCTGGCCAGGTGGATCAGGGCGTAGTACGCGGTGACGTAGACCGACAGCGACGATGCGGCCTCCTCCATGCTCAGGCCCGAGGGCTTGAGAAACACGCGGTGCCGGCCAACCACGACGCGGTTGGCGATGCATCCGCCGTCGACGAAGACAACTGCATCGCCGGGCTCCAGTCCCTCTACCGCCAAACCGACGCGCCGGACCACGCCGCTCGCCTCCATGCCGACCTCTGGGCCGAGCGCCGAGCGCTCGTAGGCCAGTGCCGGCAGCAGTCCCAGCGTTACCATGACGTCACGGAAGTTGAGCGCCGCGGCGGCGACATCGATCTCCACGTGATGCGGCCCCAGGGGAGGCGGATCATAGGTCTTCATCCGCAAGCCGTTGAGCTGACCGGCGTTGTCCAGAAACAGCCGATAGGGCGGATCCTCGCCGGCCGGGACACGCGGGTACTCGTTGCGGTCGCTGACGACGCGCGGAACCCACAGCCGGCCCTCGCGCACGGCCAGTTCGCGTTCGCGCAGGTCGTGCCCGGCGAGCCACGCCAGGGTTTCGAGGTCGTCGTCGTCGCCAAGGTCCACGAGACGGAACTCAAGCATGGCCTCCCCGACGATCTCGACGGCCATGCTGCGCACCGCCCCCCACAGAGCGCTGCCGCGCGCATCCTGCGCGTCAAAGGCCGCCCCGCGGGTCACCACGGTCACACGACACAGGCAGCTGGCCTGCTCGATCCTGTAGGGAACCAGTGAGCGGATGAGGGCGACGAATTGCGACACCGCTCTCTCGCCGGTCGGATCCTCCGGATCCGGGGCGGTGAAGAAATCGATCGCCTGAACGATCGCCGCGTCCGGGTGCGCTTCGGGCACGAACGGTTCGCCCGGGGCAAGGACTTCGCCGGGGACCGGATGCACCTGCGGGTCGTCGAGCAGGGATGCCCAGGTTTCCGCCAGGCTGCCGTCCTCGCCGGTCACCCAGCGGGGACCCGGCAGCGATGTCCTGACCAGACCGGCCCCGTCATGCATCGGCGCCTGCACCAGGGATGCCCGCCGGCCGGCCCGAAGCGTGGTCCAGCCCGGACCCGGTTTGACGGCCGTATCCTCCGGGTGGGAAACCAGCGCCAGGCCCCCCGCGACCGCGGTTTCCCGCCAGAACCGCCAGTCGTCCGGCGTGAAGCCTTCCTGGTCCTGGTGCAGGAACAGGACTGCCGCCGCGTGTCTGCGCAGCAGGCCCGCCTCAAGCACCGGCATGCAGCGCGAGGCGGGGTCAAGACACTCGAATCGCAGCGCGGCGTCGTGGCCATGGAAGGCTTCGTAGTGAGCGCGCGCGCACTCCTCGTCATCGGCAACGAGCCAGAACTCGCCCTGCGTCTCCTCGCGCGAGAGATGCGCGAGGCAGCCCTGAAGCGCGGTCTGGTCCGGAGCCCTTGAGCCCGCGAACTCCAGCGCGTGGCAGACACGCACGCCGCCGCCGGTCTCGCCTGTCCGTTCCAGGGCGTCGAGCAGGGCGGACGGCTCGACGTCTCCGTCGGGTAACCCTCCCGCGATGGCGGCACCGTCGCCGATGAACTTGGGTTGCCAGACAACACTGTGCTTGCTGTTCGGCAGGTCGACCCGCCGGGGATAGGAAATGAAGGAAATGTACTTGCCCACGTGAAGGACCAGGGCACCGGTCTCGGCGTCGTAGAAGTTCAGCCTGCCGGACACCCACTCTCCGTTCGGGACGTCATACTGGCCCTTGTCGTCGACCTCGTAGCGTTTGCCCCCCGGATAGGTCAGCTGGCAGACGAGCCGCGGGACCGTCGGCGCACCCAGGAAGGTCACGTCTTCGGCGCGAAGCGGAAGGGCAAAGCGATCGGCGCCCAACATGAGGTCGTAGAGAAACGACTGGAGTCCGCCGTCAAGCAGCGGCGGGAAGGAAACATATCCCTCGCGGCGGGCGTCCGCCCACAGTGCTTCGTCGACCCCGACATCCAGCAGGAGACGCCCGGTCCCGGGATGGCGCCTGAGCCTGCGAATGTTCCTGAAGTGGGGGCCGTACTGGAAGGTCTCCCCGAGAACCACCTCGAAACGCTCGTAGATTTCATCGTCGGCGGCATAGAGCATGGGTTCGTACCCGGACGTGTCCAGGTCCGACAGGTTCTCCGGCGCACCGAGTTCGGGTGGAGCGTCGATCAGGCGGACCCGCCCACGGCAATGCAGTTCGCTGTCGGGCTCGGCATCGTATGGCAGCGTCGAGATCCGGAAGGTGTATTCGCCGGAGGCGTTGGGGACCGGATACAGGGCCGTCTGCAGCCTGACCGGCGTGTTCGGAATCGGGCAGGGCTGCAGGAATTCGAGCATCTCGAAATGGACCGGAACGCCGCCGAGAGCCTGCAGCACCAGTTCGATGTAACCGGCGGCCGGCATGATCGACGCATGGTGAACGCGGTGCTCGGCCAGCCACGGAAACGCCCTTTCGCTCAGCCGCGCTTCGAACAACAGGTGATCGCTGGCGATCCGGTGGCCGACCAGAGGACCGTGGGCGTAATCGCCCTGCCTCAGGAAAAACTCGTCGTCCAGCCTGTTATCCACGGTCTTCTGCTCGTCCCTGGGGTGTCCGGGCAACAGCCGGGCGATGGGCTCCGGGCGCGGATACTGGGCGGCAAAGTCCAGGGAGGTGCCGGCCCTGAAGAGTCCGCCCAGCGCTTCGAGAAAGCTGGAACACGCGTCCTGATTACGCATCAGCGTCGGGAGGAGGACGGGTGCCGGCGACATGTCCTGAATGCATTGCGCAACGACGGGCTGCAGGGCCGAGTGCGGGGTCAACTCCAGTATCGTGTCGGGCCGGTGGTCGCGCCGGACGGTTTCCATCGCTTCCGCGAAACGCACCCGCTGTCGGATGTTCGTCCACCAGTAGGCACTGTCCAGCTGCGCCGTCCCGGTCCCCGTCACCGAGGATATGAACGGCACGTCGAGGTCGAAGGAAATGTCGTCGAGGAAGGACAACGCCTCGAGCGCGTCGCCCCTGATCGCGTCCATCGCCCGGGAATGGAAGGCAATGTTGCCCGGCAGGAGACTGTTCTGGAGGGTGCGCCGGTCGAGTTCCTCCATCACGGGGCGCAGGGCGTCCTCGCGACCGCAGATGACGGTATTCGCCGGAGCGTTCTCGCAGGCGATCTCGACCTGGACCGGCTGCTCGCCGTCGAGGCGGAAAGGAAGCTCGAGCGAGTCCAGCAGCTCCTCTACGCCCGCAAGGTCGAGGCCGATGGCCAGCATGCGTCCGGATCCAGCAACGCGCTGCTGCAGGGTGGCGCGGTGATAGACCAGGCGCGTTGCATCGGCGAGCGAGAGCGCGCCCGAGGCATAGGCGGCGGCGACCTCGCCCGAGCTGTGGCCCAGCACGCAGTCCGGATAGACCCCCCAGGTCCTGAACAGCTCGACCAGGGCGCACTGGATCGCGAAGATCACCGGCTGGGCCAGCTCGCATTCGTCCAGTGCCGCCTGCGGGGCCTCGAAGCAGGCTGTGCGCAGCGAGGTCCCGGAACAGGCACGCCAGTGACCGTCGATCGTATCGATGGTGCGGCGGAACACCGGGTGGGCCTCGTAGAGATCGCGCCCGCAACCGGCCCACTGTGTCCCCTGGCCGGCGAACACCATCAACACTCGCCGCTCGCCTTCCTCGGCGGTGCCGACGGGTGTCCCCTCCTCGACAAACGCCTCCAGGGCGCGGCCAAGTTCCTCGCGGTCGCGTACGACAAAGGCGGCACGCGCCGCGAAATGGGTCCGTCGACGACTGAGGTTGCCCGAGAGCGTGTAGAGATCCAGCGGTTTCGCGTCGAGCGCCCCTGCCAGGAGCCGGGCGCTTTCGGCGAGCGCACCGGGTGTGCGTGCCGACAGCGGGATCATGTAGCCGGCGTCAGGCGCCAGGGGCACCGACCAGAGCCTGGGCCGCAACGGCCGGTACTCTCGCACCACGCAGTGTCCGTTCGCTCCGCCGAAGCCGAACGAGTTGATGCCGATGACCACCGGACCCTCGGGGAAGGGCTCGCATTCTGTCTGTACCCGCATGGGACAGCTATCGAAGTCGATCTCCGGGTTTGGCACCTGGAAGTTCTTCGATACCGGTGCGAAGGTGCGCCGCTGCATCATCAGGACAACCTTGAGCAGGGCACAGTGGAAGGCGGCGGCTTCCATGTGTCCGATATTGCTCTTGACACTGGAAACCCGGAGAGAGACCTCGCGTTCGACCCCGCCGAATGCCTCGGCGATGGCGTTGCCTTCGATGGGATCTCCGACCGCGGTCCCGGTGGCGTGTGCCTCGATGTAGTCGAACTCGCCCGGTGTCCGGCCGGCCCGGGCGGCTGCCTCGCGCATCAGCAGGATCTGGGAGTGGCGCGTCGGCGCGCTGATGTAGCGGCCCGGTGCAAGGGCCGCGGTGCCATCGGCCGAGCCGGCGGCGTTGACCGTCGTCGCCTCGATCACGGCGTGGATCGGATCGCCGTCCCGCTCGGCCGCAACCAATGGCTTGATGGCGAAAACGAAGGCCCCCTCCGAGCGCATGTAGCCGTTGGCCTGGGCGTCGAACGAGTGACAGGCGCCGTCCGGACTGATGACCCCCATGAGGTTGAAGCCGCTGCTCATCCTGGCGCTGCCCAGATAGGTGACGGCACCGACGAGCGCCTGGTCGCAGTCGCCGCACGCAAGGGCGTTCATCGCCGCGTGCAAAGCCGTCAGACCGGCCGAGCAGGCCGTGCAGTATGTGGCCGACGATCCCATGAGGTTGAAGTGGTAGGAAATCCGGTTGGCCAGCATGGCCAGGCTGATACCGGACACGGAGTTTTCGGTGACGCCATGCTGCGGCCGCCAGTTGGACACGGCCGGAACCTGGGAACCGACGAAGACCCCCGTGGAGCTGTTGCGCAGCGAGTGCAGGTCCCAGCCCACGTGTTCGATTGCCTCCCAGGCGCAGTTGAGCAGCATCCTGACCTGGGGTTCGGTCTGTCTCAGTTCATTGTGGGACATGCCGAAGAACGCACGATCGAACAGCAGTTCGTCGTCGTCGCGAATCAAGCCCTCGTACGGGCTTGCGAGGCGTCCGGGACCCGAAAACCCGCCGATCGGCAGGTGTCCCCTCCCGTATCGGTCCGTGATCGGCTCCTGGACGATTTCCCGGCTGCCGAGCAGGTTCCAGAAATCGGCATCCGACCGGATGCCGCCGGGCAGTCGGTGGCTGTACCCGACAATGGCAACGCCGGTTTCGGCGTTTGCTGAACTCATGCCGTTCTCCGGTGCCTCCGCATGGCAACATCTCCTCCACGGCCGCTGGACAGTCAGCCGAAACCCGTCAGCGCGGCGACGCACCCGCGCTTCCACCTGTCCCGGGCGAACAATTAACAGATGGGACAGACGAACGCAGAATCCAGATCCCGCGGCCCGATCCTGCCGGAAATGCAGGTGGCCGGCCGGCCCCGGACCATGCGGGCGGGCTCGTCCGGATTCCCGAACCTCCGGGACCACTGAATCCGCACACCGGCGCACGTACCGCTGGTCCGCGACTGCATGCCCGCGCGGCACCAACTGAATGATCCCGTTCCCGGAAACCCGATCATGCAGCACGGGCGAACACGGCTCCCGGGCGCCTCCACGGGCAGCCGCATCGGGTTCCGGGGCGGCCGAAGCACGATTCTGCGCCGCGAGGAACGACCCGGTCCAGTGCGCGCCTGTGGTGACGCGGCAGGAATACCGGGCCGCACAGCGCCTTCCCCGTGCCGCCGATCGCCGTTGGCCCGACGCAGGACGGGAACCGCGCCCAGCACCCGTACCGGACGGTGTGCGCCGCACGCGAGGCCGGAGGGCCGCGGGGCATCGGTGAGCCCTTTCCCTCCGCCGCGGGTGAGGTCCTCCGTGATTGCAGACCGGGTCGGCGACGATGCCGGGAGCCGGATCGCCGCCGGGACAGCGCCTGTACGGGTATCGCCCGCCCGTCTCAGGATCCGGGCGGGCAGGAAACACTGCGACGGCGCCGCCGTGCATGGTCGTTGTGCGCGCAGATGGTGCGACCCGGGTCACGGATGCCTCTGTCGGCATCACGCGATTCTCCAAGACCGCGACACCGCAAGCTGTCCGCAGTCCTGTTGACGCCGAGCGGGAAACCGTCACGACCGGGCACGGGATCGGTCGCCTGGCCTCGCTCCTCGGTGCGCCGCGTGCAAGGCCGGATCCGGATGGGTGGCCGTGTGGGCAGGGGCGGAAAACGCATCGCCGGCAGGCCGGAAGGCCTCCCGGCTGCGCCCTGGCCGGGCGCAGCTGGTACCATCCCGCCGGGAAAACAGCACACGGAGCCGGCGCCATGGCCCAGGACAACCCCACCGCACACAGGGTTCCGGACCCCGGGATCGCGGCACTGTTCGCGACCGAGGCCCGCTGGCAGGCCTGGCTCGACGTCGAGGCGGCACTCGCCCGCGCCGAGGCTGATCTCGGTATGATCCCCGCCGGGGCCGCGGAGGTGATCGTGTCGCGGTGCGATCTCGCGCTCTTCGACCACGCCCGGCTCGAGGACGGGTTCCGGCGGACCTCCCACACCCTGGTTCCGCTGGTCTGGGAGCTCGCGCGGCTCTGCGGCGAGGATGCGGGCCGCTACGTCCACTGGGGCGCCACCACCCAGAACATCACCCAGACCGGCGACCTGCTGCAGCTGCGCAAGGCACACCGCATCATCCGCAGCCAGCTGCGGTCTGTGCTCGCGGCACTCGCCGACCTCGCCGATCGGTCATGCGACATGATCGTCGCGGGGCGCACGCATGGCCAGCACGCCGTGCCCGCCACCTGGGGGCTCAAGGCAGCGGTCTGGATCGACGAGTTCCTGCGCCACGACGAGCGGCTCGGGCAGTGCGAACCGCGGGTATTCCGCGCCCTGCTCGGCGGAGCCGCCGGAACCCTGGCCTCGTTCGGCGATCACGGGCTGGCGGTGCAGGAGCGGCTGGCCGTTCACCTCGCCCTCGTACCAATGGAGGTGCCGGCGCGCAGCATCATGGACCACCTGGCCGAGCACGTGCTGCTGCTCTCGCTGCTGGCGTCGGGCTGCGGCAAGGTCGCCAACGAGATCTACACCGGCATGAAACAGGAATTCGGCGAGGTCGAGGAGCCGATCCCGCCGGGCACCGTCGGCAGCAGCACGATGCCGCAGAAGCGCAACCCGCACCTGTCCCAGGACGTGATGGCGCTCGCGGCCCAGGTCCGGACCATGACGCCGCTGGCACTGGAAACCGTCATGACCGAACACGAGGCCAACCGGCAGACCTCGCTGAT
Source organism: Alphaproteobacteria bacterium bin52 (assembly GCA_002238645.1). Taxonomy (GTDB): domain Bacteria; phylum Pseudomonadota; class Alphaproteobacteria; order Thalassobaculales; family Thalassobaculaceae; genus Bin52. The sequence continues at coordinate 1,844 of MPMT01000015.1, read as the reverse complement.
GATGCGCCACGCCCAGTCCGGGGTGTGCGTGATGCTGGGCGACATTCTCGCGCGCATGGTCATCCTGCTCGAGGGCCTGGTTCTGAAACCGGAACGCATGCGCGCGAACCTCGACCTCGGGGGCGGCCTGATCATGGCGGAACCGGTCATGCTGGCGCTCGGCGAGGAGGTCGGCCGCCAGCACGCCCACGACATCGTCTACGACGCGGCCCAGGCCGCCGGCCGCGACGAGGGCCGGTTTCCCGAACTGCTGGCCGCCGACCCCAGGGTCACCCGCCACCTGTCGGCGGCCGACATCGCCGGACTGCTCGACCCGGCACGCTACACCGGCATGTGTGCCGATCTGGCCCGGGCCCAGGCCCGGCGCGCCCGGTCAACCGGCGAGGATCGCGACGACAATGAGGAGGCCGAAGTCACGGTTTGAGCGGAACCTGGCAAGACAGTGGTGCGGGTCGTCGATATCGACCGTGTACGCCTGCCACGCAAGATGGGCGGCCCCGGCGAGCAGGATGAGGAAGTACACCCACGACAGGCCCGCAAGCAGTCCGGTTGCGGCCAGGCCCGCGACGGTCACGGCGTAGAATGCGAACAGGAACGGCCGGGTGCGCGCGCCGAGCGCCAGCGCCGACGACTTCACCCCGATCATCGCGTCGTCTTCCTTGTCCTGGTGGGCATAGATGGTGTCGTAGCCGAGCGTCCAGGCAATGCCGGCGACATACAGCACCGCGCAGGTCACGGCGACTTCCCCGGTCACCGCCGCCCATCCCATCAGCGCGCCCCAGTTGAAGGCGAGACCGAGGACGAACTGCGGCCATGAGGTCACCCGCTTCGCCAGCGGGTAGGTCGCAACCAGCACCAGCACCGCCACGCCCAGGACACGGGCGGTGTCGTTCAGCTGCAGCAGGATCAACAGGCCGAACACCAGCTGCACACCGAGAAAGACCAGGGCCCGGCGCACGCTGATGGCGCCGGACGCGATCGGGCGATCCGCGGTGCGGGCGACCCGGCGATCGAAGTCGCGGTCCCACAGGTCGTTGACGGTGCACCCCGCACCGCGCATGACGATGGCGCCAAGCGTGAACAGGGCCCACAGCCAGGCGAGGCCCTCCGCGTCCGGCGTGACCTGCCAGGCGAGCGCAAGCCCCCACCAGCAGGGCAGAAGCAGAAGCCAGGTCCCGATGGGGCGGTCGAGCCGCATCAGCCGGGCATAGGGCCGCGCCGGAGCCGGCAGGATGCGGTCCACCCAGGAATTCCTGGGAATATCGCTCGGGGACCTGTGCCGAATGCCCGACAGCATCACGCTGTCTTCTTCCGGGCCTGTTCGCGGGCCGCGGGCCGGGCAGCCCCTCCCCGCGCAGGTACCCCGGTGACCGCGACCGGTCCGGTCTCCGCCGGACGCGGGTCAGAATCGCGGTTGTCCGCCGGAACCACGGCGGGCCGCCCGCCGGCCTCGCGCATCGGCACCGCCGACCCCTGCTTGACGTCGGCACGCGCGGTATTGCCCTGGCGACGCGCCGTCATCCGGGCGTCGCCCGGACATGAGGACGCATCGCCGGCGAGCCTGGCGCCGGATGCAACCGAAGTCCTGTTCCGGCACCGGCGTTCGCAAGAGCGTGGAACGCCGGCGGATTCCGTATTCGCGTGCCCGAAGAGCCTCCCTGCGGTTTCGTCGATCCTCCCCGGTGTTTCTCGACGGACCGCACCCGCCCTCCCGGCCACGTCGCGGCGGGTAGCGGTCTCGCGGTTGCTTTCGACCCGTTCCCGGAGCTCGGCGTGGCAGGGCGGGGGCTGTGCTTCGGGGGTGCGGTCCTGCCGCCGCCCTGCCGTTCTCCCTGCCGGTGGCA
>MPMT01000102.1 GCA_002238645.1 Alphaproteobacteria bacterium bin52 | reverse complement strand
AGGTCGAGTAAGCGACGAGGGGCGGGACAACATAACCCGCCCTGAGCGAGGACCTCAGGGCACAGGTGGCGATGTGTGCAGCCGATGCGTCCGTACGCAGTGACGGACGATCAGTCGGTGGGCGGCACCGTCGAAGGGCGGAGCAAACGCGGCGCCCGATCGGGGGTATGGCTGGGTCAGCCTTTACCTCGACGACGCTGCGGAAGGCCCCGTACCGAACTGAGAGGTGCCTGATGCTTGAAGCCGTACCCGGGAAAACCGGACGTACGGAATTTCAGGGGGGCCGCTGGAAACGTGGTCTATGGTGGAACTGCGCTCCCACCCGCAATCGAAAGAGCGGGACCGGATAAGCCTTCACCTAAGGATGCGCGCGCCAGTGGCCTACCCGACCTTAACATCTTCCCCGGCCTGAAGGACGGGGATATCCGGTAGGGCTTGTCGCTCCACCGATAGTTCTCGCTTCACCGGAGGGCCAATGCCTTTCCTCCACGAGCATAGACGCCGTGTTCCGGCCGGGAATGCCGTCGGGCCTGACCCGGTGCTGTCCCTCGCGCGGGCCCCGACCCGGCACAATGGTACACCGGGTGACGTCAGGCCGACCGGGCCTGTGCCCCGCCATCGGACTGACGGGAGGGAGAACGTGCCGGTACGCTGGCCCTGAGTCCCTTCGGGACGCGCCCCGAACCCGGTTACGACCCGCGTGCCCTCGCGCCGGCGTTCTCGCCGATGCAGGTGTAGGCCCTGGTCTCTCCGATCCTGATCGGGCAACCGTGCCTGAGCTCGGTGGTGGTCTTGCCGGCCTCCATATCCTCCAGGATCCCGACCACCGCCTTCCAGCGTCTGGCCGCTTCCTCGGCCGTGTCGCCGAACCCGAGGATCATCTGTCCCTGGTCCCGCCCGATCGCCTGGTCGCGAAGGCAGTACACCTTGCCGAAAGCGACACAGCGTGCCCTGACCCGTGTCGGCGAAGACACGTACTCGCCGGGTGCGAATACCTCGTTGTGGAAGTTGTTGGGGTCGAGCTTGCGGAACGCGTGCTCGACCGATGCGGTCTTCATGCGCAATCCGGCAAACGGGGTCAGAACTGACAAGGCGGGCGCATCCGCGAAACCCGGCGAGAACAGGACCGCCCATTTTGCAGCGACATGAAACGGGCCGATCAGGACATCGTCCGGCTGCAGGCCATCGCGCCGCAGCAGGTGCTGCAGCGAGTTGTGGCGCCTGACATCGGCATGGTGTTCGGCGGCAACGCCTCCTACTGTCCCGATGCTGCCGGAACAGTCGTTCCGGTGTTCCCGTCGCTTCCGATCCTCGCTTGCCGGCGCGTAGTAGTGCGCGAACGGTTTCCGTGATCCCGGGTCGAGTTCCTCCACAGCCTGCGTGCAGGCGGCCAGCGCGCCGGACAGGGCCTCGTCCACGCTCCGGTCGATGGCAGCGCCCCAGGTGCGGGTGGTCCAGACCATCGCCCCGTAGAGGTTCTCTGCGGACCGTGCCGTACCGGTCGCAAGCAGGCCCGTGAGGAGGATCGCGGCCATGACCACGCTGTGTGCGGCACGCATGAAAGGTCTCCATCCGCAGGCCTGCGCCGGTTCAGGTAATGGTGAGGCGGCAGCTCCCGAGGACGCCGAAGTCGGCAACGAATTCCTGGCCGGCCGCGCCGGGTACGGGCTGTGTCGTCGAGCCCGTCGTCACCAGGTCGCCGGCCTTGAGCGCACTGCCCCTGGAGTTCAGCTCGTTCGCAAGCCACGCGAGCACCACCAGCGGCCCGCCGTCGACGTTGCTCCCGGTCCCCCTCTTCTCCACCTCCCCGTTGATCGAGAGCGTGATGTCGATCGCGGCGAGGTCAATGGACGCATGTTCGGCCTGGAACGGTCCGTGCACCCAGCACCCGTTCGCGCCGTTGTCCGCAATGATGCAGCCGATCCCCGCCTGGTTCCAGACCGGAAACGGGGAGGTCACCACCTCGATCGCCGGTGCGACCGCCTCGACCGCGTCGGCGACAGAGGTCGGGGTGTGTGGCGAGCCGGTGGCCGGCAGGTCCCGGCCGAGGCGAACCGCGATCTCGGGTTCGACGACGATGACGTGCCATTCGGCCGCGCTGATGACATGCGGGCCGGGATGGCACAACGTTGACAGCAGGCTGCCGGCGAACGCCTGGTCGGTTTCCAGCATCTCCCGGGCTGCCGGGTTGGTCGCGCCGATCTTGTAGCCGACCCGGTGACCGCCCGAGCTGGCAAGCAGCCTGTCGAACAGGGATGACTGCACCGCGTAGCCGTCCTCCCGGTCTACCGGCCGGCAGGTCTCCGGCAGCCAGTCGAGCCGTACGTGGTCCCGGCGTGCTCTGAACAGTTCACCCGCGGCGGTATCCACGGCTGCGGCGTCGAGTGTCATGAATAGTCTCCTTGCGAAACGGCGTTCGGATCCGCGAGTGTAGACGATTACGCGACGGTATGTGCAGATCCGCGCGCATCGCATGGTGTTGCGCACAGCGGCGTGGTGCCCGACTATGCCGGTCGGGGACTGCACGGGAGAACGGGTGATGAAGCGATCGCGCAGGATTGCGCTGGTGATGATGGGAACCTCGGCGCTGGCGCTTGCGGCGTGCGAGGAACGCAAGACCGAGGCCGCCCTGTTCGAGACGGTCGAGCAGTGCGTGGCCGAGCAGGGACTGGTCGCCGATCAGTGCTACCGTGAATTCGACGCCGCCCGGGCCCAGCACGCGCAGGTCGCCCCGAAGTATACATCGCAGACGGACTGCGAGGAGGATTTTGGCCAGGGCGCCTGCGAGACCTCTTCCTATCGCACCACCACCGGCAACAGCGTGTTCATGCCGCTGATGGCCGGCTTCATGATGGGGCAGATGATGGGTGGCCGGGCCCACACCCAGCCGCTCTATCGCTCACGCGACGATGCGAAGACATTCCGGACCGCGGACAATCGTCCGGTGGGCAGGACGGTCGGTCGCACCCTGGTTCCCGAACGCTCCGTCGCCAAACCGTCCTCCAAGCTCTACACCCAGCAGCGCGGTGGATTCGGCGCCCGCGCCCGTGCTGCGGGATACCGGGTGGGAGCCTGATGGAGCGAATGTCGCTGCCGGCGCGCCGCAACTGGCAGCAGGTTGCCGCCGAACACGGGTTCACCTTTCACACCCCGGACGGTGAACGCTACTGGGACGAGACCCACGCCTACCGCTTCACGCTGCGCCAGATCGAGGAAGACCTCGAGAACCCGGCGGAGGAACTCGAGCAGATGTGCTTCAGCGTGGTGGAGCGCGCGGTCGCGGACGAGAGCGTGCTCGAGCGCCTCGCGATTCCGCAGCGCTTCTGGAGCTATGTTGCCGAGAGCTGGGCTGACGGCGAGCGTAATCTCTACGGTCGCATGGACTTCTGCTACGATGGCGCCGGTCCGGCGAAACTGCTCGAATACAATGCCGATACGCCGACCGCGTTGTACGAGAGTTCGATCTTCCAGTGGGTCTGGCTCGAGCAGGCGATGGAACAGGGCATCCTTCCCGCGGGCGTGGACCAGTTCAATTCCCTGCACGAGCGCCTGGTCGACGCGCTCGGGCACATCGGCATCGACGGGGTGCTGCACCTTGCCTGCGCGCGCGACTCCGAGGAGGATCTCGGCACGGTCGAATATGTCGAGGATTGCGCGCGCCAGGCCGGTCTTGCGACCTGCCGGATGTTCGTCGAGGACATCGGGCTTGCCGGAAGCGGGCAGTTTACCGATGCCGACGACAGACCGGTGGCGTGGCTGTTCAAGCTCTACCCTTGGGAATGGCTGATGGCCGAGGAGTTCGGAGACCGGATCCCCGGCTCCGGAACCAGGTTCATCGAACCGGGCTGGAAGGCAGTCCTGTCCAACAAGGGCCTGATGGCGCTGCTGTGGGAGATGTTCGAAGGACATCCGAACCTGTTGCCGACCTTTTTCCAGGACGACCCGGGAGCTGCGGGTCTGTCCGGTCATCATGTCCGCAAGCCCCTGCTTTCGCGCGAGGGCGCCAACCTGCGCCTGGTCGAGGACGGCCGGGTCGTCGCGGAGACTGGCGGTGAGTACGGTGAGGAAGGCTACGTGGTCCAGGCGCTGGCGCCGCTGCCCTCGCATGCCGGCCGCCGGCCGATGTGCGGGGTCTGGCTGGTTGCCAGCGAAGCCGCCGGCATGGGAATTCGCGAGGACGACGGAATGGTGACCACCGACGACGCCTGTTTCGTGCCGCACTTCATCCTCGACTGACCCGGGCCGGAGAACGCGTTGTCGGGCCGGGGGTGGCGCTGTATAAGCCAGCGTGTTCTGCCCGCGCGTCATGAGACTGTCCCGGAGTACGCGCATCTGGTCGACTGGCGTTTCCCGGGCCGCCCGACATTCCTGAGGTCATGCGCATACTCCATACCCTCGAGCTGGTTACCCCGGACGACCGGGGCGCGGTGGCCGCCGTCGGCAATTTCGACGGTGTGCATCTCGGACACCAGAAGGTGCTCGCCGAGGCGGCGGGGATCGCGCGCGACCGCGGGCTGACCTACGCGGTCCTCACCTTCGAGCCGCACCCGCGCATGCTGTTCCAGCCCGAAGCGGTCCCGTTCCGGCTGACCAGCAGCGCGACCCGGACCGCGATGTTCCGCCGCCTTGGCGTCGAACTGCTGTTCGAACTTCCGTTTGACCATGCGTTCTCCCAGCTTTCGGCCGCGGCGTTCGTGACCGACGTGATCAGGGACGGTCTCGGGGTGTGTCATGTCGTGTGCGGCTATGACTTCGTGTTCGGGCATCGGCGTCGCGGGACCCCGGAGGTGCTTGAGCATCTCGGGCGGGACGCCGGGATCGGCGTGACCTGTGTTCCGGCGGTTTCGGAGGGTGACGGTGCGGTCTACTCGTCGACCCGCGTCAGGCAGTGCCTGGCCGAAGGGGACCCGACGGGCGCGGCGGAACTGCTGGGGCGGCCGTGGAGTTTCCGCGCCCCGGTCGAGGAAGGTGACCGGCGCGGCCGGACGATCGGATTCCCGACCTGCAACCTGCGGATCGTCGACCTCCAGCAGCCGGCGCACGGCGTCTACGCGGTTCGGGTCGGGCTGGACGGGACCGTGGTTCCGGGTGTGGCCAACTTCGGTCGGCGACCGACGGTCAATGACCGCGGAGCGCTGTTCGAGGTGCACCTGTTTGACATCGACCGCGACCTGTACGGCCGGGAACTCGAGGTGCACCTGATTGACTTCATTCGGCCCGAAATGAGATTTAGCGGTCTTGATGAACTGAAGGCCCGCATCGCCGCGGATGCGGACGCGGCGCGAAGCCGTCTTTCGGAACACAATGGACCGCTTCTTGCGGGAGCGCACTGCACGACATGACCACGGACTACAAGACGACACTGTTCCTGCCGAAGACCGACTTTCCGATGCGGGCGGGACTGCCCCGGCGTGAACCCGAACTGCTTGCCCAGTGGGAGCGGATCGGCCTGGAGCGCCGCCTGCGCGAGCAGGGTCGGGAGCGCGAGAAGTTCATCCTGCACGATGGGCCGCCCTATGCGAACGGTCACCTTCACATGGGCCATGCGCTCAACAAGATCCTGAAGGACGTGATCAACCGTTCGCAGCAGATGTCCGGCAAGGACTCGATCTACGTGCCCGGCTGGGACTGTCATGGCCTGCCGATCGAATGGAAGATCGAGGAGGGGTATCTCGAGAAGGGGCTCGACAAGGATTCGGTCCCCGTCAACGAGTTCCGCAGCCAGTGCCGGGAGTTCGCCAGGCAGTGGATCGAGGTCCAGACCCGCGAGTTCAAGCGGCTCGGTGTCGGCGGCGACTGGGAAAACCCGTATACGACCATGAGCAATTCCGCCGAGGCGCAGATTGCGCGCGAGATCGGCAAGTTCCTGATGAACGGCGGACTCTACGCGGGAGCGAGGCCGGTGCTGTGGTCGGTCGCGGAGAAGACCGCGCTCGCCGATGCCGAGGTGGAATACCACGACCATCGTTCGACCACGGTGCATGTCCGCTTTCCGGTGATCACTCCCTCGCGGCCAGAACTCGACGGCGCCAGCGCACTTATCTGGACCACAACGCCCTGGACCCTGCCTGGCAACAGGGCCATCGCCTACGGTACGGAGTTCGTCTACGCCGTGCACGAGGTGACGGCGGTCGGGGAGGGCAGCCTCGCGGTGGTCGGCGAGCGGATCGTGGTTGCGGCACAGCTCCTCGCCGGTGTCTGCGCCGAGACGGGGATCACGGATACCCGCGAGATCGCGCGCCTGCCGGGCACGGCGCTGGCGGGCACGGTGGCGGCCCACCCGTTGCGCGGCCAGGGCTACGATTTCGACGTGCCGCTGCTGGCGGCCCCGTTCGTCACACTCGAACAGGGGACCGGACTCGTGCACATTTCGCCGGGCGCCGGCGCTGACGACTTCGAACTCGGGCGCGCCCATGGCCTCGCGGTCACGGCCACCGTCGATGACGCGGGCCGGTTCCTTGAGCATATGCCGCTGGTCGCGGGGATGGACGTGTTCCGTGACAACGGGCGGATTGCCGATCTGATCCGCGATGCCGGTGGTCTGCTGGCCACCGGTCACCTCGTCCACAGCTATCCGCACTCCTGGCGGTCCGGCGCACCACTCATCTTCCGGGCCACACCGCAGTGGTTCATCTCGATGGAAACCAACGACCTGCGCGGCAAGGCGCTGGTTGCGATCGACAACACCCGGTTCGTGCCGACGGGCGGACGCAACCGCCTGCGGTCGATGATCGAGCAGCGACCCGACTGGTGCGTGTCGCGCCAGCGAGCCTGGGGGGTACCGATCCCGGTGTTCGTTGACAGGACCACAGGTGAGCCCCTGCGCGACCAGGCGGTGATCGACCGTACGGCACAGATCTTCGAGGAAGAGGGCTCGGACGCCTGGTACTCGTCCGACCCGCAACGCTTTCTCGGGTCCGACCACGATGCCAGCCGCTACGAGCAGGTCCGCGACATAGTCGAGGTATGGTTTGACAGCGGTTCGACCCACAGTTTCGTACTCGAGGCCCGGCCGGAACTCCAGTGGCCGGCCTCGCTCTACCTCGAGGGATCGGACCAGCATCGCGGCTGGTTCCACACATCGCTGCTGCAATCCTGCGGCACCCGGGGGCGAGCGCCTTTCGACGCGGTCCTGACCCACGGGTTCGTGCTGGACGAGAACGGGCGCAAGATGTCGAAGTCGCTGGGCAATGTCACCGCGCCGGCAGACGTGGTCGAGGAATCCGGGGCCGACATCCTGCGGTTGTGGGTGGTCGGATCCGACTACTCGGAAGACCTGCGGATCGGCCCGGAGATCGTGAAGCGTCAGGTCGACCTGTATCGCCGGCTGAGGAATACCCTGCGCTTCCTGGTCGGCAACCTGCACGGGTTCTCGCAGCATGAAGTCCTCGCGCCGGCCGAGATGCCGGAACTCGATCGCTGGGTGCTGCACCGGCTGGCCGAACTCGACCAGGTGGTCCGCGACTGCGTCGACCGCTTCGACTTCCACGCCATGTTTACGCAACTGCACCGGTTCTGCGCCTCGGACCTGTCCGCGTACTACTTCGACGTCCGCAAGGACGCGCTCTATTGCGACGCGGCGGATGCGGTCCGGCGCCGGGCAACCCGCACCGTGCTCGACCGGGTATTCGACTGTCTGACGGCCTGGCTCGCGCCGATCCTGTGTTTCACGGCCGAGGAGGCTTGGCAGCACCGGGTGCGCGATCCGGAAAACTCCGTGCATCTGCGCACCTTCCCCGAGATTCCCGCCGACTGGTTCGATGCAGAACTGGCGCGCAAGTGGTCCCGGGTGCGTGAGGTGCGCCGGGTGGTGACGGGGGCGCTCGAACTCGAGCGCGCGGAACGGCGCATCGGCGCGTCGCTGCAGGCCTATCCGGTGGTCCATGTCACCGACGATGTTCTGGCCCTGTTCGAGGGACTCGATTCGGCCGAGCTGTTCATCACCTCGGCTGCCGACCTGGTCACCGGCCCGGCGCCGGACGAGGCGTTCCGGCTTGCCGACGTCGATGATGTCGCGGTCGTCCCCGGCCTGGCCGCGGGCGGGAAATGCGAGAGGTGCTGGAAGGTCCTGCCGGAGGTAGTGGCGGGGTCCGACCCGGTGTGCGGCAGGTGTGCCGACGCGGTACGCCGTGCGATGAGCGCCGGTGTGCAGGCCTGACGGGCCGCGGCGTGGCCTCGCGCAGGACACGGATTGTCGCCATTCTGCTGATCCTGCTGGTCATCGCCGTTGACCAGGTCACCAAGGCGTGGGCGCTGGCCGGCTGGTTTTCACCGCCGCAGGTAATCGAGGTCACGCCGTTCCTCAACCTCGTGCCGGTGTGGAATACCGGTGTTGCCTTCGGTTTCCTTGCCGGAGACTGGCCGGCGATGCCGCTGGTGCTGACCGGGTTTGCGGCACTGGTCAGCCTCGGGCTGCTGGCCTGGCTGCTGTGGTCCCGCCAGCGCGCCGTGGTGATTGCCCTCGCGCCGGTCATCGGTGGTGCGGTGGGCAACATCGTGGACCGGCTGCGCTTCGGTGCGGTCATCGACTTTGTCGATCTTCATGTCGCCGGGCTGCACTGGCCGGCCTTCAACATTGCCGATGCAGGAATTACAATCGGAGTCGGCCTGCTGCTGCTGGATGGCGTACGCACACCACCGCGCCGGTATGCGTGAGAACGGTGATGCAATCGGGAAAGGCTATCGAGATGGTCCACCGTCATTGCCTTCGCATTGTCCTTCCTTGCCTGGTGATTCTGGGGCTCGGTCTTTCGGGCTGTGATCAGGTGAGGAAGTCGCTCGGATACGCCAAGAACCCGCCCGACGAGTTTGCGGTCCGCTCGCGCGCACCGTTGAGCGTGCCGCCGGACTTCCGGGTTCGCCCGCCCGCGCCGGGAGCCGAGCGGCCGCAGGAACCATCGCGCCGGGACGAGGCCCGGTCCCTGATCACGGGACGACAGGCGCCCGAGGACACCGGCCCCGAAGCGGGAGCACTGCGCGGCCTGCTGGCGCTCGACACCGCCGATCCCGAAATCCGCGAGCGGTTGAACCGCGAGGGTGGCGTCTTCGTGTACGAGGACGAGACCTTCGTCGATCGGCTGTTGTTCTGGAATGACCGTACGCCGGAGGCCTCCGTGATCGATCCGGTGAAGGAGCGGGAGCGGCTGCAGCGAAACGCGGCGGCGGGCCGGCCGGTAACCGAAGGCCAAACCCCGACGATCGAGCGCAGGAAGGAAGGACTGCTGAACCGGCTGTTCTGAGTCCGGATTGGCAGGTTTGTCCAACGCTGGACCGGGCGCGGTCGGACCCCGCGCAGGTGCGGCAAGGGATATCGCCCCGGAGTGAGGCCACGGTGTCAGTATCGTGAAAACAGTGCACCGTCTTCGCGCGGAGCCATGGAGTTTCCACGCCGTGTGGTGACCGTGCGCATGCAGGCCCGGCGCCCGGCGTTGCCACTTGCCTGGTGAGTGTGCTTGCGGTGTCTGATGGTGGTGTGCTCGCGTTGTTTGATGGGTTTCGGTCGCGGTCTGTTGCTTGGTCGTGGGTGGTGTCGGAGGGGCGTCGGCGCGAACAGGCACGATACTGCGCCTTCGGGCGGCGCCTTGCATGGCTCGGGGGGTGCGGCGCTGGTTGTTGCTGTCGAGCAAACGGAGCTGGCGCCGCATTGTTTTCGACGGCCC
>MPMT01000014.1 GCA_002238645.1 Alphaproteobacteria bacterium bin52 | reverse complement strand
CTGTCGCGGATCGTTGCCACGGTCTGCCGGGATTTCGAGGCGGAACTGATCGAATGCGATGGCGAGGACGATCACGTTCACCTGCTGGTGCAGTACCCACCCAAGGTTGCCTTGTCGCGGTTGGTCAACAGTCTCAAGCGCGTGCCCAGCCGCCTTCTGCGCGAGAACCGCCCTGAAATCACCGGCCGCTCCCACAAGGGCGTCCTCTGGTCGCCGTCATACTTCGCGGCCTCCTGTGGCGGCGCGCCCCTTTCCGTGATCGCCGATGACGTCAAATCACAGCGGGAAGCAGCCAACGGCCGCTCTCGCGTTCCTCCTCTCCCTCAAGGAAGGGGTATCCCGCGGGGTTTCCGATGATTCACGGACCGGGCTGACGTCTCTCGCACCGCGCATGACCGAACCGGACCCGGTGCGAGGGAGGCGGCACGCATCGGAGTACCGGAGGTCGGGTCCGGCGCACCGAAGGCGGGATTTGCCCCCTGGGGCACACGGAACACCGGGAGAGGACCGCCGCAAAGTCGCAGGTGCAGGTGGTTGTTTTTGCCAGTCTTCCTGCGCAATGGTATGCCCGGCGCAGCCGGGCAGACGATCCAGCCACCCGGCATTCGGCACCAGGGAGCAGCAATGACACCGAAAAACCTGGTGTTCATCATGTCGGATGAGCACAACTCGGCCTTTATGGGAACTGTCGGTCACCCTGTGGTCAGGACCCCGAACATGGACCGGCTTGCCGCATCGGGCACCCTGTTTGCGAACGCCTACACCAATTGCCCGATCTGCGTACCTGCGCGGGCGAGCTTCGCGACTGGCCGGTACGTCCAGGACTGCGGCTACTGGGACAATGCCGATCCTTACGATGGCGCCGTCCCGAGCTGGGGGCACCGACTGATCGACCAGGGACACCGGGTCACTTCGATCGGCAAGCTCCACTACCGCGACAGCAAGGACGACAACGGGTTCGACGAGGAGCTCATTCCGCTGCATGTGGTCGACGGCCTGGGAGACCTGGCCGGACTGATCCGCGAGGACATGCCCGAGCGCAAGGCCGCCGCCCGGTTCGCCCGGGACGTCGGACGCGGCGAGTCGACCTACACCGCCTACGACCGGCGCATTGCCGGGGAGGCGGTCCGCTGGCTCACCGAGGAAGCGCCGCGCCACCGCGACCGGCCGTGGGTGCTGTTCGTCTCGTTCGTCTGTCCGCATTTTCCGCTTATCGCGCCGCCGGAGTTCTACGACCTCTACCCCGAGGCCGACATTCCGTGGCCGGCGCTCTACGCGCAGGACGAACGCCCGGACCATCCCTATTACGCGGCGCTGCGCCGCGCGATGAACTACGACGCGTATTTCGACGAGGACCGGGTTCGCAAGGCGGTTGCCGGCTATCTCGGACTGTGCAGTTTTCTCGACCACAACGTCGGATTGGTGCTGGACGGGATCGAACAGGCCGGTCTGGCGGGCGACACCCGGGTCATCTACACCTCCGATCACGGCGAGGCGCTGGGCCAGCGGGGCCTGTGGGGCAAGTCGACCATGTTCGAGGAATCTGCCGCGGTCCCGCTCATCATGGCCGGCCCGGAGATCGAGGCCGGCAGCAGGGTCGACACCCTGGTCAGCCTGGTCGACTGTCACCCGACCATCATCGATGCGGTCGGCGGCAAGCGGCATCCCGATGACGCCGACCTGCCCGGGTGTTCGCTGTTCGAGATCGCCGACGGCGCCGAACGGGACCGGGTGGTGTTTTCCGAGTACCATGCCGCCGCCTCGGTCGCTGCCAACTACATGGTGCGCGAGGGTCGCTACAAGCTGGTGTACTTTCACGGCATGGAACCCGAACTGTTCGATCTCGAGGCCGATCCGGACGAGTGCCGGAACCTTGCCGGCGATCCGAACCACGTCGATGTCAGGGCCCGTCTCGAGGCGCGGTTGCGCGAGATCTGCGACCCCGGGGAGGTCGATCGCCGGGCCCGGGCCGACCAGGCCAGGACCCTGGAAAAGCACGGCGGACGCACGGCGGTGCTGGAACGGGGCGACTTCGGCTATTCGCCCGCCCCGGGACAGACTCCGGAATTCGCGGACTGACCGATGGCGGACCCCCGCGCCCGGGAGGCGGTGAGGGACCTTGCGCTGGTTGCCGCACTGGCTGCGGTCGGTGTCGGTGGTTTCCTGTTCGTCAATCCGACCGCAACCGAGGTCGTCACCGGGCCGGGCGGACTGACACGCCACAGCCTTCCCTTCATCTACTCCGGTCTGTTGCTGTTCCTCGTTGCCCTGCTCGGAGCCTCGACTCTACGCCGGGTGCGTCGCGTGCCCGCGTCCGCGGTGAGCGAGTCATCCGGCGATCGCCGCGAGACTGTTCGCACGGTGATCCGCAGGGTCCTGTGCGTGATCTGCATCCTGCTCTACGCGCTCGGCATCGAGACAGTGGGCTTTGCTCTCTCGACACCGCTGCTCCTGTTCGCGGTGCTCCGGATTCTCGGTCGCCGGCACCTCGGCCACAACCTGGTCCTGGCGCTGGTCGGCGGCCTGCTGCTGTGGATCCTGTTCGTCGGCGTGCTCAAGCTGCCGATGACCGGGCTCCTCTGGGATCCCCTGACGCCCGTGCTCAATGATCTCTACCGGCTCACGGGCGCGCGCTGATGGTTGACGGTCTGCTCGAGGCCTTTGCGGGGACCGCGGCGTTCTGGCCGCTGCTCTACATCCTGGTCGGCACCGTGCTCGGGATCCTGGTCGGCGCCCTGCCGGGGCTGTCCTCGCCGATGGCGATCATCGTGCTGCTGCCGATCACCTACACCATGGAGACCATCAGCGCCTTCCAGCTGATGATCGGCATCTACGTCGGGACCAAGCTCGGCGGGTCCTACGCCTCGATCCTGTTGCGCACGCCGGGAACGCCGGCCGCGGCCTGCACCGCGCTCGACGGGTTCCCCATGGCCGAGAAGGGCCGCGCCGGCGAGGCGATCGGCTACTCCGTGATGTCATCGACCATGGGCGGTCTGTTCGGCTGGGTGGTGGCGGTGAGCTTCGTGCCCTTCATCGCGTCGGTCGCCCTGCATTCGGAACCCGCCGACATCGCCCTGATCGGTATCGCCGGCCTGGTGCTGGTGTCGGCCTTCGTGCGCGGCTCGATGGTCCGCGGACTCATCGGGGTTCTGCTCGGACTTCTGATCGCCAGTGTCGGCTACGACATCCAGGACGGTGTGGAACGCTACACCTTCTCGCATCCGATGCTGGCGTCCGGACTGCCGTTTGCAGCCGTGCTCGTCGGGTTCTTCGGCATCACCGTGGTGTTGAGCGACCTCGAGATGATCGGCCGCAGGTCGGAGATCGCCGCACGCACCTCCAAGATCAGGCTGCCGTCGCCAGCCGCCTTCTTCCGGCGCTGGCGGGCCTGGTCGATCGGTACCGGCTACGGGGTGCTGGTCGGCGCCATCCCGGGGGTGGGCGCCGACGGGTCGACCTTCCTGTCCTACGCCACGGTGCGCAACCAGTCCCGCAACCCGCCGCCGGAGGCCTTTGGCACCGGTGTGCCGGAGGGCATCATCGCGCCCGAGAGCTCGAACAACGCCACCACCGGCGGCACCATGATCCCGATGCTGACGCTGGGCATCCCGGGCGACGGTTCGACCGCGGTCATGCTGGGCGCCATGATCCTGCACGGGCTCGAGCCCGGCGTGATGCTGATGCAGAACAACGCGTCGCTGGTCTACGGCATCCTTGTCGCAATCCTGGTGGCCACGGTGATGATGTTCTTCGTCGGCTGGGGCGCGAGCCGCGCCATCATCCGGGTGCTGCGCCAGGAACGCTCGCTGCTGTTTCCCTTCATCATCGTGTTTGCCTCGATCGGGGCGTTCGCCGCCGACAACGGCCCGTTCCCGATCTATGTCGCGCTCGCCTGCGGCGTTGCCGGGTTCTTCCTTGAGAAGTGCGGCTTCTCGGTGGTGACGATCGTGCTGGGCGCCGTGCTCGGCCCGATCATCGAATACAATGTCAGGCTTGGCCTCGCCTATTCGAACGGCGACTGGGCCGTGTTCGTGGATACCTGGCCGCGCATGCTGCTGTGCGCGATCATCGTCCTGCTGGTATCCAACGAAATCTGGCGGGCGACGCGTGCGCGGCCGGCTGGTACCGAAGCAGGACTGGACAAGGGGAGTGAGACGACATGAGAAACCCGCTTATCGCCGTAGCCGTCGCTGGCGCTACCGTGCTTGCGGCATGGACCGCGGCTGTCGCCGAGTATCCGTCCGATACCGTGCGCATCATCGTGCCGTGGCGTGCCGGCGGTGGAACCGACACCATCGCCCGCGGCTTTGCCGCCGCGCTCGAGGAGCAGATCGACCAGGCGGTGGTGGTTGACAACCTGACCGGCGGCAACGGCAACCGGGCCCACATGCACATGAAGAAGGCGCGACCCGACGGTCTGCAGATCCTGCTCAACGGCTCGAGCGACATGAACTCGGCCATCATCTTCCAGAACACACCGTACAACTACGACGACTTCGCCTGCCTTGGCGCCATCTACAGGACCCCGACCTGGATCCTTGCGCACCGGGACAGCGGGATTACCTCCATCGACCAGTTCTTCGAGGCCGCGCGCGGCCAGCCGGGAGAGCTCACCGTGGGTGTCGGTTCGCTCGCCAGTGCCCACAACGTGCTGGCGCAGGCCCTGATGGGCGTGAACGGGATCGACGCGCGGGTGATCCCGTTCGATGGGGGAGGGCCGCTCAAGAAGGCGATCCTTGGCAACCAGGTGTCGATCGGCGTCATCCACTCCCCGGTGCTGCTCGACGCGGTCAAGTCGGGTGACGTGAACGTGATCGGCTCGGGCGGCGGCCTGGCCGACATCGTCTACGAACCGGTCCGGGGCGCCGAGACCATCGACGCGCACGGTGTCGGGGTCGAAATCGGTACTGTCCGTGGGCTGTTCGTGCCAAAGGACACACCCGAGGAGCTGCTCGATGCCGTCTCTGCCCTGATGGAGAAGGCGGCGAAGAGCGAGGCCTTCGCCGCCTTCGGTGGCAAGTTCGGGTTCAAGCCGATCTGGTGGGATCGCAAGACCCATTGCGACTTCATGGCGGAGGAGAATGCGGCCTACCGGAAGATCAAGGCCGACTACATCGACTGACGCGCAGGGCGCGGACCCCGGTGCGGCGCGCACCGGGGACGCCCCCGGACCTTGACGCGGTGTCCCCGCGGGGCGCAGGCCGCATTCCGGGAGAGGCGAAGAGAAGGCGGGGATGCCCGGTGGCCAGGCGAATGGCAGACGCGCTCGGAAACCTGGCCGAACCCGGACGGTCGGTGCGCGCCAGCGACTTCGACCTCGTGGTCGCTGTCTCCCCGGAAAATGTCCGTTGCCTCGGCGAGGTCTTCATCTCGCCCCGGGTCGACATCCACGACCGGCTGGCCCTGATCGTCCGGGACGGCGAACGTGACCCGGCCTTCGTCCAGTGCCAGGTCGAGAAGGGGTTTGCGCGCCAGGAGTTTTGGGTGTCCGACAACCGCACGTTCAGGGAGTTCGTGACCTCGCCGATCGACCTGCTGGCCGGGGTGATCGGGCAACCCGGGGCAGGCGGCGGTCATGGCGGCATCGAACTCGACGCCTCCGACGCACCGGTGGGCATGGCGTAGACGGAGGGCGCGATCATGGCAATTGCGACGACCAACGATCCGACCAGGGTCGATCCGGCAATGATGGCCGAGGTGTGGAGTGACGCCCGGCCCTCCGAGGATCCTGTGCTCTACGGTCACGTGACCATGGATCCGTCCGGCTCGGTGACGGCGCGGAGCACCCAGACGCTGTCCATCGTCTACACGGTCGGCCGCCACGGCATGGACGATACCGGCAGCCTGAGGGTGGTGCTGCGCTCGGTCGGCGACAGCGGCCGGCTGCAGGTCCATGATCCCGAAGCGCCGAACTACGTGACCGCGGTCGCGAGCAACGGCGCCGGCCTGCGGGTTGCCTACCTGCCGACCGGTGGCTGGCGCCCGCGCAACAAGTGCCTGCAGGTCACCGTGATCAAGGGTTGCCTGCGCGAGGGCGATACCGTCACGGTGACAATCGGTGACACTTCGGGCGGGTCGTCCGGCGCCCTGATGCAGACACACTGCGAGACCCACTTCGAGTACAAGGTGGTGGTGGATGTCTGCGCCACCGGCCATTACCTGCCGCTGGCGCAGACCCCGAGCGTGTCGATCGTGCCGGGGCCGCCGGTGCGGTGGCGCGCGGTCCTGCCGACGCTGCGGCGCCCCGGCGAGCGGTTCCAGCTCGGGGTGAAGGCCGAGGACCTGTGGGGCAACCCGACCGACAGGGCAAGCGGCGCCCTGCGGCTGCGTACTAACCTGGCGGTCGCCAACCTGCCCGAGCGCTTCGACTACCCGCCGGGCGAGCGGGCGATCACCTTCGAGGACCTGCATGTCGACGAGCCGGGCTGTCTGTGGCTCGAGCTCGCAGATGACGGGGGCACGGTGCTGGCACGGGCCAACCCGCTGGTGATCCGTGCAGGTTCGACCTCCGGTTACTGGGCCGACCTGCACGGCCAGAGCGGCGAATCCGTGGGGCTGAATACCAGCCTGCAGTACTTCGAGTTCGCACGCGACTGCGCGTTTCTCGATGCCACCAGCCACCAGGCCAACGACTTCCAGGTCAACAACACCTTCTGGGCGTACATCAACGAGTTGACGGCGCGGTTCCACCAGGACCACCGGTTCGTGACCTTTCCCGGCTACGAATGGTCGGGCAACACCGCGGTCGGTGGCGACCGCAACGTGTTCTTTCGCCACGAGGGCCGGCAGATCCACCGTTCCTCGCACGCGTTGCTGCCGGACCGGTCGGATATCGATACCGACGCGACAGACGCGGCCGAGCTGTTCGAATCCCTGGCCGACGAGGACTGCGTCATATTCGCGCATGTCGGCGGACGGTACGCCGACATCGACTTCGCCCACGACGGCAGGCTCGAACGGTCGATGGAGCTGCACTCGGCCTGGGGAACCTTCGAGTGGCTGATCGAGGACTGTTTCAGACTCGGCCACCGGGTCGGGGTGGTGGCAAACTCCGACGGGCACAAGGGCCGGCCCGGCGCCAGCTACCCCGGCGCGTCGACCTTCGGCGCCTACGGAGGACTGACCTGTTTCCTCGCCGACGAACTGACCCGGGACGGCATTTTCGGGGCGCTTCGGCGACGCCATCACTACGCGACCACCGGCAACCGGATCCACCTTGAGGTCACGGCGGCACTCCCTGAACCGGGCAGGCGATTCCACGAGGACCCGACGGTGTTTCCCGATACCGGTTCCGACGAGGTCGACACCGTGATCATGGGCGACATCGTGCAGACCCGGGCGCGGGAGGTCACGCTCGGGCTGTACGCCATCTCGGCCACTCCCATCGAGCGGATCGAGGTTCGAAACGGTCCGCAGGTGAGCGAAGTCGTGCGCGGCTACGACCCGGATGATCTCGGTTCCCGCTGGCGCATCCTGTGGAGCGGGGCCGAATACCGCGGCCGCGGCCGGGAGACTCACTGGCAGGGAACGCTGGAGTTTGCCGGGCGTACCATCAGGAGGATGAACCGGATCAACTGCTGGAACCATGAGCGGCAAGTCGTGTGCACCGGTCCCTCGACCGTGAGTTTCGATGCGATCACCACCGGCAACTTCGGGGGCGTCGATGTCTGGCTCGACGGCGATGACGGTGACCTGGACATTCGCTCGAACCTGCTTGAGGCGAGCGTCCCGCTCGCCGCGGTCGGTATCGACGATACCGTGTTCGAGGCCGGTGGCCTGAAACGCCGGATCTCGGTCTGCAGACTGCCGGAAACCAACCCGCACCGGGAAATCCGGGCCGAGGTCCGGCTTCCCCTCGGTCCCGACCGCGACGACGCGCTCTGGGTCAGCCTGTACACCGAAGACGGATTCCAGGCCTGGTCAAGTCCGATCTACCTCGTTCCCCGGCCGGTTGAACGGTGATGCGGTGTCTGGACGAGGATCTTCGGCACGTCGCCCGGAATCTGGCCGCGCCCAACGTGCGCGCAGGCGAGGCGGTGCTGGTGGTCTCGAGCTCGGACCAGGATCCCGGGCTTGTCGACGCGATTGCCGGCGCGGCCGCGGCGGCGGGCGCGGGCAGCGTGACCGCGGCGGTGATCACCTGTCCCGTCGACATGACCGATTACCGGCATCCGCCGCCGGTCATCGCCGCGGTCGAGCAGGCCGATCTTGCCGTAGTCGCCACCTCGATCCGGTTCCCCCGGGCGTATGATGACCTGAGCACGGCGCTGTTTGCGGCCGGTCGCCGCCAGGTGCTGATCAACAATGCGCCACCCGAGGACTTCGTGTGCGGCGCTGCCAGGGCCGAGCCGGCGGCCCTGCTGGAGCGGACCCGCCGCCTTGCCGGGCTGGTCACCGCGGCCGGGGTGGTTCGCATCACCTCTCCCAACGGAACCGATCTCAGGGTCAGGATCTGCCGGCCGTGCCTGCCGCTGACGGGCGTGGCGGAAGCCGATACCGGTTTCGGGTCGTTTCCAAGCGGCGAGGCCATGGTCTCGCCCGAGGAGGGCAGCGCCGAAGGTACTTTCGTCGCCGACGGGTTCGGGCAGGTGGTCTACCTGTCCGGCGGCGGGCCGCAACTCGGACTGCTGGAGGACCCTGTCCGTCTGGAGTTCCGGCGTGGCCGGCTGGTCGATCTCTCCGGCGGCGCGGCGGCAGCCAGGCTCGCAGCCATTCTCGATGCTGCTGACGACAACGTGCGGTTTCTCGCCGAACTCGGGCTCGGAACCAACCCGGCCGCCCGGCGCGTCGGACACGTGGAGAACAAGTTCAGGCTGGGGACCGCGCACGTCGCGCTCGGTGACAATCACCTGATCGGCTGGCGGGCAGCCGCGGTCTACGGAGGGACCATCATCAGCAACAGGCACATCGATCTCGTCTCGGAACAGGTCACCATCGAGATCGACGGACGGGTGGTATCGGCCTGACATGCTCGGCCCTGTTGCCGCGCGTGCTGTCGCGATAGTCTGCGGACTGGCGTGCTGCGCCACGGTGTGAGTTGAGGGAGGAGCAAGGATGAAAACGCAGTTACGAATTCCGTGCAGGTCGCTGATCGTGGCCGCATCCGCGTGTGCGGTCTCCGCGGCCCTGGTTGCGGGTCCGGCGCTCGCGCAGGAATTTACCCTGCGCTGGGGTCATTACCTGCCGAACAGTGCGTTCGTGCAGGTCGAGAAGGACTTCGCGGAGAAGGTTGAGGCCCGGACCGACGGGCGAGTGAAGATCGAGATCACCTTCGCCGGCGGGCTGGGCAAGGGCAACGAGGTCGCACTGCTCGCCGGTCGGGGCGCGATCGACATGGCGTCGGTGGCGCCGGGGTACTATCCCGACCGGCTCCTGTTCTGGAAGGCGTACCAGATCCCGTTCGTGTTCAGCGAACCGAAACAGGCGATCGAGATCATCTACAAGTCGTTCGACAAGTTCCCGATCTTCGCCAAGGAACTTGACACCATGAATGTCAAGCACCTGTTCCACCAGCCGCTCGGGTCCTACTACATGACCGGTCCGGATCCGAACTGTGACACGGTCGAGGGTCTCAAGGGCAAGAAGATCCGGAGTTTCGGGGCGGACATTCCGAAAATGCACGCCGCGATCGGCGCCGTTCCGGTCACCGTGCGTCCGACCGAGGTCTACGAGGCGTTGCAGCGGGGCACCATCGACTACTCGTTCCTGAATGCGGGCAACGTCGAGAGCCTGCGACTGTACGAACCGGGCAAGTACAGCTGCGGCACCGTCATGACCATCACTGGTCACCTCATCGTCATCGGCAAGCGGGCCTGGGACAAGCTTCCGCCCGACCTGCAGGAGATCGTCGCCGACCAGGCACGCAAGAGCCAGCAGGAATACCTCGACTGGCTGGAGACCGGCACCGCGAGTTCCATCGCTGCGATCGAGGAGAACGGTGGCGTGTTCAAGGAGTTCCCGGCTTCCGAACTGGACAAGTGGAAGGCGGCGACGCCTGACATTCTCAAGCAGTGGGAAGACAACATGGCCGAGCGCGGCCTGGGTGCCGAGGCGAAGGAGGTTGCAGCGGCCTGGCGCGAGTGGGCCAGGTAGTCCGGGCAACAGCCGGAGTACCGCCCTGGCGTTCCACGCTCCTGCCCAGGCGGGAGCGTGGCGTCGCGCCCGGACGGGCATGAACGGATGACCTCGCGCGTGGTCGAGCGTGTAGCCCTTGCCATCCTGCTCGTGGGCGGGCTCGGGCTCATTGCATCGACCGTGCTCGGCACGGCCGACGTGGTCGGCACCCAGGTTTTCGGTGTCCCGGTACCCGGAGCGGTGGAACTGACCGAGAGCACCATGGTGCTCATCGTGTTCGGGGCTCTCACCTATACCCAGATCCGCCGCAGCCACATCAGGGTCGAGCTGCTCTACGTGAGGGTCGGCGCACGCGGACAGGCGGCGATGGACGTGTTTGCCGGGATGACCGGCGTCCTGTTCTTTTCGCTGCTGCTCTGGCAGGCGGTCAACGAGGCCCGGTACAGCGTCGAGATCGACGAGTCGACCTTCGGCCTTGTTCGCATGCCTCTCTGGCCCGCCCGCATCATCCTGGTTGCCGGAACCGGCCTGCTGATCCTGCAGCTCCTGATTGACCTGGCGGCTGACGCAAGGCGACTGGTGCACGGCGGCACCGCGATCTCGGTTGCCGACGTCATCAATCGCGAGATAGGCGGGATTGGCGACCCGTCGCCACCGGATGGCGACGATCACGCGGGGCGGGCGGGCCGAGCGTGATCGACCCGGGTACAGTCGGGGTCGTCGTCGGTCTTGTGCTTGCCGTCATGCTGGCGGCAGGCGTTCACATCGGTGTGGGTCTGGGTCTTGCGGGGGTGCTCGGTACCTGGCTTGCCATCGGTCCCGACGCCGCGTTCGCCCAGCTTGCCACCATCCCGTTCAGCACGACCAACTCGTTTACACTCGCGGTCATCCCGCTGTTCATCCTGATGGGATCGCTTGCGACGCAGGCGGGGCTCACCACCGATCTCTACCGTGCCGCCTACAACTGGCTGGGGCGCCTGCCCGGCGGACTTGCGATGGCGACCACCCTGGCCTCCGCGGCATTCGGTGCGGCGAGCGGCTCGACGGTGGTCAACGCCGCGGTGTTTACCAAGATGGCGCTGCCGCAGATGACCGCCTTCGGTTACGACCGTCGTCTGAGCGCCGGGTGCATTGCCGCATCCGGGACCCTCGCATCGCTGATCCCGCCCAGCATCCTGATGGTGATCTACGCCATCCTGACCGAGCAGTCGGTTGCCATGCTGCTGGTTGCCGGACTGGTGCCGGGACTGATGTCGGCCGGGCTCTACATGGGCGGGATCTACGGGATTGCCAGGAGGTTTCCCCAGCTTGCGCCCCGATCCGAGATCAAGGTGTCCTGGCGGGAGCGCTGGCGCTCGCTCTACGGCGTGTGGGGGATTGCCTTCCTGTTCCTGCTGGTCATCGGCGGCATCTACACCGGCTTTTTCGTGCCCACCTATGCCGGTGCCATCGGCGCCTTCGGTGCCTTCGTGATCGTGGTCCTGAAGGGCCGTCTCAATCGCAGGACCACCGTTGACACCTTCAAGGACGCCGGGGTCACGACCTCGTCGATCTTCATCATCGTGATCGGCGGCATCATCTTCGCCCGCTACCTGACCTACACCGGGATCGTCACCGACATCACCGACGCGCTGCTCGCTCTCGAACTCGGCAAGTATACCTACCTGTTCGCGTTCGCGGCGATCTACCTGGTGCTGGGAATGCTGATCGACCCGATCGCAATCATGGTGATCACGCTCCCGGTGATGTTCCCGATCCTGACGGGGGCGGGGTTCGATCCGATCTGGCTCGGCGTGATCGCCATCAAGCTCGCGGAGGTCTCCCTGATCACGCCGCCGGTCGGGCTCAATGTCTATGTTGTGCGCAGCGCCTCGCCGATCCCGCTCAGGCTCGAGGAGGTGTTTGCCGGCGTCATGCCGTTCATCGCCATCGATATCCTGGCGCTGGCGCTGCTGGTTGCCTTCCCGGAAATCAGTCTCGCCCTGCCGTCCCTGATGTAAGGGCGAGCCGGGTCATGCCGGATTCGGTACCGCAGCAGGGGGGGCGTGCGGCATGGACGTTACCTGTCCCCTGTCGCCGGCGCAGGCCTGTGTGAGGGCCCTGGCCGCTTTTCCGAATGCCGCAGGGGACGCCAGGCACTTGCGCTGCCGGATGGGGAACGATCCGCAACGACCCCGGGCGGGTATTGGGTGCCTGCAGCTCGCCGTTCGGCCCGTGAACGGGTGGATCGCCAGGGCTCCGGAGCAGGGGAACGGATGCGTGGGCGCTCAAGGCCCCGCGCCGGTGCGAACGCCTCGCCGCCGCCGTGGGGGCGATTGCGTCGGGTGCGGGACGCGTTTCCCGTTCCGTATCCTGGAGGTCGACCATGTCCTGCTCCGATTGCAATCGGAGAAGTTGCGAGCACACGATGGCCGATGGATAACCATGCAAGTGACCATTGCCCTGCAGATCCTTGCGGTATCGTGCGCGTGTGTCGCGCCGGGCATCACGACAGGAGTCGAGGGCCGGTCGGACACTACGGTGATACCGCGTGAACTCCATGGGTATCCGAAGGCCTTCGGTATGCGTCATGAACGGGGCGACACGCTCACCGACAACGATGTCTGCCGGGCACCCCGGGCCGGAGGGCGCGGGGCAATGGCGGTCGTGACGAAGGCGCGCGACGCCTCGGACCGGTTTGCGGGGCGCCCGAACCAAGGGCTCGGCGCCTGGATCCCTGTCGGGCCCGGCGGAACGGCCGTGCTCGGGCAGTTCGGGGAACGGTACCGGCCGAGCGGGCTCATCGATGTGTGCTGAACCGTTCCGGCGCACGGCACAGTTCCCGGTTTGCCACCCGACTTGAAGCTGCGGAGCGACCTTGAACCCGGCCGCGGACTGTACCGTGGCTGGTGGGTGGCGGCTGGCGGTTTCATCATGGCGTTCTACGCTTGGGGTGTCGGGTTCTACGGCCATGGTTTCTACATGGTCGTGCTGGGCCGTTCGACCGGCTGGTCGGTCGTCATGCTGTCGAGCGTCGTTTCGGTATTCTGGCTGGCGAATGTGGCCGCCAGCCTCGTACTGGGGCGGATTGTCGACCGTTTCGGCGCGCGCCCGGTGGTGGTTTACGGTGCGCTCGCCATGGCGGCGGGCTGCTTTGCGCTGGCGGCATTCGAGACCGGGTACTTCGAGGAGCGCTGGCAGCTTTTCGCGATCTTCGCGCTGATGGGCAGCGCCTATCCCGGTCTGGCAGCCATGGCGGTCAGTGCCGCCCTGCTGCCGTGGTTCAGGCACCGCCTCGGTCTTGCCCTTGGCATTGCGCTTACGGGAGCCAGCGCCGGCGGTGCGGTCATGCCGCCGCTGCTGGCATGGGTCTCGGCCAGATACGGGTTCGGCCTGGCCATGACAGGCATGGGCGTGGCGCTCGTCCTCTCGGTGCTGCCGGTCGCAGCGTTCCTGCTCCGCCCCCCGAAGGGCAGGGAAACAGCGGGGGAACCGGGGCCGGCCGCCGGCGATCCGATGCGAAGAGTGACCCCGGCGCGGCGAATTCTCGGCAGCGTGCGGTTCTGGACCGTTGCATCGGCGAGCGGCCTCTCGCTCGGCGCGCAGGTCGGGTTCCTGATGCACCAGATACCGCTGCTGCAAGGCGTTCTGGGTCTGTCCTCAGCGGCCTACGCAGTCAGCATTGCCGCTCTGAGCGCGGCCGCGGGCCGATTTGTGCTGGGGATATTGAGCGTCCGCCTGCCGCTGCCGGTCCTGGCCGCAGGCTGCTACCTGGTTCAGGCCTCCGGTCTGTTGTTGCTGCTCGCCGGCGAGCCGCCGGCATTGCTGTTCGCCGCCTCCGCCATTGCCGGTTTCGTCATCGGCTGCGTCGTGATGCTGCCGCCGCTGTTGCTGGTGGACAGCTTCGGACAGGACGGGTACGGCACGGCGTACGGTGTGACAGCAGCGGGCATGTTCGTCATGGCGGGCCTTGCGACGGCAGCCAGCGGCTGGCTCTTCGATGTGAGCGGCTCCTACGACGCACCGCTCCTCGGCCTCGCAGGCCTGCATGTGCTCGCAAGCCTCCTGATCCTCTGGCATGGTCGGCGGCAGCGAACCGGCGAAGGCGCGCGTTAAGCACCGGTCCCTGCGTGCCGGGACCGGGTGAGGCCTGCGCCGCAGCAGACAACAATGCACGAGCGCGCGGCCGTCCGATGGTCGTTTGGGGCTGCCGAACCTCGGTCATGACAGCGGGACATGATCTTCAGGATGTCCTTGCTCAAGACTGTATCCGAACTCCGGTGTCGGCTTCAGGGCGGGGTAATTCCCGCACGGGCCGGCCGTGACATTGTTGCAAGGGTGAACCGGGATCCGACGGTCATACGCGAGCGGATCCGTCGGCTCGACGCCGACGCTTCACTTCGACGCTTGTGCGGGTGGCCATGGCGTCCCGCCATTGCCGGCCTCCCGGTCCGGTCCCGGGATCACCACTGAGCCCGGAACGCGCAGTGGCGTCCGCTGTCAGCCGGCGCGCATCGCGTGCGGTGTGCACGTCTTTCCCGCGCGGCTGCGCTGCGTATCCTGCTTTTCGGAAGGCATGGAGCGGGTGGAACTGGGCCGTATCGGCAAGGTCGATGCCTTTACCGTCGTCCGCGTGTCGCCACTTAGTGCCGCTGACCGCCGCTACCCGGATCAGTCTTGTTTCGACAGCCCGAGCCGGAACTCCGCGGCTATCGCACAGTGATCGGGATGCGGACCTTGCGCAGGTACCTCCCGGAACGAACCGGTCACCGACATCGCTTCCGCGCCGCCTCCGATCACCATGTGGTCGATAAACTCGGGGTAACGCGGATCGCAGCGGAACGGTACGCCCCTGGTCAGCAGGCGCAGTGGTGCTGCAGGCGACGACAGCCGCCGCCAGGCCCAGTCTCCCGCAAGCGTCAGGCGGCGGTTGAAGTCGCCGAGTATCACGAAAGCCGTACCCTGCGTCCGCCTGGCGTCGGCCCAGTCCCTGAGGTGTTCGATCTGACCGCGAAGGGTCGCGCAGGCTTCCCGGGCCCGGCTGTCACCGTCCTGCCCCGTGCCCCAGCACCCGGTCCTGAGATGAACCGACAGCAGGCGCAGATCCCGGTCGCCTGCCGTGACCGTGATGTCGGTCGCCCATCTCTGGAACGTATCTCGAGAGCCAAGAGCCTGCAGGTCGGGGTTGCGCCGGTATGCAATTCCGTGCCGCACGGCGAAGCCTGTCGCCAGATGACCGAGCCGTGCGTCTGGCTTGTGCCAGCAGGAGCGGCCCGGTCTTGTCGGCGGCCGGTGTGACATCTCGATTCGCCATTCGGACACCGGAAACACCCGTTGTGCCGCTGCCGCATTCTCGACCTCCTGGAACGCGACGATATCGGCTTCAAGTTCCCTGATGCGCCTGGCGAGTGCGGCGTAGTCGGCAGGCTTGCGTCCGACGCAGCCTTCGCCATCGGTGTCGTCCAGATGCTCCAGGTTCCAGGCGGCAATGCGCAGGTCGTCGGCGACCGCCATCGGCGACGCCGCTGACAGGACCAGCAACGCCAGTACTGCATATCCACGCACGAACATCGCTTTCCCTCTCGTCAAGTCGTATCTCCCGTGTGTCTCGCAGCGTCCTGCCCGCGGTGCCGCCGGTCAGCCGGCATACCGCCTGAGCACGTCAACGGGGTCACCACCAGACAAGCCCGAGCCGGATCCCGGATATCACCTCGTCGGGGGGATCCTTCGGGGACCGGGCGGTGCCAGCCACGCCATGGCCGTCACGTTCGGGCACCAGGCGCATTCACGCCAGATCGGTCGCGCCACCGCAATCAGGGACCGGTTGCACGGTGTCGGGGATGGTACCGGTTTTCGGCATCGAGAGAACCTTCATGCCCGGCGCGGAGTATACCTCTGTCTCCGGAAGGAACCTCGCCGGCAAGGAGACCTCGACCGGCGCTCAGGGAGGCGCTGGCGCGCGGAATCCCTGCAGCGAGTCCCCGGTCGCTCTCCCGGGTTGTAGCAACGCATCCGGGACCGCGTGTGCGAGTGACCGTCTCGACAACCCCTGATACAGTCGCACCGGACAGTCGGATCCCGCGCGGCCGGTGGCTGGTTCATGCTTGATTCGCTGTCCGGATCATGACTGGGACGGGATTTCCGGTGGCTGGCAGAACAAGCGCGGGCAGTGTGCGCGTCGGCATAGACGTTGGCGGTACCTTCACCGATTTCGTGCTCCACGACGGCAGGACCGGCCGTGTCGCGGTCCACAAGGTTCCGTCGACACCCGCTGATCCATCCGAGGCGGTCAGAAACGGCCTGCCGGAACTGCTGGAGAAGGCCGGCACCTCCGACATCGGGCAGCTCCTTCACGCCACCACGGTCGCAACAAACGCCATCATTCAGCGGCGTGGGGCGAAGACGGCCCTGATCACCACGCGGGGCTTTCGGGATGTGCTCATCCTCGGGCGTCAGAAGCGCTACGAGACCTACGACCTGCACATGCGCAAGCCCGACCCTCTCATCCCGCGCGAGCAGATCTTCGAAGTGCGCGAACGGGTGAACTTCGAGGGTGAGGTGCTGGAGCCGCTGGACGCCGTGAACCTCGAGGAGGTGCTGGAGCGTATCGCGGTCGAGGGCTACGAGGCGGTCGCGGTGGCGCTGCTCCATTCCTACGCCAACCCTGTTCATGAACGCGCGGTCGGTGAAGCGGTCGCCCGGCGCATGCCGGGTGCCGCCCTCAGCCTGTCGGTCGAGGTGTCACCGAAGCTGCGGGAGTACGAACGTACAAACACCACCGTGGCGAACAGCTTCGTCAAACCGCTGGTGGGCACCTACGTGCGGCGGTTGGCCGGGGATTTCGCGGATGTCGAGCTGTCGATCATGCAATCGAACGGCGGACTGGTCTCGCCGACGCTCGCCGGCGAATACCCGGTCCGCATTGTCGAAAGCGGTCCCGCCGCCGGCGTGCTGCTCGCGGCCCGGGTCGGTCGGGAAATCGGCGCCGACCGGGTACTCAGTTTCGACATGGGCGGGACCACCGCCAAGCTGGGCGCCGTTGACGACGGCGAGCCGGCGATCGCGCCTGTCTTCGAGGTCGATCCGGTGCGGTTCAAGAAGGGATCTGGCCTGCCGGTCAACGTTCCGGCGGTCGAGCTGATCGAGATCGGTGCCGGTGGAGGTTCCATCGCCGTGGCGATGGACGGCGCCATCCGTGTGGGTCCGGAGAGTGCGGGCGCGGAACCTGGCCCCGCATGTTATGGCACCGGTGGCCTGCGGCCGACGGTCACCGACGCGAACCTGGTACTCGGCTACCTCAACCCGTCGTACTTCAACGGCGGAGCGATGGATCTCGACCCGGCTGCGGCCGAGGCGGCACTTGCCAGCCGAGTCGCCGGACCGCTCGGGCTGTCGGTGGCCGAGGCCGCGTGGGGAGTTCACCTGGTTGCGACCGGCAACATGGAACACGCCCTGCGGGTCGTCTCGGTGGAACGCGGTCGTGATCCGCGAAACTACGCGCTGGTCGCCTTCGGGGGTGCGGGACCACTGCACGCAGCCCGGATCGCACGGGCTCTGGGGGTTCGTCAGGTCGTTGTACCGGGAGATGCGGGCGTCGGATCCGCCGTCGGCATGCTGGCGGCAGACGGCCGGCTCGACGTGTCCGTGACCCGGCTGTTGCGCCTTGACGAGGCCTCGCCTGGAGATATCGCGGCCATTTACGACGGACTCGAGGCACGGCTCGCAGAAGAACTGGCCCGACTGCCAGGTGCCGCGAGCCCGGAATTCCGGCGGTTTGCCTACATGCGCCATGCGGGTCAGGGATTCGAGATCCACGTTGACATTCCGGCGGGTCAGATCGGCTGCGGTTTCACCGAAGCCTGCGAGGACGCGTTTCGCGCCGCGTACCTGGCCCGGTACCACACCGAGGACAGGAGCAGCGCGGTCGAGGGTGTCGACTGGGCGCTGGCCGCGGTGGTGCCGGGTTCGCACGGCCTGCTGGCCCGGGATAAGCGCACGTCGGCGACCGGGGAGCCACAGGGCACGAGACCGGCCTGGTTCCCGGAGACGGACGGCATGATCGAGACAGCCGTCTGGCGCCGCGAGGCCATCGGTCCCGACACGGTTATCACCGGACCGGCCATCGTGGAAGATGCCGAGGCGACCACTCTCGTTCTGCCGGGTGACCGCGCCCGGCTGGGGCCGGGCGGCTACCTGCTGATCGACATCGCGGGGGTGGAGGCGGAGAAAGAGACCGTGCCGGCCTCCGGGCCTCGACCGGCAGACGTCGACCCTGTCACTTTCACCGTCATCTGGAACACCATCGTCTCCATCGCCGAGGAACTCGGCACCACCATGCGGCATACCGCCTTCAGCGAGGCGGTCAGGGAAGGAGACGACTTCTCGACCGCCGTGTTCGATGCCCGCGGACGGATGATCTCGCAGGGCAGCTTTTCGCCGGGCCATCTTGGCTCCATGCCGTTTGTCATCCGGCACGTGAACGAGGCGTTCCCGCCGGAAACGCTGAAGCCCGGCGACAGCATCATGCTGAATGACAGCTGGATGGGGTCCGGACATTTCCCTGACATCTTCCAGGTGATGCCGGTGTTCGAGGCGGGTAAACTGCTCGGGTACGTCGCTGCGTCCGCCCACCAGATGGACGTGGGAGGCGCTGCGCCCGGTTCGCAGAAGGTACATGGCGTGACCGAAGCCTTCCAGGAAGGCATCCGCATCCTGCCGGTACGTTTCTGCCGGGAAGGCGAGATCGATCGCGACATCCTGACCCTGGTGCTTGCCAACACCCGCGTGCCGGACAAGGTGCGCGGCGACATCATGGCGCAGCACACCGCCAACCTCACCGCTGCCGAGCGGTTTCGCGAGCTGTTTCGCGACCACGGCCAGCCGGCCGTCGAACAGGCCTTCGACGAGATCCTCGACCGCAGCGAGGCGCGCATGCGAGCTGCGCTCGCGAACGTGCCGCCCGGGACCTACAGCTTCGACGACCAGATGGACGACTACGGACCCGGAACACCACCGATCCGGTTCGGGGTCGACATTACCTTTGGCGAGGGGCCTGAAGGTACCGAGGTGACGGTCGATTTCTCGCGCTCGTCGGACCAGGTGCCGGCCGCTATCAACAGCTACATCAACTATACCCGCGCCTATACGCTGTTCGCGATCAAGGTTTTCTGCGATCCGCTCAGCCCCCAGAACGCGGGTGCGATGCGGCCGATCCGGCTGGTGGCACGGGAAGGCAGTTTCTTCAATCCGAGGTTCCCGGCGGCCTCCGGCGGCAGGGCCGCACTGCAGGTGCGTATCTTCGACACCATCAACGGCGCCATGGCGCGTGCCATGCCTGCCCGGGCGATGGGCGCGTTCAGTCACTGGTCCAATCCGAACATCGGCGGGATCGACGAGCGGACAGGCAGGTCCTACGTGTTCTACGACCTGATCCTCGCCGGCTACGGCGGAAGGGCGGACAGCGACGGGCCGGAGGGTCTGAGCCCGGTGATGAACTGCTCGAACATCCCGGTGGAGGTGCACGAGACCAATGCGCCGGTGCTGATCCACCGGCTTGAGCTGCTCGACGGCACGGGTGGTGCGGGCCGCCACCGCGGAGGCATGGGCCTGCGCAAGGACATAGAGCTGCTGGCCGGGGAAGGCGTGCTCACGCTGCTTGGTGACCGGCACGAAAGCCGGCCCTGGGGCGTGTTCGGCGGTGAGCCCGGGGCGCTCGGAGAAACCGTGCTCAATCCCCACGGCAATGCCGAACGCCTCGGCTCGAAGGAAATTCGCACACTCGTGCGTGGCGACGTGGTCAGCATCCGCACCAGCGGAGCCGGCGGTTACGGACGCGCCCGGGAGCGGGATCCGTAACGCCGGGTCCCGGCCAGGAGACAACGCCTGCGGTGCCCGGGGGCTGATGGCGAACCAGCCGCGGGAGGGAAGGGAGTAACGGCGATGGAAGTGGCGAGAGACTTCGAGATCATCGAGAACGGTGACCGGGCGGCCGGTACGTTCAGCGAGGCCGAGATGGTCCGGAGAATGTCGGCGCTGAGGGCGGCCATGGCGGAGCAGGACCTCGCCGCCGTCGTCCTGACCTCCATGCACGGCATTCTCTACTTCAGTGATTTTCTCTACTGCAGCTTCGGCCGGCCGTTCGGACTCGTCGTGACGGCGGAGCGCTCGACAGTACTGGCGCCACTCGTCGATTTCGGTCATCCGTGGCGGCGGACGGGTGCGGTGCTGAGCTACACCGACTGGCGCCGCGATACCTTCTACACCGGCGCCCGTTCTCTCGTCGGCACCGCTGGCCGGGTCGGGGTGGAATTCGATCACCTTTCCATTGCCGGGCACCGCAAGCTCGCCGACGCCCTGGCCCCGGCCGAGCTGGTCGACGTGACCGGGCCGCTCATGCAGCTGCGGATGATCAAGTCGGCCGAGGAGATCGGGCTGATTGTCGAGGCTGCACGCATCGCCGATCTCGGTGGCGAGGCCTGCCGGAGCGCCCTCGCCGACGGCGTTGCCGAACACGAGGTGGCGCTGGCCGGAACCGACGCCATGGTGCGCGAGATCGCGCGGTCGCGACCCGACAGCGAGATCCGCGACACGTGGTCATGGTGCCAGTCGGGCATCAATTCCGACGGCGCGCACAACCCGGTCACGACGCGGCGGATCGGTGTTGGCGACATCGTGCTGTTGAACTGTTTTCCGATGATCGCCGGTTACTACGCGGCACTGGAACGCACCCTCTTTCTCGGCCACGCCGACGAGGCGTCATTGCGGTACTGGTCCATCAACCTCGAGGTGCATCGTCTCGGCCTCTCGCTTATCCGGCCCGGGGTGCGGTGCCGGGACATCGCCGCGGAACTCAACCGGCTCTGCGACCACCACGGCGTGCGTGACCGGCGCACCTTCGGCTACGGTCACAGCATCGGGGTCATCTGCCATCATTACGGCCGTGAGTCGGGGCTGGAGTTGCGCGAGGACATCGACACCGTGCTCGAGGAGGGCATGGTGGTGTCGATGGAGCCGATGATCACCATCGCGCAAGGCGAGCCTGGCGCCGGCGGTTACCGGGAACACGACATCCTGGTGGTGACTGCCGACGGTTCCCGCAACATCACCGGGTTCCCGCTCGGGCCCGAACACAACATCGTCGGCCCCTGAGATCCTGACACTGCGCGCGCCCGTGTTCAAATCCATCACACTGCCCGCCCATGAGGTTTCGGCTGCCATACTCCTGACACGGGCCTCGGGTGGGACTTCGGCAGGCCGCTGACGCCCGTTCCCCACAACGCGCGGTCCCCGGACACGTCAGTTCCTGCCGCCTCGCCGGCCGCGCAGGGGCCGGGTCCGGGGCCCTCGACCGCGGCCGGCAGGCAGCACATGGGTCCAGTGCGCGACAGTGCAATCCTGCACTGGAACGAACTGGCTCGATTGCAGGTGTGCGGTGCGTCATCGTCACGATCCGGCCATCCGGGGAGCACGAGCGTGCGCCCCGGCGAAGATTGTTCATGGCGAGTTGGCATGGATTTGCGTCAGTTGTCCCGGTCGTGGTCGCGGCGGCGATGGTCCTTCATCGAGAGGCCGCCATCGCCGTTGCGATCCAGCCGCCGCACGATGTCGGCGAGCGGCCGGTCGAACTCGGCACGACTGACGATCGCGTTGCCGTCGGTATCGAGCATCTGGAAGGCGCGTACGGTGAGCGGCTGCGTGGTTTCGTGCCAGAGCGCGGCAAACTCCTGCAGGCTCAGGTCACCGTCGCCGTTGGCATCATGTGCCGCGTGGCGGTCGTTGCGCGCCTGGTCGATCTCAGCCTGGGTGAGCTTGCCATCACTGTCGGCATCTATGGAGTCGAACATTTCCATCGCCGAGATGGCGAGCTGTCCCTTGTCAAGGAAACCCATGCCGTGGCCGCCATAGCGGTGGCCAGCGTAGCTTGCGCCCGCGACTGCCGCCACGCCCAGGACGGCAGCGGCACCGATGGCGGTCAGTTTCTTCGTCCTCGCATTCATTTCATCTCTCCCGGCTTGGTTGATCCATCGGGTATCGGTGGATGATCCGAATATGGGCACCGGGTGTCGCAGAATCTTGTCCTGTGACTGGCGGGTGTGTCTCCCGATGTCGCACGTCGTCTTCGTGACACAGGTTGTTACAATCTTTTCCTGCGGCCCGCGGGAAGGCGCGTAGACTCCGTCCCATGGACGCATCCCCGCATGTGCTCGTCGTCGACGACCACCGCGACATCCGTGAACCGCTGGCGCGTTACCTGGAGCGCCATGGTCTGCGTGTGACAGCCGCGGAAAGCGCTGCCGCTGCGCGTCAGGCGTTACGCGTGGCGGCAGTGGATCTCGTCGTGCTCGACGTGATGATGCCAGGTGAGGACGGCCTCTCGCTTTGCCGGCACCTGCGAGAGACGACGCGCATCCCGGTGATCCTGCTGACGGCGATGGCGGAAGAGACGGACCGCATCGTCGGACTGGAAGTCGGGGCTGACGACTACGTCGCCAAGCCGTTCAACCCCCGCGAACTGCTCGCCCGTATCAAGGCGGTGATCCGGCGTACGCACAGCCTGCCGCCCGACAGGGAACCCGTTCCGGCCGGGAGGTACCGGTTTGACCGCTGGTCTCTCGATACCGGACGTCGCGAGCTGGTGGACGAGTCGGGTGTGGTGACACCGTTGTCTTCGGGTGAATACCGGTTGCTGATGGCGCTGCTGGAGCGTCCCGGGATGGTTCTCTCCCGCGATCAGCTCCTCGACCTGACCCGCGGCCGGAGCGCCACCCCGTTCGACCGCGCAGTCGACAACCAGGTAAGCCGACTGCGCCGCAAGATCGAGCGTGATCCGAAGAACCCGGCGCTGATCGCCACGGTGTGGGGCGGCGGCTACCGGTTTACAGGCAAGGCGGAACGCGGATGAGGCTTGTCCCGAAGAGCCTCGCAGGGCAGCTCAGCCTGTTGCTTCTGCTCGCCCTCGCCCTGGCCCAGGGCGTCGCCTTCGCGTTGTTCGCCTGGGAACGGATCGACGCACTGCGCCATGCATACCGGGCCAATGCCGTCCTGCGTACGGCGACCGTCGCGCGGCTGCTCGGGGACACGCCGCGGGAACTGCACGTGGCTGTCATCGCCGCGGCGTCCACCGAGCTCGTGCGGTTCTCCCTGACCGACGAGCCCGTTGTGGCTGAGACGGGGACGGCAAGACGGGCGGCAGCCATTGCGGACGGGCTCGCCGCTGCACTCGGTGTCGGGCCGGGGCGGGTCCGGGTCGCGCCGCTGTGGACCCGGTATCCGGACGAAGACGATCCCCGCGAGGACCACCACGACGACGACGATGATCATGATCGCGACGGAGACCGGCATGGGGGCGGTCGGGGACACTGGACCCCCGACTGGTTCACGGCATCGGTGGCCCTCGCCGACGGACGCTGGCTCAACTGCGCGGTGAGGCCCCCACCCGGCGCACCCGGCCGGGGTGCGGCATTCATGGCTGTCTTTCTGCTCTCGGCGCTGGGAATAGCGACGGTGGCGGTCTTCATGGGACGACGGATCGCAAGGCCCATGCGCGCGCTTGCGGCGGCGGCCGGACGTCTCGGCCGCGGAGAAGCGGTGGAGGACCTGCCCGAAGCGGGAACGGTCGAGACCCGCGAGACGGTGCGCGCGTTCAACCTCATGAGCGCACGGCTCGACCGGTATGTCCGCGACCGCACGGCGATGCTGGCCGCCGTTTCGCACGATCTGAGAACGCCGATCACGAGCCTGCGCCTGCACGCCGAGTTTGTCGAAAACGCCGAGACGAAGTCCAGGATTCTCGCCGCGCTCGACGAGATGCAGCGGATGACCGAGGACACGCTTGCCTTCATTCGTGAGGACATGCGGCGGGAAGAGACGCGGCAGGTCGACCTCCAGGCGCTGGTCGACAGCATCGCCACCGACCTTGAAGAGCTCGGACACGCCATCACTGTCATGGACGCTGACCGCGTGCTCGTGGCCTGCCGGCCGGCGGCGCTGCGCCGGGCGCTGTGCAATCTCCTGGAAAACGCGTCCGCCTACGGGGGACAGGTGCTTGTGCGGGTCGAGCCCGGCGAGGAGGAAATCCGCGTCGTTATCGAGGACGAGGGCCCGGGGATTCCAGACACCGATCTCGAGCGGGTGTTCGAGCCCTTCGTGCGGCTCGAGGCATCGCGCAGTCGTGCCACCGGGGGCAGCGGTCTCGGACTTGCCATCGCACGCAGCATCGTGCGCAGCCATGGAGGGGACATCGCCCTCGCAAACCGTGCACGGGCCGGACTGCGTGCGACAGTCACACTGCCGACGACCGGGCGAGCGTAGCGCGGGCGGGGCCGGTCGCGCCGGAAGCAGGGTTGGGCAAGGCGCCCGGTCGGCAGGGCCCTGCAGCCGACGGCACTGCGAGATCGTGTCCCGTCGGAAGGCGTAGAACCCGGTGTCCCTTGCCACGTTCGGCAGACACGGACCATCGCGCCTCGAAGTCCGCCTCAGAGCCGGATGGGCAGGGACTCGAACGCGATCATCCGATGCGACTTGTATTCAAGTTTCGCCCCGGAAAGAGGACCTGCTGCCCGGCGGCTGTATCCGCAAGAAGGACTGGTGCCGGTTAAGGGACTCGAACCCCCGACCCTCTGATTACAAATCAGATGCTCTACCAGCTGAGCTAAACCGGCACGAGGACAGGCGACCTACTGCGGTTGACCGCTTCGTGTCAACGGGGCAACGTCGGCGGCATCAGGTTTGCAGCGGAGACGATCATCCGTGACCACCTATCGCCACATCGATGTCCGGCCTGTTGCCGGCGCCCTCGGGGCCGAGGTTGCCGGTGTCGACGCGTCCGGGCCGGTCCCGGACGAGATCGTTGTCGAGGTTCGCCGGGCCCTGCTGGAGAACCTCGTGATCTTCATGCGCGACCAGAGGCTCGAGCCGCAAAGTCAGCTCGCCTTCGCCAGGCGGTTCGGTACCCCGATGATCTATCCGTTGATCAAGGGACTGGAGGACTGTCCCGAGGTGACCCCCGTGATCAAGGAAGCGGAAGACAAGGTGAACTTCGGCGGCATCTGGCATTCCGATACCGCCTACCAGGAGGTCCCGCCGCTCGGCTCGCTGCTGTATGCGCGCGAGGTTCCACCGGTCGGTGGCGATACCGAGTTCGCCAACATGTACCTGGCCTTCGAGCGGCTGTCCGCCGGCATGCAGCACATGCTGGAGCGCCTGGTCGCGGTCAACATGTCCGGCAAGGGCCGGGCGCGGGCCACGCGTTCGGCCATGCGCAGCGCCGCGGCAACCGCGCTCGCCGACGACGCGCTTGCCGCCGCCCACCCCGTGGTCAGGGTCCACCCGGAAACCGGCCGCAAGGCACTGTACGTGAATGTCGCCCATACCAGCCGGTTCCAGGACATGAGCGAAGACGAGAGCAGGCCGCTGCTCGAGTTTCTGTTCGGGCACCTGGCGCGTCCCGAATTCACCTGCCGGTTCCGCTGGGAGCCCGGTACCCTTGCCTTCTGGGACAATCGCTGTACCCAGCACAACGCTCTCAACGACTACCACGGACATCGGCGGTTGATGCACCGGGTCACGCTCGAAGGCGACCGGCCCGGCGGTCCTGGTTGATGAGCACGGCCCTGGCGCCGCTCGGGCGCGACCTGAAGGTCATGGGGCTGGTCGGCACCGCGCACGCGGCCAGTCATTTCTTTCACCTGGTTCTGCCGCCGCTGTTTCCGCTGCTCAGGACCGAGTTCGACCTGAGCTACGCGGCTCTCGGCCTGCTCACCGCCCTGTTCTACGGCGCCTCGGGGATCGCCCAGACCATCGCAGGCTTCCTCGTCGACCGGTTCGGAGCGCGGCGCATCC
This sequence comes from Alphaproteobacteria bacterium bin52, assembly GCA_002238645.1. GTDB lineage: Bacteria > Pseudomonadota > Alphaproteobacteria > Thalassobaculales > Thalassobaculaceae > Bin52. The sequence goes on along the minus strand of MPMT01000014.1, from coordinate 46,536 downwards.
TGCTCGGCGGCCTGATCCTGCTGTCGGTCAGCGTGACGGGTTACGGGTTTGCCACCGAGTTCTGGATGCTGCTGGTCCTCTCCGTGCTTGCCGGGCTCGGCAACAGCGTCTTCCATCCCGCGGACCTGTCGATCCTGACCAGCAAGGTCTCTCCATCGCGGCTGGGACGGGCCTACGGCGCCCACGCCCTGTGCGGCTACCTCGGCTGGGCCGTCGCGCCCGGGTTCGTGGTGGCCGTCGCTTCCCTGGCGGACTGGCGGGTCGCGGTCATCGCCGCGGGGCTCGCCGGGCTCGCCGTTGTCGTGCTGCTCGTGGTCTGGGGCGGCGAGGATCTGGCCGAGGCGCCGGCGCCACCGCCGGTGCGGAGGGGAACCGCCGGGATCCTGCGCGACGTCCGCCTGCTGCTCTCGCCCACGATCCTGTCCTGTTTCGCCTATTTCACCTTCCTGTCCGCAGCCCTGGTCGGGGTGCAGACCTTCGGGCTCACCGCGATGCAGGTGATCTATTCCGTCACGCTCCAGCACGCCACGATCGCGTTGACGGCATTCCTGGTCGGGGGCGCGGCGGGCATCTTCGTCGGCGGCTTTGCCGCCGACCGCACCGAGCGGCACGACGTCATCGCCATGTCCGGTGTCATGCTCTCGGCGGTGGTCCTGGTTGCAATCGGGGCCGAGATGACGGGAGGCGGGCTGCTCGTTCCCGCCATTGCGATGGCGGGGTTCCTGTCGGGAACCACGTCGCCGTCACGCGACATGCTGGTGCGCAAGGCAACACCCGGTGGCGCAACCGGCCGGGTGTTCGGCTTCGTCTATTCCGGGCTCGACCTCGGCTCGTCGCTGATGCCGCTGCTGCTCGGCTGGCTGCTTGACGGCGGTGACCCGCGCATCGTGTTCCATGGCTGTGCCGTTGCCATGGTAATCACCATGCTGACGGTGTTCGAGGTGCGCCGGCGCGGCGTGATCGCGGCCGGGCGCGCCTGATCACGCGGTGACGGGTGCCTTGCGGTGGAACCACGGCCGCGCCGCCTCGAGCTGGGAGGCAAGCCTGAACAGGGTCGCCTCGTCACCGTAGCGCGCCACCGCCTGTACCGCGATCGGGAACCCGTCCTTCGCCTGGCCGATCGGGATCACCATTGCCGGCTGGCCGGTGGTGTTGAACCAGACGGTGAACGGGCTGAAGGCGAAAACCCGCTCCCAGTACTCGTCAAGGTCCTCCATCATCATGTCGAGCCAGCCGAGTTTCGGCGGACGTGTCGCGAGCGCCGGGGTCAGCAGCACGTCGTGCTCCGTGTGAAACTCCGCCATCTGCCGGCCGATCCTGTGGGCGGTCTGCTCGGCAGTGAGCAGTGTCGCACCGTCGATCTTCTGGGCCCGGCGCATGGTGTTCCAGACCACGGTCTCGACCTCGCCCGGCTCCGGCAGGCGGCCCGAGGGATGGCTGCGGATGCCGTTCAGGATCGAACAGGCGCTCACGGTTCTGAAGGTCGGCACGACTGCCTCTCCCTCGATCGCCGGATCGGCTTCCACCACCCGGTGGCCGAGTTCCTCGCACAGCGTGGCGGTCTCGACGAGAACCCGCAGGCAGTCGGGTTCGATCCGGGCACCGTTCGGGGCCCGGGCACTCCAGGCGATGGCCAGTCTGCCCGCGTCCGCACCCACCTCGTCGAGAAACGGTCGCGCCGGCGGCGGGGCGGTATAGGGGTCACCCGGGCCGGGGCCGCGGGTCGCGTCAAGCAGCGCGGCGTTGTCACGCACTGTGAGCGAGACCGCGTGTTCGATGGCATAGCCGCTCATGCCTTCTCCCGCGACCGGCCACAGGGTGTGTCGGCCACGGGACGGCCTGAGCCCGACGAGGCCGCAGGACGCGGCCGGAGCCCGGATTGACCCGAATCCGTCGGATGCATGCGCGACCGGCACCATCCTCGCACCGACCGCGGCGGCGGCACCGCCGCTCGAGCCGGCCGGGGTGCGCGACAGGTCCCACGGATTGCGCGACGGGCCGTAGAGCTGCGGCTCGCAGGTCAGGCTGAGTCCCAGTTCGCAGGTGTTGGTCTTTCCCAGGATCACCATGCCCGCCTGCTTGATGCGCGTGACGTGCAGGCTGTCGAACGGGATCGGCGGCAGTCCGGCGAAAAACCGGCTGCCACGGGTGGTCCGGGTGCCCGAGAGCGACGAGCCGAGGTCCTTGAGCAGGAACGGAACGCCGGACAGCGGACCCCCGGTCAGACCCTCGGCGAGCTGCGTGCGCGCCTCGTCGTAGAGTTCCTGGACCACCGCATTGACCGCGGGGTTGCGTGCCTCGATGCGTTTGATGGCCGCCTCGAGGACCTCCCCGGCGGAGACCTCCCCCGACTTCACGAGGCCGGCAAGGCCCAGTCCGTCATGGTCTTCGTATTCGGCAAAGCCTGCCATGGTCGCTCCCCGTGCGGACGATCAGGAAAAGGTGAGACCGCCGTTGACATCGAGAACGGCGCCCACCATGCCGGAACAGGCCGCCGACAGCAGGAAGGTGATCGGCCAGGCGATGTCCTCGGGCTCCAGAAGCCGGCCCAGCGGATAGGCGGTCACGTCGATGGACCGGCCATCGGTCATCTGGGTGCGGGTCGGTCCGGGTGCGACCGCGTTGACGAGAACGCCGGAGCGGGCGTAGGTCGCGGCCAGAAGCCGGGTCATGGCGTGGACCCCGCCCTTGCTTGCGACGTAGTGCGGTTGCGACGTCACTCCACCCATGCGTCCGGCAATGGAACCGATCAGCACCAGGCGGCCCCAGCCGACGGACTGCATCCCCGGCAGGAATGCGCGCGCCACGTTGATCGGTCCGCGCACATTGACGTCGAAAATCAGATCGGCGTCCTGTTCCCAGGTTTCCGGGTTGCCGCTGATCCAGTCGTTGTAACGGGTCACGCCGGCCGTCAACGCCACCGAATTCGGCTCGAGACCGGAACGGGCGAGGTCGTCTGCAAGCTCCTCGACCGAGGAACGCTCGGCGATGTTGCAGGCCCGTGTCACCACGCTGGTCTGGTACCGGTTCTCCAGAATCCGGGCCGGTCCCGAGGGATCCTCGATGTCGGCGAGCACCAGCGTCGCGCCCTGTGCAGCACAGGTTTCCGCAACAGCCCGGCCGATCCCGTGCGCCGCCCCGATCACCAGGACAACGAGACCGGTCAGGTCGAACCCGCTTGCTGTTTCACGTGTCATCTTCCAGGTCCCGAAACGTCACACCCTGGGCCAGTATCATGTCGGCCGCCGCCGGGCGCAACGCTCCCGAGCCGGCTTGCACCACCGCAACCGACGCGTATAGGGTCGGTCACCCGACCAGGGACGAGGAGACAGCGGGCCATGGACAGGATTTCACTGGTCACCGGTGCCGGCACGGGGGTGGGCAAGGCGGCGTCACTGGCACTGGCGGGCGACGGCGGGCCGGTGGTGCTGGCCGGCCGCAGGCCCGAGCCCCTGGAGGAAGTTGCCTCCACGATCCGGGCGGGCGGCGGCACGGCCCTGGCGGTGCCCACGGACGCCAGCGATCCCGCGGCGGTGAAGGCGCTGTTTGCCACCGCCCGCGAGACCTATGGCCGGCTCGACCTGCTGTTCAACAACGCCGGAACCAACGCTCCGGGCATTCCACTCGAGGAACTCAGTTTCGAACAGTGGTCCACGGTCGTAAACATCAACCTGACCGGTGTCTTCCTGTGCACCCGGGAGGCCTTCCGGATCATGAAGGACCAGACGCCGCGCGGCGGTCGCATCATCAACAACGGCTCGATATCGGCGCATGTGCCGCGACCGAACTCCGCACCCTACACCGCGACCAAGCACGCGGTCACGGGGCTGACCCGGTCGACTTCGCTGGACGGACGCAAGTACGATATCGCCTGCGGCCAGATCGACATCGGCAACGCGCTGACCGACATGGCAGCGCGGATGGCCCGCGGTGTGCCGCAGGCAGACGGCAGCACCAGGGTCGAGGCGGTGATGGACGTTGAGAATGTCGGCAGGACCATCGCCTACATGGCGAGTCTGCCAGCCGAGGCCAACGCGCAGTTCGTCACCGTGATGGCGACCAAGATGCCGTTCATCGGCCGGGGGTGACTTGACTGGTTACGCACGCAGGGAGACAGGTATTGGAGACGATTGATCTGTTGCGGACCCGGCGGTCCGTCCTGGCACGGCATCTGGGCGAACCCGGACCGGGGCCGGGGGAGCTGGAGCTGATCCTCGAGACCGGGCTGCGGGTTCCCGACCACGGCAAGATCGGGCCCTGGCGGATCCAGGTCATCGGCAAGGAAGGTCAGGCGGCACTGGGTGATCTTTGTGCCGAGCGGTTCGTTGCCGAGCACGGCGAGCGCGCCAACCCGAAGATGGTCGAGTTCGAGCGCGACCGGTTGCAGCGCGCGCCGGTGTTGCTCGCGGTCACCGCACGCCTGCAGGTTCCGCACAAGATCCCCGAAATGGAACAGCGGCTTTCCGGCGGCGCGCTGTGCATGAACATCCTGAATGCCGCCCACGCACTTGGATATGGCGCGCAGTGGCTGACCGAGTGGCCGGCATTCGACAGCGAGGTAAAGGGGATGCTCGGTCACGATCCGTCGACCGACATCATCGGCTTCATCTACATCGGCACGCCGACCCAGGCCCCCACCCAGCGCGACCGCCCGGCGTCGGAAACGGTGATCAGCGAGTGGAACGGCCCGTCCGCCTGACGGGTCAGTCCCGGCGGCTGTGACAGACCGCCTGCAGCTTGTTGCCGTCCGGGTCGCGGACATACCCGCCGTAGTAGTTCTCGTGGTAGTGCGGACGCGGGCCCGGTGCGCCCTCGTCAGTGCCTCCGTGTGCCAGTGCCGCAGCATGGAACCGGTCCACCTGGTCGCGGCTCGATGTCAGGAAGGCGATGTGCACGCCGTTGCCTGCACTGGCCGGCTGCCCGTCAAAAGGCGTCAGCACCCAGAACTGCGGACCGTTCCACCTGCCATAGCCGGCCCGGTGCGGGTCCCGGTGCAGGTGTTGCCAGCCCAGGATCCCGACGATCACGGCGTCGTAGAAGCCCGTGGCGCGGTCGATGTCCGTGGTTCCGACGGTCACGTGGCTGAACATCGCGGCCTCCTCAGTGCGCATCGGCCCAGGTCGCTCCCCAGCCGGCCTCGGCGACCAGCGGCACCGACAGGTCGATGGCGGGGAGCGCGGCCTGTTCCATGGTGTCACGGACCACCGCGGCGGTTCGCTCGAGCTCGGCTTCCGGAACCTCGAACAGCAGTTCGTCATGCACCTGCAGCAGCATGCGCGACACGAGCCCCTCGTCCTGCAGCCTGCCCGGGATCCGGATCATGGCGCGCTTGATGATGTCCGCCGCCGATCCCTGTATCGGTGCGTTGATCGCTGCGCGTTCCGAGAATGCCCGGCGCGCCCGGTTGGCATCCCGGATGCCGGAGACATGGACGCGGCGTCCGAACAGAGTTTCCACGAACCCCTGTTCCCTGGCGGTCTCGCGCGCTGTGTCCATGTAGGTGCGGATGCCCGGAAACCGCTCGAAATACGCGTCGATGTACTGCCGGGCCTCGCCCTGGGGGCAGCGCAGCTGCCGGGCAAGTCCGTAACTCGAAATTCCGTAGATGATCCCGAAGTTGATGGCCTTGGCCTTGCGGCGGACCATGGTGTCCATGCCCTCGATCGGGACACCGAACACCCGGGAGGCGGTCTGCGCATGGATGTCGAGACCGTCGAGAAAGGCCTGGCGCAGGCTGTCGATGCCGGCGATATGCGCCAGCAGGCGAAGTTCGATCTGGGAATAGTCGACCGAGAGCAGCAGCGACCCCGGTTCGGCGATAAAGGCGGTGCGGATCTTCCGTCCCTCCTCTGTGCGGATCGGGATGTTCTGCAGGTTCGGATCGTTGGAACTGAGCCGGCCCGTGGCGGCGCCGGTCATGGAATAGGAGGTGTGGATGCGGCCGGTGCCGGGGTTGATTTCGTCGATCAGGGCGTCGGTGTAGGTTGACTTGAGCTTGGACATCTGGCGCCAGTCGAGCACCCGGGCCGGAAGCTCGTGGCCCTCGGCCGCCAGGTCCTCGAGCACGGTGGCGGCGGTCTGGTAGGCCCCGGTCCGGGTCTTGCGCGCTCCCGACAGGCCCATCTTGCCGAACAGGATATCACCCAGCTGGCGCGGCGAACCCACGTTGAAGGTCTCGCCGGCCAGCTGGTGGATCTCTTGCTCGGCGACCTCGAGACGCTGCTCGAAATCCGACGAGAGCGAATGCAGGATGTCGGGATCGACCCGAATTCCGGCCGCCTCCATGTCGGCGAGCACCGGGATCAGCGGCCGCTCGAGGGTCTCGTAGACCACGGTCTTGCGCGCCTTCGGCAGGTCGGACTTGAACAGGCGATGGAGACGAAGGCTGACATCGGCGTCCTCGGCCGCGTACCGGCAGGCTTCTTCCAGCCCCACTTCGGCGAAGCCGATCTGCGCCTTTCCCTTGCCGCACACCTCTTCGTACTTGATCGTCGCGTGATCGAAGTGAAGGGCCGCGAGATCGTCGAGACCGTGCTTGTGCAGACCGGCATTGAGCACATAGGACAGGCACATGGTGTCATCGACCGGCGCGAGCGTGATCCCGCCGTTGCGCGGCTGGCGCATCACGAGGACGTCGTACTTGATGTTGTGGCCGACCTTGAGCACTCCCGGATCCTCGAGCAACGGTGCGAGCGCTCCGACCGCGTCCTCGAACGGGATCTGTGGCCCGGGCGGGGCGCCGTCCTCGAGCAGGGTCCTGCGCTGGTGGCGCAGCGGCAGGTAGCAGGCCTCGCCCGGTGCAATGGCCAGCGAGATGCCGATCAACTCGGCGGAGACCGCGTCGAGCGAACTGGTTTCGGTGTCGAACGCCACCACTCCGAGGTCCCGGGCGCGGGCGATCCAGTGCAGGAGCGTGGGCATGTCCTGAACAAGCGAGTATGACGCCTCCGCGAGACCGGCCCCGTCGTCGCGCTCCTCGGGTTCCGCTCCGGCGTCGCGCTCGAAGCGGCCGATCAGGCGCTTGAACTCCTGCTCGCGCAGGAAGCCGAGCACCGTCCGGGGATTGGGTGGGCGGACCGCGAGCTCGTCGAGCGGCGGTATCCCCTCCACGTCGCGGCGCAGCGTGACCAGTTCGCGACTCACACGGGCCTGGTCCGCATATTCGATCAGGTTCTGGCGGCGTTTGGGTTGCCGGATGGTCCCGGCCTCCGCCAGCAGGGTGTCGAGGTCTCCGAACTCGCCGATCAGGAGTGCCGCGGTCTTGATCCCGATACCCGGCACGCCCGGGACATTGTCGGTGGAATCGCCCGCGAGCGCCTGCACGTCGATCACCCGTTCCGGGCCCACGCCGAACTTCTCGACGACCTCGGTGACACCGATCTCGCGATTGCGCATCGGGTCGTACATTTCGACCCTGGGGCCGACCAGCTGCATCAGGTCCTTGTCGGACGAGACCACGGTCACCCGGGCGCCGCGTTCGAGTGCGCGCGTCGCGTAGGTGGCGATGATGTCGTCAGCCTCGAATCCGTCCCGCTCGATGCAGGCGATGTTGAAGGCCCGGACCGCATCGCGGATCAGGTCGAACTGTGGGACGAGATCCTCGGGAGCTTCCGGTCGCTGGGCCTTGTAGTCCGGGTAGATGTCGGAGCGGAAGGTCGCCCGGGAGGTGTCGAAGATCACCGCGCAGTAGTCGGCGCCGAGGTCATCGACGAGCTTGATCAGCATGTTGGTGAAGCCGAGCACGGCGTTGGTCGGGGTCCCGTCCGACCGGTTCATGGGCGGCAGGGCGTGAAAGGCCCGGAAAATGAAGCCTGAGCCGTCGACCAGGTAGACATGCGACCGGGAGGCCGTCGTTGTGCTGTCGTCCATGTTTCGGGTATCCGGGAGCTGGGAGAGGCGGAAGGCCGAGTCTACCGGGTCCGCAGGGTGTGACAAGCCGACCGGGTGCGGTTTACACACCGGCCGGGTCCGGCATAATTGTCGCGGTTGAATAAACCGGAGAGGGGCTGTTCATGGCTGCAGCTGGCAGTGTGGCGGCGCGGGTGCGCTACATCAACTCGGAATGGCGGGACCGGGAGACGGGACCGAGTATCGGGTCACGCGAAACCCGGCGTGCCAACACCTCCTACCAGCCGGTCAAGATCCATGACGCGCGGCCGGATGACGCCGCCGGTGAACTCGATCTCGACGTCAACGGGTTCATCCTGCTTGCGCACCGGACCGGCTGTCCGGATTTCACTGACGACGAGGTGATCCGCGAGACCTACCTGCCCGAGATGCTTGAACAGGTCCGACGGGCAACCGGGGCTGACGCCGCCTACCACTACAGCTACCTGATCCGTACCGAGACACCGGTCAGCTTCAACGACGGCTACGCCCGGTTCGTGCATTGCGACTACAACGCGAAGCGCATCGAGGAACTGTCGCACGACGTGCTGCGCAAGCACGATGTCGAACCACATGCCGGACAGTCCTATGCCTGGTACAATACCTGGCAGCCGTTCGACTTCCCGGCGATCAGGAATCCGCTCGCCTTCATCGACGCGCGGACCCTGGTAGACGGCGATGTGATCGACTACCGCTACACCGGTCCCGGGCGGGACAACATCGTGGCGGCGCCGGTCTACAGCGAACAGCATCGCTGGTGCTACTTCCCGGAGATGACCACCGAGGAAGTGGTCATCCTGAAGCAGATGGACCAGCGTCCGGAACGGGTCGTCTACTGCCCGCATACCTCCTTCGATCACCCGGCCGTGCCGGATGACGCACCGCCCCGGCGCAGCATCGAGACCCGGGTGGTTGCCGTTTTCGAGAACTGAGTCGCCCGTCCCTTGCCGTCGGGACGGGGTGCCGGGATGACCGCCGCGGCCGACGGGCTCCCGACACGCGCCGCCCGCGCCCTGATGGTGCAGGGAACCGGTTCGGATGTCGGCAAGTCGCTGCTGGTGGCCGGACTGTGCCGCCTGGCGGTTCGACGCGGGCTGAGCGTCAGACCGTTCAAGCCGCAGAACATGTCGAACAATGCTGCGGTGACCATGGACGGCGGCGAGATCGGCCGCGCCCAGGCGCTGCAGGCTCAGGCTGCCCGGTGCGAACCGGTCGTGGACATGAACCCGGTATTGCTGAAGCCCGAGGCCGGAGGCGGTGCGCAACTGGTGCTGCACGGCCGCATGGCGGGCCGGGCGACGGCCCGCGACTACCATCGCCGCAAGACGGAGCTGCTGGCCGCGGTCATGCAGAGCTTTACCCGGCTTGGCGCCGCCAGTGACCTGGTCCTGGTGGAAGGAGCGGGCAGCCCCGCCGAGATCAACCTGCGGGCCGGTGACATCGCCAACATGGGGTTTGCCCGTGCCGCCCGGGTCCCGGTGGTGCTGGTGGGCGACATCGACCGCGGCGGTGTCATCGCAAGCCTGGTCGGCGCCGCCGCCGTGCTGGACCCCGATGACCGCGCCATGGTGGAAGGCTTCATCATCAACCGGCTGCGCGGGGATGCGGGCCTGTTTGCGGACGGGGTGAGCGAGATCGTGAAACGGACCGGCTGGCCGTGTCTCGGTGTCGTGCCCTGGTTTGCGGACGCCGCCCTGCTGCCGGCAGAGGACTCGCTCGGGCTTGCCTCGTCACCCGCCAGTCAAGCCGGCGGGTTGCGCATCGCCGTCCCGGCGCTTCCGCGCATCGCCAATTTCGATGACCTCGACCCGTTGCGTTCCGAACCCGGGGTGTGCGTGACAGTGGTCAGGTCCGGCGAGGCGATCCCCGGCGATACCGCACTGGTGCTGCTGGCGGGCAGCAAGTCGACTGTCGCCGACCTGCAGGCCCTGCGCGAGGAAGGCTGGGATATCGACATCCGGGCCCATGTGCGGCGCGGTGGCCACGTGTTGGGCCTGTGCGGCGGCTACCAGATGCTCGGGCGCCGGATCTCGGATCCGTACGGGGTCGAAGGCCCCGCCGGCACGATCGAGGGGCTCGGTCTGCTCGACGTGGAGACCCAACTCGGCGGTGAGAAGACCGTACGCCGGGTGACCGGCGTCGACCGGGTGCATGGCGAGGCGGTCAGCGGCTACGAGATTCACCTCGGCCGGACCCGGGGTGTGGACTGCGCGCGCCCGGTGCTGCGCATTGACCCGGACCTTGACGACGGTGCGAGGTCCGCCGACGGGCGCATTGCCGGGTGCTACGTGCACGGCCTGTTTGCCGCCGACGGTTATCGCAGGGCGGTACTGGCGGCTCTCGGGTGCGGCATGTCCGGCCGTGGCAGTCACGCCGCACAGGTTGATGCCGTGCTCGACCGCCTTGCCGGACACCTCGCCGAACACTGCGACATCGACCGGCTGTTCGCCCTTGCACGGTGAAGTCGCGTCGGTATGGTGGCGCGACGACTGACCTGATCCCTGGAGCCCGCGCGATGCGTCGACTTCTCATCCTGCTCGGAGGACTGCTACTCATCATGACCACCGGAACCGGAATGGCGGCTGATCCCGAGAACAGGATTTACCTGGACCTGAAGGATGGCCGCGTTGTCATTGACCTGCGCCCGGATGTCGCACCGCGCCACGTCGCCCGCATCAAGGAACTGACCCGCGAGGGGTTTTACGACGGGATCGTGTTCCATCGCGTCATCGAGGGGTTCATGGCCCAGACCGGTGACCCGACCGGGACCGGCCGCGGCGGATCGGGCACCAACCTGCCGGCGGAGTTCTCCGGCGTCCCGTTCGTGCGCGGCACGGTGGGGATGGCCCGCGCGCAGAGCCCGGACAGCGGTGACAGCCAGTTCTTCATCTGCTTCGCCGATGCCCGGTTCCTGGACGGTCAGTACACCGTGTGGGGCTCGGTGGTCGAGGGCATGGAGTTCGTTGACATGATTGCCCGCGGGGAACCGCCCCGCCAGCCCGACAGCATCGTGCGCATGCAGGTGGCAGCAGACGCGGAGTGACGGCGGGCGTTGCGACGACGGGAGAGAACCGACATGTCAGGCGAGTTCTACGACGATCTTGAAATCCGCAGCGCCGACGAGAGGGAACGGGACCTGGCCGAGGCGCTCCCGCGCCAGGTTGCCCACGCCCAGGCGAGCACCGTGGCATTGGCCCGGCTGCTCGGTGATGTGGACGCGTCATCGATCCGCTCGTCCGCCGACCTTGCCGGCCTGCCGGTGATGCGCAAGTCCGAGCTGCTCGGCATGCAGGCGTCCGACCCGCCGTTCGGCGGGCTCGGCGCGCTCGAGCCGGGTGCTTTTTCCCGCATCTACATGTCGCCGGGGCCGATCTACGAAGGTGAGGGGCCGGAGGCCGATCCCTGGCGGTTTGCCCGCGCCGCCCACGCCGCGGGTATTCGCCGTGGCGACATTGTCCACAACACCTTCTCCTATCACCTGACACCGGCCGGCATGATGGTGGACACGGCCTGCCGGGCAATCGGCTGCGCCGTGTTCCCCGGCGGGATCGGCAATACCGAGATCCAGGTGCAGGCCATCGGACACCTGCGTCCCAACCGCTACGCCGGCACCCCGAGCTTCCTGCGGATCATCCTCGAGAAGGCCGTCGAACTGGGGGTTGATGCCTCGTCGCTGTCCTGCGGACTGGTGGGCGGCGAAGCCCTGCCGCTCAGCCTCAGGTCCGAACTCGCCGACCTTGGCTGCTCCGTCCTGCAGTGCTACGGCACCGCCGACCTCGGGCTCGTCGCCTACGAGACCCCGGCGGTGGAGGGCATGGTCATCGACGAGGGCGTCGTGGTCGAGATTGTCAGGCCCGGTACCGGCGACCCGGTTTCGCCCGGCGAAGTGGGAGAGGTGGTGGTGACCACGCTCAACCCCTCCTATCCGCTGGTCCGGTTCGCGACTGGTGACATGTCGGCGATCATGCAGGGCGCCAGCCCGTGCGGCCGAACCAACCTGCGGATCAGGGGCTGGTTGGGCCGGGCTGACCAGACCACCAAGATCCGCGGCATGTTCGTTCATCCGGGCCAGGTCGCCGAGATCGTGAAGCGCCATCCCGAGATTGCGCGGGCGCGCCTTGTCGTCAGCGGCGGAACGGGCCGCGACGTCATGACCCTGCATGCCGAGGTCTCGGACGGTGCGGGCGAGGCCCTTGCCGACGCGGTTCGCCAGTCGATCCAGTCGGTGACCAAGCTGCGCGGTGACGTGGCGTTCGGGGCCGCCGGCAGCCTTGCCAACGACGGCAAGGTGATCGAGGACGCCCGCAGCTACGACTGAGTGGACAGGAGTGCGAACAGGGCGAGCAGGGCCGCGGCGGCGAGCAGGATGGTCCCGAACGCCGCCGCACGCGGCCGGCGCAACCTGACGAGGCCGGGCCAGGCGATCAGGTCGAACCATGAACCCTGGCGGGGCGGCAGTGCGAGCACGAAGGCGATAAACAGCGCCGGAAGCACGGCGGCGGCGAACCCGACGCCGTAGGAGCCGGTAAGTGCAAGCAGTCCGCCGTAGAACGCGGGGTAGAGCATCATCGCGACCGACGTGAATGCGAGCACACCGCCGGTAACGCCGCCGACCATGCCGGCGGGTGCGAGCCGGGCGGTTTCCGCCAGCAGCACACCGTGCCAGCTGAGCGACGTGACGTTGTAGAGAATGGCGACACCGAGTATCAGCCAAGCTGCCCAGTCCGGCTGGTACAGCGCGGTCAGAAGTGCCGCCGCCGTTGCGATGGCACACAGTGCCGCCAGGATGCGCCGCGGAGAGACCAGCGCGGTTCCGAGCCAACCCCACAGAATGCGGGCGCCGATCGCGGTCAGACTCGCGGTCGCGAACATGGTACCGGCCTCGATCTCGCTCCGGTCGAGACCATCGATCACGAACAGGATGAAGAAGCCGGCCCAGACCGACTGCAGGCCGCCGAGCGCGAAGGCGACCATCGACAGGTCACGCAGTTCCGGCGTCTGGACCACATACCGCATCGTCCGCAGCACCCCGGCCAGGTTGATTCCGGTGTCCGGCTTGCGGTCGGAATCGAAGTGGGACCGCAGCGGTTCCAGCAACGCCGCCATGGCGTAGACGATGAGGCCGACCACGAACGCGGTCGCGAAGGCATCGAGCTCGACATGAAGGTCGAGAAACGCGACGGTGATACCGAGCCCGAGCAGGGCCGGGATGAGTACGCCGGCGATCAGGCTGCCCACCGGGACACCGGTCTGCTTGATCGAAAACACCAGCGGCGCGAGCCGCGGCGGGCAGAACCGCGCGAGGATGTGGGAACTGGCGGGCGTCGAGACCGAGGCGGCGCCGAGCAGGATCGCGCCCAGCGGGTACAGCCACAGCGCGCCGGTGGCGGTGACGAAGAGGCTCGCTCCCATGCACAACAGGCACCACTGGCTGATCCTGAGTGCGCCGACCTTCACGATCAGGGCTCCGCAGCCGAGTGCTGCGCAGATGGCGGCGATGTTCTGCAGCGACAGGTAGACGCCGAGCCAGGCGCGCGAGATTTCGAACTCCTCGGCCAGCCTGTCGGCGAGGAAGGGCATCGCCAGCTGGCAGACGTAGGAGAACGCCTGCTGCAACAGCATCGAGACGGTGGCGAGCGCCAGCACCACCCGCCAGTCCAGCCGTTCCAGTTTCATGATCGGGTCCGAGTACGTGTAAACCTGCGCCTGCGGCGCGATCTATTGCTGCCGGGAGGAGGGATGTCAAAACCGGGATTGACGGTTCCCGGCCGATACCCGGAGCGTGATGGAGGTCTGGACTGCTTGACAGGGTCCGGTCGGCGCGCAATGGATTGCGCGAAACCCTAACGGAGGCAGTGCATGTCCGGCACCCGCCCGCCCGGGGGGACGGCAGCGCGCGCCGGCTACGACGGTGTCGCGGTCTGCGCGCCGATGACGGTTCCCTACCGGCGCTACTCCATCCGGAGCGCCCACTGGTTCTGTGGTCAGGCCCTCGCCGGGCTGCTGGCACGGGCCGGTATCGGCAAGGACGAGGTGGACGGGTTCTGCATTTCGAGCTTCACGCTGGAGCCCGACAGCGCCGTCGGGCTGATGCAGCATCTCGGCGTTTCTCCGCGCTGGCTCGACCATGTGCCGATGGGCGGGGCGAGCGGGGCAGTGGCGCTGCGCCGCGCTGCGCGCGCGGTCCAGGCGGGTGACGCGGAGATCGTCGCCTGCATCGGTGCCGATACCAACCACGTCGACAGCTTCAGGCGTACCATCGCGACCTTCAGCCAGTTCGCCAACGATGCGGTCTACCCCTATGGCTCCGGAGGTCCCAATGCGAGCTTCGCCTTCCTGACCGACCACTACATGCACAGCCACGGCGCCGTGCGCGAGGACTTCGGCAGGTTGTGCATCGCGCAGAGACGGAACGCGGCCGCCCTGCCGCACGCGATGCTCAAGCGTCCGCTCACCATGGAGGCGTACCTGACGGCAAGGCTGATTGCCGACCCGCTGCGCCTGTTCGACTGCGTGATGCCGTGCGCCGGCGCCGAGGCCTTCCTGGTGATGAGCACCGAGCGGGCTCAAGCACTGGGCCTGCCGCATGCCGCGATCCTGTCGACCATGGAACGTCACAACGCCTTTCCGGATGATCCGATCCAGGTCCGCGGCGGCTGGGCGCGGGAGATCGACTCGTTCTATGACATGGCCGGGTTGGGCCCCGGGGACATGGACCTGGTGCAGGCCTACGACGACTATCCGGTGATCTGCTTCATGCAGCTCGAGGATCTCGGTTTCTGTGCCAGGGGAGAGGCACCGGGGCTGGTGCGTGAACGCGACCTGACCACGGCGGGAGATTTCCCGTTCAATACCTGCGGCGGTCAGCTCTCGGCTGGCCAGGCCGGCGCCGCCGGCGGGTTCCTTGGGCTGGTTGAAACCCTCCGCCAGCTGACCGACGAGGTGCTGGGTGCGGCGGTCGAGGGCGCTCGCCACGGGCTCGTCTCGTGTTTCGGAATGATCACATATGATCGCGGGCTGTGCAGTTCCGCCGCGATCCTGGGCCGGAGCGGGGCTTGACCGGCCCGGCAGGACCGCCCCGGCGCAAGGATCCGACCCGGCGCACCCGGCTTCCGGTCACACCGCCGGGCAACCGGTCGCGCGAGGCGCACGGACTTGCGGCAATGGCTGCTGCCGGCCGCTTTGCGCTGCAGTGCTGCCGGCGCTGCGGACATGTGCACTACCCGCCGCGCCAGCTGTGCGAGCGCTGCCTCGACGGCGAGCTGGAGTGGCGTGACGTGGCCGACGGTGGCCGGGTGCTCGCCCAGACCACGGTGCGCCACGCCAACGACCTTTACTTCCGGGAGCGGTTGCCGTGGAAGCTTGGACTGGTCGGTTCGGATGCAGGCCCGTCCATCGTGGCGCACCTGGCCGAAGGGTGCGAGAGGGGCCACAGGGTGAGACTTGCCCTGCACCTCGACCGTGCCGGCAACGCGGTGGTTGCAGCCAGCCCGGAGCGGGACGCGTCCCGTGATGACCCGCGGTTGCGCGAGATGGTGTTCGACCCCCGGGGACGCCGGGTCCTGGTGGTCGACGGCACCACCGGTCTGGGTCGCCATCTTGTCGAGGCCTTCCTCGCATCCGGTGCCCGCGAGGTGTTCGCCGGGTTCTCTCGCCCGTGGAACCGGAGCCCGGATCTCGCGGCGTTGCGCGGCCGGGATAGGGTATCGGTCTACCCGCTCGACGTGACCGATACCGATGCGGTCGAGAAGCTCGCCGCGCTCATCGGCGACAAGGTGGAGATCCTGATCAACAACAGTTCCCATGTGCGCATGGGTGGTGCACTCGACCGGCTCGACTTCAACATCACCCGCCAGGAGATGGAGATCCACTACCACGGGCTACTGAGGCTTGCCGGCTACTTCGGTCCGGTGATGCGCGCTCGCGGCGCCGACGGGCCCTACGGTGCGGTGGCGTGGGTCAACCTGTTCTCGGCCTGGTCGCTGGTCAACAACCCCGAACTGGGGACCTACAGCGCGTCGCAGGCGGCAGCACTCTCGCTGTCGCACTGCATGCGGGCGGAACTGGCGGCGGGAGGCGTGCGGGTGGTGAACGTGTTCACCGGTCCGCTTGATGACGAGTGGCATCAGCTGGTACCGCCTCCGAAGCTTGATCCCGCGACCGTTGCTATCCGGGTGGTGCGCGGGCTTGAGCGCGGGCTCGAGGACATTGCGGTGGGAGCTGTCGCCGAGGAGATCACGCACCGGCTTGCCGAGAACCCGAAGGAGATCGAACGGTCCATCCGCCTGTAGGCGGAGACCGGTCGCGGGCAGGGAGACCCCATGGACAGTCGCACCGGCGAGGCAGGGATTCTGGCACGGCTGCTGGAGGGGATCCTGTCGGGACGAATCCGGATCGTGGATCTCACGGTGACGCTGGACCAGCGTACGCCGACCATCGTACTGCCCCCGGAACTGGGCCAGACCTGGCCGTTCCGCATCGAGGAGATCTCGCGGTACGACCGGCGCGGACCGGCGACCTACTGGAACAACTTCTCCTGCGGCGAGCACACTGGGACGCATTTCGACGCGCCCGTGCACTGGATCTCCGGGCGCGACCTGCCCGACAACACCACCGATACCATTCCGCCGGTGAAGTTCGTCGCCGCGGCCGCGGTCATCGACTGTTCACGCGATGCGCTTGCCGACCCCGACTACCTTCTGACCGTGGACCGGGTCGAGGCATGGGAGGAGATCCATGGTCGGATCCCGCCCCGGTCCTGGCTGCTGATGCGCACCGACTGGTCGCTCAGGACCGATCCGGAGGCGTTTCTCAACATGGGAGACGAGGGAGCCAATACGCCGGGACCGCATCCCGACCTCATTCCCTGGCTGATTTCCAAACGCGACGTGATCGGGTTCGGCTCCGAGGCGGTGGGAACCGACGCCGGCCAGGCGCCGCATTTTCCGATCCCGTTCCCCTGTCACCACCACATGCACGGCAACAACCGGTTCGGACTGCCGGGACTGTGCAACCTGGACCAGCTGCCGCCCCACGGCACGTTGCTGATCACCGCGCCGCTGAAGATCCGCCAGGGATCGGGCAGTCCCCTGCGGGCACTGGCTCTGGTGGAGGAGCAGGCCGATGACTGATACCGGCGCCGACGCGGCGATCCTCAGGGCCGGATTCGTCGACGTCGGCCGCCAGTTTGCCGAGACCGCACGGCTCAACCCGCAGCAGCCGGCATTGGTGGACGGCGGGCGGACCGTGACCTATGCCGAGCTGGCGCACAGGGTCGGGCGGCTTGCGGCCGTCATGCAGTCAGCCGGCGTTGGACATGGCGAGCGTGTCGCGCTGCTCGCGCGCAATTGCGCCGCCTACCTCGAGACCGAGCTTGCGGCGGCCACCGTCGGGGCGGTCAGTGTCAACCTGAACTGGCGGTTCTCGACGGAGGAACTGCGCCATGGTCTCGAGCTGACACGACCGCGGTTCGTGGTCGCCGGTCCGGACCTCGTCGATGCCCTCGGCGCGGCCGGGTCCACCCCCGACCTGGTGATCGGGCCCGACTACGAGGCGGCACTCGCCCGGGTCCGGGCGGCCCCGGCCCCAGTTCCGGTGGGGCCGGAGGACGGGCTCGTCATCATCTTCACCAGCGGGACCACCGGTCTGCCGAAGGGGGCGGTCATCAGTCACCGGGCCATGCTCTGCCGGGCCCTGATCTTCGCCAGCGAGCTGCGGGTACCGAGAAACGACACCTTCGTCGCCTGGGCACCCCTGTTCCACATGGGTGCGAACGACTTTGCGCTCGCCACCTTGCTGCGGGGCGGCCGGGTGGTCGTGGTCGACGGCTACCAGCCGGGTCCGATCATCCGGGCGATCGAACGGTTCCGGGTGAGCTACCTCATCGCGATCCCGGGAATGGTCGAGGACTTTGTCTCCGAGCTCAGGGCATCGGGCGTGCGCCCGCAGCCGGTGGGTGTTGTCGGCGCCATGGCGGACCTGGTTCCCAGGTCGGTGATCGCCGACGTGACCACGCTGCTCAACGCCCCCTATCTCAATACCTTCGGGTCGACCGAGACCGGTATGCCGCCCGCTTCGGCGAACGTGATCCCGGTCGGCGAGGCCCCGGTGGACCTGCCCAAGCGTCAGAGCGGGTTCTGCGAGGTCAGACTGGTCGATGCCGATGGGTGCGACGTGCCCGACGGCGAGCCCGGCGAATGCGCGATCCGCGGTCCGAGCCTGTTCTCGGGGTACTGGGCCAACGACGCCGCCAACCGAGAGGCGTTCCGCGACGGCTGGTTTCACATGGGTGACGCCTTCCGCCGCCGTCCTGACGGGCTTCTCGATTTCGTCGACCGGGTCAAGTACATGATCAAGTCCGGTGGCGAAAACATCTATCCGGCGGAGATCGAACGGCACGTGCTCTCCGACCCGCGGATCCTCGACGCCGCGGTGGTGCGCCGCGCCGATCCGCGCTGGGGCGAGGTGCCGGTGCTGTTCGCGGCGTCCGCCGATCCGGAACTGACCACCGATGCGGTGCTCGACATGTGCCGGGGCCGGATCGCGGGCTACAAGCTGCCGAAGGAAGTGCACTTCATCGACCTCGACCAGCTGCCCCGCAGCGTGTCGGGCAAGATCCAGCGTCACGTGCTGGAGCAGCGGCTCAAGGACGGGCGGGCCGGGAGCCGGTTGCCGCCGCAACCTGCCGACTGCTAGCCTAGCCGGCGACGACGGTACCTGCTGACGGGAGGAAATCATGGCGCAGAACAGTCGACCGGGTGCTCCCGTAACGCCCACCGGTCTGAATCATCTGGTGCTCAACGTGCGCGACCTCGAGGAGTCGCACCGGTTCTGGACCGAGATCCTCGGTTTTGCCCATGTCGGCTCGTTGCATGCCACCGCGGAACGCCCCGATCCCCCGCGAATGCGTTTCTACAGCGGTGTGCGCGATGGACGGCACAACCACCACGACCTGGCGCTGGTCGAAGACACGTCACTGCCCGAGCCCGGCAGCGGGCCGGTGGCGGTCAACCATGTCGCGGTGACACTGCCGGACCGGGACTCGTTCGTGCAGCAGCTTGCCTTCCTGCAGGAGAAGGGGGTGGAGTTCGGCCGCAGGGTCGAGCACGGGATGACACACAGCCTCTACATCCGCGACCCCAACGGCTACGGGGTCGAGTTGCTCTACGAGCTTCCACGCACCGTGTGGGGCGGCGATATCGAGGCGGCACTCAACTACGTGAAGGTGCTGCCGACCGAGGGCGCCGAGGCCCTTGAGGACGACCTGGAAAACGCGCCGGTCTTCGGCTGATCCGGCTACAGGCTGAAAAAGCGGAAGCCCGGACCGCAGATGCGGTCCGGGCTCCGAAGCAGTGTCGTACGTTCCGGCGAGCCGGAGGTACGGTCCTCAGTCGAGGTAGGTCGGCTTCATTGACTGGGCATCACCCCACAGCTTGAACGCCTGACGGAAGGCGAAGTAGCTGTCGGCGAACTCCTTGAAGAGCTCGTCCTTGGCGGACTCTTCTTCAATGACCTCGCGCCATGCCTTTTCGAACACGGCCAGGTGCTCGTCGGGCCAGCGGTGGATGGTCACGCCATGTTCATCCTGCAGCGCCTTCATCGCGACGAACTGCTGCGAGTCCGCATCCGCATGGGTATAGATCACCTGGGCGAAGGCCGCCTGGCGGATCATCTCCTGGTAGGGTTCCGAAAGGGCCTCGAACTTGGTCTTGTTCATGAGGAATTCCGAAACCGAAGACTGCTGGTGCCAGCCCGGGAAGTAGTTGTTCTTGGCGATCTGGTAGAAGCCGTACTTGATGTCGTTCTCAGGCATCGAGTACTCGGTGGCGTCAATCACGCCGCGCTCGAGCGCCGGGTAGATGTCGGCACCGGCAAGAAGCTGGGTCGACACGCCGATCTTGGTCAGGACCTTGGCGCCGAGGCCGAAGAAACGCATCTTCAGACCCTTGAGCTGATCGAGATTGGTGATCGGCTCCTTGAACCAGCCGGAGGTCTCCGGACCGTGCGAGAAGGCGTCGAAGGCCTTCAGGTCGTGCCCGGCATAGACCCGGTCACGAATGTCGTTGCCGCCACCGAACCACTTCCATGACAGGAATTCGGTCAGGCTGGGGCCGAACGGCACCGTGGTCATGAACGACAGGCCTGGGTAGCGTCCGGCGTGGTATCCGGGTGTGGTCCACGCCGATTCGATCGCACCCTTCGACGCGGCGTCAAATGTCTCGAGCGCCGGAACCAGCGCGCCCGGATCGAAGAACTTGATCGCGAAGTTGCCACCCGACATCTTGTTGATGGCTTCGACGAACCGCACACCGGATTCACCGGCATACGGTACCTGCGTACTCCAGGCACTCTGCATTTTCCACTTTACGCGCTTTTGGGCCATTGCGTCGCCTGCGGCTGCGAAGGCGACTGCCCCCACGACCGTGCCGATGGCCACCGACTTCAGCATAGTCGCTGAATTCATGGTCTTCTCCCCTGACACGTCGGGCAACGCCTCTCGCTGCCCGAAATTGCAAGTGCGCGAGCCTACTCAATCATTCGGCGCGAGACAACATTGGGAAGTTCCGGGGGCTGCGCGCCTCTGCGGCAGCAATAGCCGGACCCGCATTCGCAGTCTGCTGACACACGGAATGACCCGTGTACAGGCGGCAGACGGGATGCGTGGATCCCGGACCGCATGCTACACTCCGGACGTGTCGGAAGGGACCATGAAGGTCGCCTGGAAGAAGGGAAGAGCGCGATGACCGGGCTGCGACCGATCCTGGTCCTGAACGGACCCAACCTCAACATGCTGGGCGTGCGTGAACCGCACATCTATGGACATCACACGCTCGGCGATGTCGAGGACATGTGTCGCGAGAGGGCGGCGGCACTCGGTGTCGAGGTGACCTTCGGACAGTCCAACTACGAGGGCGAACTGGTCGGGATGATCCAGCAGGCGCGAGACGGTGCCTCGGGCATCGTCATCAATCCCGGCGCCTACACCCATACGTCGGTCGCGATCTACGATGCGCTGAAACTCGCCGAGCTCCCGGTCATCGAGGTACACCTGTCCAACCCGCACCGGCGCGAGGAGTTCCGGCATCACTCCTACATTTCTCTTGTCGCCGAAGGCATCGTCGCCGGTTTCGGTGCCCGGAGCTTCGTCATGGCGATCGAGGGCATGGTCGGATACCTGCGCCGGCAGGTACCGGCGGGAGGGCCCGGTGATTGACAGCGACCTCGTCCGTACGCTTGCGGACCTGCTGGAGGAGACAGGGCTCGCCGAGATCGAGTACGCCAAGGGTGACCTGCGCATTCGCGTGGCCCGACCGCTGGGGCCCGTGGTTGCCGCGGCAGCGCCGGCTCCGGCTTCCGTGGCCGAGGAAACCGCGTTCCAGGAAGACCAGGCGGGCGCGCTCACCTCGCCCATGGTCGGGACCGCGTATCTCGCGCCGGATCCCGCCTCGCCCCCCTTCGTGGCCGTCGGATCGGTGGTGAAGGAGGACGACACGGTCATGATCATCGAGGCCATGAAGGTGATGAACATGATCACCGCTCACCGGTCAGGCACGGTGCAGGACATCCTGGTTGCCAGCGGCCAGCCGGTGGAGTTCGGCCAGACCCTGATGGTGATTGCGTGATCGCGCCTGCGGACCGGTCGTGTTCGAGAAGATCCTGATCGCCAATCGCGGCGATGTCGCGCTGCGGATTCACCGGGCGTGCCGCGAGATGGGAATCAAGACGGTTGCCGTCCACTCCACTGCCGATGCCGGCGCCATGCACGTCCGGCTCGCGGACGAGAGCGTATGCATCGGACCGCCCCCGGCGAGAGACAGTTACCTCAACATTCCCGCGATCCTGTCGGCGGCCACGATTACCGGGGCCGACGCGATCCATCCTGGCGTTGGGTTCCTGTCGGAAAATGCCGACTTCGCCGAGATCATCGCGGAACACGGCCTGACTTTCATCGGACCGAAACCCGAACATATCCGGCTGATGGGCGACAAGATCGCGGCACGCCGGACGGCGGCCGAGCTCGGCCTGCCCTGTGTTCCCGGGTCCGAGGCCGAAGTCACGTCCCTCGACGAGGCGGCTGCTGTTGCGGACGGCATCGGCTACCCGGTGCTGATCAAGGCCGCGGCCGGCGGCGGCGGACGCGGCATGAAGATTGCCCGGGGCCCGGAGAACCTCGCCGAAGCCGTCACCATGGCGCGGACCGAGGCCCAGGCAGCCTTCGGGTCGGGCGCGGTCTACATCGAGCGCTACCTGTCCGGTCCGCGCCACATTGAGCTGCAGATGATCGGCGACAGCCACGGTACGGTGGTTCATCTCGGCGAGCGCGACTGCTCGCTGCAGCGCCGCCACCAGAAAGTCCTCGAGGAGACGCCGTCGCCGGCGCTGAACGATCACGAGCGCACCAGGATCGGCGAGCGCGCGGTTGCGGCAATGCGGGCCTGCGGCTACGAGAGCCTGGGCACGATCGAGTTCCTCTACGAGAACGGTGAGTTCTACTTCATAGAGATGAACACCCGCTTGCAGGTCGAGCACCCGATTACCGAGATGGTGACCGGAATTGACCTCGTGTGCGAACAGATCCGTGTCGCTTCGGGCAACCGACTCGGTTTCACCCAGGACCAGCTGACATTTTCCGGCCATTCGATCGAATGCCGGATCAACGCCGAGGACCCGCACCGGTTCACCCCGTCGCCCGGCCTTGTCACCGCCTACCACGCTCCGGGAGGGCTCGGGGTCCGGGTCGATTCGGCGCTGTATGCCGGCTACGAGGTTCCGGCACAGTATGACAGTCTCGTCGCCAAGCTGGTGGTGCACGGTTCCAACCGCAACGAGTGCCTGCTGCGCCTGCGCCGTGCTCTTGACGAGTTCGTCATCGAGAACATTGCGACCACCGTACCGCTGCACCAGAAACTGACCCAGGCCCCGGGTTTCATAAACGGGGAATACGACATCCACTGGCTGGAACACGTGTTTCTCGGATCGGATGGGTGAGGAGCTGACGCCATCGCTGGTGCTGGCGGGCTACACCTTCGGGGTGTTTCCCATGGCGAGGGACCGGGATGATCCCCAGGTCCATTTCGTCGAGCCCGAGATCCGCGGGATCATTCCGCTCGACGCGTTCCACGTGCCGCGCCGGCTGCGCCGGCTGGTTCGCCGCGGGACATTCGATATCCGGACCGACACGGCGTTCACCAAGGTCATCGACCTGTGTGCGGCGCCGACCGAAGCGCGACCGGAGACCTGGATCAACTCCGCGATCAGGAATGCCTACCTGGCACTCGTCCCGTCCGGGCACCTGCATACCGTGGAAGCGTGGGACGGTGACCGGCTGGTCGGTGGTCTCTACGGGGTGGCACTGGGCGGCGTCTTTTTCGGCGAGAGCATGTTCAGTCGCGCCGACAATGCCAGCAAGGTTGCGCTGGTCCATCTGGTGGCGCGGCTGCGAGCCGGCGGGTTCCTGCTCCTGGACTGCCAGTGGCGGACCGATCATCTCCACCAGTTCGGGTGCGTCGAGATTGCACAGGACCGGTTCAAGTCGTTGTTGCGCGACGCCCTGCGTGTACACGCCGACTTCAACCGTCACAGCGCGGTCGCGACCGAGCTCGACCGGATCCTGCGGCCAGGTCCCCCAACGGCGTAGAGTGCACGCACCCCGCACGGCCGGGGATGGGGTACAGCCGTGCCCGGTGGCCTGAGGCGGGAGTGTGCGAGCGGCCTGTGGCGGTGTTTGGCTTGATGGCCCGGCCGCGCTATTCCGGTGCAGCGGGCTGGTCCGCTGCAACGCTGCAGTCGAGCAGCCAGATGTCGTAGACCGGGTGTTCAAGCGCATTCAGCGCCGGGCTTGATGCGAACATCCAGCCCGAGAACAGCTCCGTGGTTCCCGTGTCGGGCCTGACATCGACGATCTCGATGAATGCCGCGCTTTCCGGTGTTTCCGTGGGCGGCCGGCGCTGGCAGGTGCGGACCTTGAACCGCAGCGTACCGTACCGTCCTTCGCTGTTGACCCCGAGCCCCATGACCGTGGTGCGTGCGGTTACCTTGTCGAGTGCCTGGACGACGGCAACCGGCATGTCGAGCCAGTCATTGCTTCCCTGGCTGGAGCGGGCCGCTGAAGATGAAGCAGTGTTGAACAGGGCGATGAGGACCAGGGCGACGGTCGCCCTACTTCGCATCCGGGTTCTCTCCGGACCTGCCCGGACTGAAGATGTATTGCCCCAGCATCTGCACGAAATCCACCGGGTCCTGGGTAAACTCGATCTCGTCTCCGGCCTCGAGATTGACCTCGTCGCCACCGGGCACCAACTCGACATGGTGACCGCCGAGCAGGCCGTCGCTCGCGATCACGGCCGCAGTGTCCCGCGGGAGCCGGTATTCGTCGTCGATCGTCATGTTGATCACCGGCGAGAAATCGACCAGGTCGAGTTCAAGGCCGGTGACGGTTCCGACGCCGATCCCGCCCACCTTGACCGGGGAGCCGACCTTGACGTCGCCGACGCGGCTGAACCGGGCCGAAAGCTCGTAGCCGTCGCCGGAACCGACATCGGTGGTTGTGTAGGCGAGCACCAGGAACAGTCCGGCACAGGCCAGGACCACGGCGCCCATCAGGGTTTCGATCAGGGTGCGCTGCATGAGAGCCCCTCGCGCTGCCCGGAGTCATTCCGGTCAGTCCGGTGTCCAGGCCTCGTAGTCGCCGGTGGCCCGGTCACGCCTGCCGCCGCGCAGGATATGTCCCGGCGGCCGGTAGGCGTAGCGGGTACCGGTCAGGTTGGGAAGGTGTTCCTTTTGCCATTCGTGCCGGACATCGGCGGCCGGCAGGTCATCAGTGCTGAAATGCAGCCAGCCGTGCCAGTCGGCCGGGACCTTGGACGCCTCGACCATGCCGTTGTAGACCACCCAGCGCGGCCGCCGGCCGTCAGGCCTGATGCGTGACTTGTGCTCGAAGTACCGGTTCCCGAACTGGTCCGTTCCCACGTGCCTTCCGTAGAGCCAGGTATGGACCAGGGTGCCGATATCCATCGCTTCACACTCGTGGCAGGGTGTCCGCAGCCCTGGACCAGCCGGGCCTGCGATGGGGCCGACACTACCCCAGCGGCCCTTGACTCTTCAAGCCGGCGACCACGACTGATCGCTTCTCGACGCCCTGTCCGATTCGGGTTCACCCGGTGGCCGGCAACGAGATTCGGGTCGTGGCCGGGCCGTGTGGCTGAAGAAGGGGGCTCTAGGATAAGTTTGCGTGCTTGATCCCCATTTGCCCTGTTTCGACACTTGCACTTGCCGCCGCCGTTCACGAGATGGCATATAATTTGTGGGTAGGGGTATCTCACCTACCATATAGGCTAGCCGCCAAGGACTGGCGTGCGCAGACATCACAACATGTGTGGATAGCTCGGCATGAAGATCGAACGGCGGTTCACGACGCACGAAACCGGTCCCTGTGCGGATCTTCCGTTCCGCAAGACCAGCAGCGAGATACGCAATCCCGACGGTTCGGTGGTGTTTCGCAACGACGAGGTGGAAGTGCCGGCGGACTGGTCGCAGGTCGCTGCCGACGTGATTGCCCAGAAGTACTTCCGCAAGGCCGGCGTGCCGGTGCGAACCGAAGCCGTCGACGAGCCGGGCGTGCCGGACTGGCTGCGCCGGCATCGGCCACAGGCCGGATCCGAGGATGAGACCACCGGCGAGACCAGCGCGAGGCAGGTGTTCCACCGCCTGGCCGGCACCTGGACCTACTGGGGATGGAAGGGCAGCTATTTCGATTCCGAGGACGACGCGCGGGCCTACTACGACGAGATGGTCTCCATGCTGGCCCGCCAGATCGGGGCCCCGAACTCGCCGCAGTGGTTCAATACCGGCCTGCACTGGGCCTACGGCATCGACGGTCCGGCCCAGGGCCACTACCGGGTCGACTACCGCACCGGCGAGGTCGCCGAATCGACCTCGGCCTACGAACACCCGCAGCCGCACGCATGCTTCATCCAGGGCGTGGAGGACGATCTCGTCAACGACGGCGGCATCATGGACCTGTGGGTTCGCGAGGCGAGGCTGTTCAAGTACGGCTCGGGGACCGGGTCGAACTTCTCGAAGCTGCGCGGCGAGGGCGAGGCCCTTTCCGGAGGCGGGCGTTCGTCGGGTCTCATGAGCTTCCTGCGGATCGGCGACCGGGCCGCGGGCGCAATCAAGTCGGGCGGGACGACACGGCGCGCCGCGAAGATGGTAACGGTGGACATCGACCACCCCGACATCGTCCAGTACATCGACTGGAAGACGGTGGAGGAACAGAAGGTCGCGGCCCTGGTTGCCGGATCGCGGTCCGCCGCCCGCACACTGGGTGCGGTCATGCGCGCGTGTGCCGAGTCCGGAAACGAGGGCGAGGCCCGCTTCGATCCGCGCCGGAATCCCGACCTGCGCGAGGCGGTGCGCGCCGCCCGGGCGGCGATGATGCCGGAGAACAGCATCCAGCGGGTCATCCAGTTCGCCCGCCAGGGGTTCACCGAAATCGAGTTCAGAACCTACGACACCGACTGGGATTCCGACGCCTACCTCACCGTGTCGGGACAGAACTCCAACAACTCGGTGCGCGTGAGCGACGCCTTCCTCGAGGCGGTAGAGCGCGGCGGGTCGTGGGATCTCATCCGGCGGACCGACGGCAGGGTGTCCGAGACCGTCGAGGCCAGGGACCTGTGGGACCGGATCACCATGGCGGCCTGGGATTGTGCCGACCCGGGGCTGCAGTACGACACCACGATCAACGACTGGCACACTTGCCCGGCCGGCGGTCGGATCAATGCCTCCAATCCCTGTTCGGAGTACATGTTCCTCGACGACACCGCCTGCAACCTCGCATCGCTGAACCTGCTCAGGTTCCGCCTGGATGATGGCCGGTTCGATGTCGACGGTTTCGCCCATGCGGTCCGCCTGTGGACGCTGACGCTCGAAATTGCCGTCATGATGGCCCAGTTCCCGTCCCGGCAGATCGCCCGGCTGTCCTTCGACTACCGCACCCTCGGTCTCGGTTACGCCAATATCGGCGGTCTGCTGATGGCGTCCGGACTGCCCTACGACAGCGAGGCCGGCCGCGCGCTGTGCGGGGCGATTACCGCGTTGATGACGGGGGTCGCATACGAGACCTCCGCCGAGATGGCGAGCGAGCTTGGCGCATTCCGCCACTACGGGGACAACAGGGAGCGGATGCTTCGCGTGATCCGCAACCACCGCCGCGCGGCGCATGGCGAGGGGTCGGGCTACGAGGAACTCCACACTCCGCCCGTGGCCCTGTTGGCGGAACACTGCCCCGACCCCGGCCTGGCCCGGGCCGCGCGGGTGGCGTGGGATCGCGCCCTCGAACGCGGCGAGCAGTCCGGCTTCCGCAATGCCCAGACCACGGTGATCGCACCCACCGGGACCATCGGCCTGCTGATGGACTGTGATACCACCGGGATCGAGCCCGACTTCGCGATCGTGAAGTTCAAGAAGCTGGCCGGGGGCGGCTATTTCAAGATCATCAACCAGGCAATTCCCGCCGCGCTCGCGGTTCTCGGGTACCGTGATGAACAGATCGAGCAGATCACCCGGTACGCCGTGGGGCACGGCAGTCTCGACGGGGCGCCGGGTATCAACCACGACAGCCTGAGGGCCCGCGGCTTCGGGCAGGAGCAGCTCGACAAGATCGAGAATTCGCTCGCCACCGCCTATGACATCCGCTTCGTCTTCAACAGGTGGACGCTCGGCACCGGGTTCTGCACCGACACCCTCGGGATCGCCCGCGAGCGGCTGGACGAGGTCGGGTTCGATCTCCTTTCGGCCATCGGCTTCGACCGGGCCGCGATCGATGCCGCGAACAACCACGTCTGCGGCGCGATGACGCTCGAGGGCGCGCCGCACCTGCGCGACGAACACCTCAGCGTGTTCGACTGTGCCAACCGGTGCGGACGGACCGGGACCCGGCTGCTGTCGACGGAGAGTCATATCCGGATGATGGCGGCTGCGCAGCCCTACGTGTCCGGGGCGATTTCCAAGACCATCAACATGCCGAACAGCGCCTCGGTCAAGGACTGCGCCGATGCCTACATGCTGTCGTGGAAGCTCGGGGTGAAGGCGAATGCGCTCTACCGGGACGGGTCCAAGCTCAGCCAGCCGCTCGCCGCTGGAGTGCTCGGGGACGAGGAGGAACTCGAGGAACTGCTCGAGGCCCCGGCGGCGGTGAAGGCGCCGCTGGTCGCGGAACGAGTGATCGAACGGGTCGTCGAACGCGAGCGGGCACGGCGCAAGCGGCTTCCTGACCGGCGCAAGGGATATACGCAGAAGGCGATCGTCGGCGGGCACAAGGTCTACCTGCGGACCGGAGAGTACCAGGATGGCGACATCGGCGAGATCTTCATCGACATGCACAAGGAAGGCGCGGCCTTCCGCTCGCTGATGAACAGCTTTGCGATCGCGGTGTCCATCGGGCTGCAGTACGGGGTGCCGCTGGAGGAGTTCGTCGATTCCTTCACCTTCACCCGTTTCGAGCCGTCGGGGATGGTGTCCGGCAACGATGCCATCAAGATGTCGACCTCGATCCTCGACTACATCTTCCGCGAACTCGCGATCTCCTACCTCGATCGCCATGACCTGAGCCATGTCGACAAGGAAGACCTGAAGCCGGACGCGATGGGCAACGGCGACAACGAGTCGAGCATTGCCGTGCTGGGGGCAAGCCGCGGATTTCCGCGCCACGAGCTCCGGCTGCTGCAGGGCGGGGCCGGCGGGCCCGCGTCCGACGGGGCTCCGGCCGTGTCGGGTGCCCTCGGCGGACAGGTGACGGACGGTGCGACCGCGGCGCCGGCTGCCGTCGGCGCCACGGCCGCCGCACAGGCGGCGGAGGCGGTCCCGGATGCCGACACCAGGCTTGCGCTGATCAGGGAAGCGCGGATCCGGGGCTTCGAGGGCGAGGCCTGCGACGAGTGCGGCAACTTCACGCTGGTGCGCAACGGCACCTGCCTGAAGTGCAACACCTGCGGGGGAACCAGCGGCTGCAGCTGACGGGCCGCCGCCCGGTCGGCGTCAGGGCGGGGGGAGCGGCCGGGGGGGGAGGGGGGGGGGGCCGGCCCCCCCCGCCGCATCCTGTCGAACCAGTAGAGCAGCGACTGCTCGGTATCGAGACAATCGGAGAACCCGGCCTGGCGCAGCTTGATCGTCGAGAGGATCGACGGCGCCGGGCCGGCCGCCATCGCGCGGTCGAGGAACTGCCAGGACGAGCCCACCAGCTGCTCAAGCGACGGCACGGCGAGCCGGTGGCGCGCGGAGATACACCGCCAGTCCGCTTCGAGTTCTTCCGTCCGGTCGGCGAAGGTCCGGGGCTCGGGCTCGCCGCATTCGACCCCGAACGCCAGGCAGAGCGCCGGCCACAGATGCGGCCACGACAGGACATCACCATTGGTGACGTTGAAGGTCTGGTTCCGCGCGGCGGGCGAGGCGCTGGCCCATTCCACGGCGCGGGCGAGAAGTCGCGCATCCGTTGCCGCGGTCACACCGCCCGTTTCTCCCGGGTAGCTGGCGGGCACGCCCCGGTGCCTGCAGATCGACAGCCATGCCCCGATCGCGGCGACCAGGTTCATCGGGCTGCCCGCGGCGAGGCCGAACACCGCCTGTGGCCGCCAGATGGTCCAGGTCCACGGCCGGCCGGCCTGGCAGGCCCGCAGGTGATCTTCCTGCAGCCAGTAGAAGTTCTCGTGCGGATGGCGTGGACGGTCCTCGCGTGCCGGGACCGGGATCGGTTCCACGTGCACGCCGTAGGCCTTGGTTCCCTGCAGGAGGCTGACATGGGCAAGGCCGGGCGCCGCCGCCTCGAGCACCTCGAGCAGGGTCGCGAACATGGCCAGATTGTGCTGCATCTGTTCCTTGTGCAGCCAGCCCTCGACCAGGTCATCGCGCTCGTGCAAGGCGACGTAGAGCAGGTGGGTCGTCCCGGCGAGCGCCTCGCGGTGCCGCCACACGCTGTCCGGCGAGGCGAGATCGACCGCAAGGTGGGCTGCGCCGGGGACTCCGTGCGCACGGCGCGAGATGCCGAGCAGGTGCCAGTCACCGAGACCGGCGAAGTGCTCGAGCGCGGCACGGCCGAGAAGTCCGGATGCGCCGGCGACAAGCAGCACGGGTCGCGTCATCGGCTTGCCTGCCTGCGCTTTGCCGCCCGCAGGTCGATCAGATCGGGGGCGGCAAGCGGATCGGCGCCATCGGCAAAGATCCGGTGCTTCTGGATCTTCTGTGACCCGGTCTTCGGCAATGAGGTGACGAAGCGTATCCAGCCCGGGCACTTGTAGTAGGCGAGGCGCTGGCTGCAGTGATCGAACAGCTCGCGCGCGAGCGCCGTGTCCGGCACAGGTCCGGGGAAGCGGACGATGCAGGCGAGCACCTCCTCCTCCCGCAACGGGTCGGGCGCCGCCACCACCGCGACCTGCTCGACCGCCGGGTGGGACTGCAGCGTTGCCTCGACCTCGGCGGCGGCAATGTTCTCGCCTGAGCGGCGAATGATGTTCTTCCTGCGATCGACGAAGTAGAGCATACCTTCGGCGTCCTGACGTACGCTGTCGCCGGTATGAAACCAGCCGCCGCGCCAGGCGTGCTCGGTTGCGGCCTCGTCCTTCAGGTAGCCCGAAAACGCGCCCCGGCGGGGATCGCGGGCGGAATAACGGACCACCATCTCCCCGACGGTGCCGGACGGAACCGGGTTATCGTCATCGTCACGCACCTCGACCTCGAGCCCCGGTCGCGGCCGGCCCATGGCCCGGGTGCCGCGCCGGCGCGGCTCGTGGTTGGTGGCAAGCACCCGGCACATTTCGGTCATGCCCCAGACCTCGATCAGCGGGAACCCGAACCGTTCCTCGAATACCGCGTGAAGCTCGGGCTCGACGCCGGCCCCGAATCCGAACCGCACCGAGTGGGCGCGTTCCAGCGGGTCCCCGGGCTGGTTGAGCAGCATCGGCACCACGACGCCCAGGTAATGAATGACACTGGCACGGGTTTCGTTGACATCGCGCCACCAGGAGCGGGGATGGAACCGGTCCGGCTGGATCTGGCAGCCGCCGGTCAGCATCATTCCCAGCAGCGAGATCACGCCGGCGTTGACATGATAGAGCGGCAGCGGGTTGTAGACCCGCTCGGCCCCCGGCCTGAAGGTGGCAAGACCGCCCAACCCGGCATACCAGGCGCCACAGGCGAGCTCGTAGCCATGCGAGAGGATGCAGCCCTTCGGGCGCCCGGTGGTGCCCGAGGTATAGAGCAGGCTGGACTCGCTCTCCTGTCCGGGTTCGCCCGCCAGCGGCGGCGGGACGCGGGCGTCGGGCGGTGCCGGCGAGCCGCGATCCCAGAGTGCGACCCCGGTTGCCGCCTCGCGTGCGGCGGCGGTCACCGTTGCCGCGTGGTGCGGGAGCATGACCACCAGCACGGCTTCGGAATGGCCGAGCAGGTAGGCCACCTCGGCTGGTCTCAGGTCGGGATTGACCGGCACGCAGGAAATGCCGAGGAGGTTGAGCGCCAGCCGGTGCATCACGTGCTCGGGCCGGTTGTCCAGCGCGAGCGCCACCCGGTGGCCATGGCCGTAGCCGGCGGCACGGTAGCGGGCGCACAGCGCATCGACCTCGCGCGCCGTGTCGGCGTAGCTGTAGCGTGCGCCTTCCTCGCAGTAGCCGCGCCCGTCTGCCGCCGGCACCACCAGGAAGTCGGCGTCGGGGAAGCGCGACACGGTCTCGCGGAAGGCTGTCCCGATCGTGGACACGCTCAGGTCGCCGGCCGGGTGGGGGAGGTATCGAAGAAACGGACCGGCTGTCCGGACGGGGTTCCCAGCACCTCGTCGTCGCGCATGACCACGTGCCCACGCAGGATGGTCGCAACCGGCCAGCCGGTGACCATGGTCCCGTCGAACGGGGTCCAGCCGCACTTGCTGGCAATCCATTCGTCGGTGATCTCGCGCCGGGCCGCGAGGTCGACCACCGCCAGGTCGGCATCGTAGCCGACCGCGATCCGGCCCTTGCCGATGATCCCGAAGATGCGCTGCGGGCCCGCGGCGGTCAGGTCGACCAGGCGTTCCAGGGTAAGCCTGCCCCGGTGAACATGATCGAGCAGCAGTGGCAGCGATGTCTGCACCCCCGGCATGCCGCTCGGGCTCGACGGATAGGGCCGCTCCTTCTCCTCGACGGTGTGCGGTGCGTGGTCGGAGCCGATGACATCGACCACGCCGGTGCGGATCGCCTCCCACAGGCCCAGGCGGTGGTGCTCGTCGCGCACCGGCGGGTTCATCTGGGCGAAGGCGCCGAGGCGCTCGTAGCACTCCGGTGCCGTCATGGTCAGGTGGTTGAGGGTGACCTCGACGGTCGCAAGGTCCTTGTGCGCCGCCAGGATCTCCATCTCGTCGCGGGTGGAGATGTGGAGCACATGTACCCGCCGGTTGGCGGCGCGGGCCAGCGCGAGCAGGCGCCTGGTGGCCCGGACCGCCGACTCAACGTCCCGCCAGTCGGGATGCGCTTCCGGCCCTTCGGCATCGACCGCGATCGGCTGGCGCTCGACGAGCCGGTCCTCGTCCTCGGCATGGACCGAAACCCGGCGGCTGCCGTTTGCGAGCACCGCGGCGATCACCTCGTCGTCCTTCGCGAGCAGGGTCCCGGTCGAACTGCCCATGAAGATCTTCACCCCGGCGCACCCGGGCAGCCGTTCGAGGTCGGACAGGCGATGGGCGTTCTCGTGGTTTCCACCCATGAAGAAGGCGTAATCGCACCAGGCGCCGCGGGCGGACCGGTCGAGCTTGTCGCAGAGCGTGCGCTCGTCCAGCGTCAGCGGGCTGGTGTTGGGCATTTCGAAGATCGAGGTGACCCCTCCCTTGATGGCGGAGCGGGTCCCGTGGGTGATGTCCTCCTTGTGCTCGAGCCCCGGCTCGCGAAAGTGCACCTGGCTGTCGATCACTCCGGGCAGGACGTGCAGCCCGCCAACGTCCAGCCGCTCGGCCGCGGCTCCCGACACGTCGCCGATCGCGGTGATGCGCCCGCCCGTGATCCCGATGTCGGCCTCGGTGATCCCGCCGGGGGTCACGATGCGACCGCCGGCAAGGACGAGATCGAAGGTCGATGTCATGGTGTCGCTCCCCGCAACCCTGATTGTCGCAGCCGACTATACCGCCGCGGTCGAATGCGTCACTCCCGGATGCGCCGGTACCCTGCTGCGGTTCGCGTCCGGAGGGTCGCGTGCTACAGTCGCTGCCCATGGGCCGGGCACCTGATGCAGTCTCGAGGGCGGGCGACGCACCTGGTGGTGGCGGGACCGGGTGGCCATGAGCGAAGCCCGGGGCGAGGTTCTTGCCGGTCAGGTGGAACGGGTGGTGTTCCACAATCCCGACTCCGGCTTCTGCGTCCTGCGGGTCAAGGCACGCGGTCACCGCGATCTGGTGGCGGTGGTCGGCAACACCCCGCATCCCGGTGCCGGTGAATGGATTACGGCCACGGGCGAATGGGAGACCGACCGCAGGCACGGCCAGCAGTTCAAGGCCGGATTCATGCGGTTCGCCGAGCCGTCGACGACCGACGGCATCCTGAGATACCTGGGATCCGGAATGATCCCCGGGATCGGACCTGTCTATGCGAAGAAGCTGGTCAAGGCGTTCGGCGAGCAGGTGTTCGACATCATCGAGAACGAGCCGCGCCGGTTGCGGGATGTCCCGGGCATCGGACAGGTGCGCACGCGCCGGATCATCGCCGCATGGAAGGAACAGAAGGCAATCCGGGAAATCATGGTGTTCCTGCACCAGCACGGTGTCGGGACCGGCCGGGCGACCCGGATCTACAGGACCTACGGTGCAGACGCGGTGCGGGTGCTCTCGCAGGACCCCTACCGCCTGATCAGGGATATCCGCGGCATCGGGTTCCGGGTCGCCGACGGGATCGCGCACAGGCTCGGCATCGAGAAACACGCCATGGTCCGGATCCGCGCCGGGGTCACGCATGTGCTGCAGGAGGCGACCGGGCAGGGGCACTGCGGGCTGCCCGAAAACGAGCTGTTCGAGCGGGCCTGTTCCCTGCTCGAGGTTCCCGATGCGCTCGCCCGCCAGGCACTCGACCACGAGGTCGCGGACGGCCACCTGGTTGCCGACGAGGTCGGGGGAACCGCGTGCCTGTTCCAGGCCGGGCTGTACCGGGCCGAACTGGCGATCGCCCGCAGGCTGCTCGAAACGGCAGTCGGGTTACCGCCCTGGCCCGTCATCGATGCCGACAGGGCGCTGCCGTGGGTGAGCGAGCGGATCGGGCTGGAACTGGCGCCGGGCCAGGCCGATGCCGTGCGCCGGGCGATCACATCGAAGGTCATGGTGATGACCGGCGGTCCCGGGGTCGGCAAGACCACCATCGTCACGGCCATCCAGCGCATCCTGATGGCCAAGGGTGTCGGGATCGAGTTGTGCGCACCCACCGGTCGTGCCGCCAAGCGCCTGAGCGAGGCGACCGGCCGGCCGGCGCGCACCATCCACCGGTTGCTGGCGTTCGATCCGGTCACCGGCGGGTTCAGGCATAACGCGGACAACCGGCTCGAGTGCGACCTGCTGATCGTCGACGAGACCTCGATGGTTGACGTCGGCCTGATGAATGCCCTGCTGGCGGCACTTCCCGATCGGTGCGCCCTGCTGCTGGTCGGTGACGTCGACCAGCTGCCGTCGGTGGGACCCGGGCAGGTGCTGTCCGACATCATCGGCTCCGGCGCCGTGCCGGTGGTCCGGCTTGTCGAGGTGTTTCGCCAGGCGGCGCGCAGCCGCATCATCGCGTCCGCCCACGACATCAACCGCGGTGTCGTGCCCGACCTGTCGAAACCGGACGGCGAGAGCGATTTCTACTTCTTTCCGGCCGATGACCCCGACCGCGCCCATGACCGGATCGTCGAGCTGGTGCGTCGCCGCATTCCCGACCGGTTCGGTTTCGATCCGGTCCGGGATATCCAGGTCCTGTGCCCGATGACCCGCAGCGTGGTCGGAACCAGGGCGCTCAACCTTGCCCTGCAGGAAGTGCTCAACCCGGACCGCTCCCGGTCAGTCACCCGGTTCGGCTGGACCTTCGCTCCCGGCGACCGGGTCATGCAGATCGAGAATGACTACAACCGGGACGTGTACAACGGGGATATCGGCCGGGTCAGTGACGTCGATGACGAAGCCGGTGAACTGACGGTGTCCTTCGACGGTAGCCCAGTCACCTACACGTCGGGCGATCTCGACGCCCTGGTGCCGGCCTACGCCACTACCATTCACAAGAGCCAGGGGTCGGAGTTCCCCGTGGTGGTCATTCCCGTCATGACCCAGCACTACCATATGCTTCGCCGCAACCTGCTCTACACCGGGGTTACCAGGGGCAAGAGGCTGGCTGTCCTTGTCGGCCAGAGGCAGGCAGTGGGGATTGCGGTCAACGCCAGCGGCGGTGAAAGGCGGTGGTCGCGGCTGGGCGAATGGCTGGGCCGGGCCGGTGTCAGATCTGCCGACGCCTGAGTTCGGCCCGCAGTTCCTCGATCGCCTGCGCGGTGCGCGCCGCGTGGGGGTGGATCTCCAGCACTGTTTCGAAGATCTCCAGCGCCTGACCGGGATTGTCGAGCCGGCGGTATATCTGGCCCAGGCCGGACAGGGCACCGAAATGCCGGGGTTCGAGCTGCAGGGTCCGCGCGATGTCGGTGACCGAGGCCTCGTAGTGGCCCATCATGTAATGAACCGTCGCGCGCTTGTTCCAGCCCTCGGCGTAGTCCGGGGCGATTTCGATGATGTCGCTGAAGGTGTCGCGGGCCTTTTCAAGAAACCTGGTTCCCATGTACCGGATGCCGACGCGCATTCGGGTTTCGACCCGCGGATCGTCATGTTGTTTCCAGATCGCCCAGATCCGGCGTTCGACCCGAAGTGCGTCCTGGCGGGTCTCGGCACTGCGAAGTTTGGAAAACAGGTCTGGCAGGGCCGGGTTGGTCTGGTCAGCCCCGGCGAACGTGCCGGACAACAGCAAAGCACATCCGATGATGAGCCCGAGCGTCTTCATGACACCAGACTAGCGCCGCGCTCCAGAGAGTGCCATGCCCGATGATGCGGTCGCGGCCTGCAGCGACCAGGGCTCCGGACCGCCGGTCGCCCAGTCGAGCAATTCGGCGGTATGGACAACCGGGACGTCGCACGCATCAGCCAGCTGCGTGATGCAGCCGATGTTGCCGGTGGCGACGATTTCGGGGGAGGTGGCGGCGATGTGGGCGAGCTTGCGGTCGCGCAACCGGGTGGCGATGGCGGGCTGAAGGATGTTGTAGGTGCCGGCCGAGCCGCAGCACAGGTGCTTCTCCCGGGGCTCCGTCACCCTGAACCCGGCCTGTTCCAGCAGATCGACCGGTTCGCGGGAGATCTGCTGGCCATGCTGCATCGAGCACGCCGAATGGTAGGTGACGGCCAGCCCGGGGCTGGTGACTGACCGGCGCAAATCCAGTCCGGAGAGGAACTCGGCAATGTCGCGGGTCAGGGAGGATATGAACGCCGCCTTCTCCGCGTAGGCCGGGTCGGTGCGCAGCATCCAGCCATAGTCCTTCATGGTGGTGCCGCAGCCCGACGAGTTCACGATGATGGCGTCGAGTCCCCGGCGTGTGGCCTCGTCGGTCCAGGCGTCGATGTTGGCGCGAATCGAGCGCAGGGCGTGGCCGGTCTTGCCCATGTGGTGTGTCGCCGACCCGCAGCAGCCGGCCCCGCGAGCGACCACGACCTCGACGCCGTGCCGGGTGAGCAGGCGGATCGTGGCCTCGTTGATCTCCGGTGCCAGCACCTGCTGGGCGCAGCCGGTCATGAGCGCCACCCGCGCGGTCCACGTGCCGCTCGCCCTGAACACCTGCGGCCGGTCCATCCAGCTTGGTGGACGGATGGAGGAGGGTGCGAGGTCGAGCATGGCCCTGACCCGTCCCTGCAGCAGGCCCCCGAACAACGGCGCGAAGGGCTTGGCCACCAGTGCACCGGCGAGCGCGAGGCGGAAGCGGAATGGCGACGGCAGCAGCCAGGCGAGCAAGGTGCGCATCCACCGGTCCGCAAATGGCCGGCGCATCGTTTCCTCGATCCGGTGCCGGGCCTGGTCGACCAGGTGCATGTAGTGCACGCCGGACGGGCAGGTCGTCATGCATGACAGGCAGGACAGGCAGCGGTCGATGTGCAGCGCAACCGTCGGGTCGGCCGGGCGATCGTTCTCCAGCATGTCCTTGATGAGGTAGATGCGCCCGCGCGGGCTGTCGAGTTCATCCCCGAGCAGGACGAAGGTGGGGCAGGTTGCCGTGCACATGCCGCAGTGGACGCAGCTGCGCAGGATGGAATTGGCGGCCTCGATGTCAGGGTCGGCCAGCTGGGCCAACGAAAATGTGGTCTGCATGGCGCGGTTTCATCCCGGTCAGCTGCTGGTCTCCTGGCGGGCAGCCGGTGCGGATGCCCGGTGTCGGTTCTCCTGCCCCGCACCCCGCGGCTAGACCCCGGACACCATCCTGCCGGGATTGAGGATGCCGCGGGGATCGAAACTCTCCTTGACCCGCCTCGACAGCGCAGCGAGCGGCGCCGGTTGCGGCTGGAACACGGGAACACTGCTGCGGATGGCCGCCGGAGCCCGGAACAGGGTCGCATGGCCGCCAAGCCCGGCGACGGCGGCACGGATCAGCTCGGCACCGCCATTGCCGTCCGGCGGCGTCGA
Organism: Alphaproteobacteria bacterium bin52; assembly: GCA_002238645.1. GTDB lineage: Bacteria > Pseudomonadota > Alphaproteobacteria > Thalassobaculales > Thalassobaculaceae > Bin52. The sequence continues at coordinate 8,968 of MPMT01000014.1, read as the reverse complement.
CAGCCAGACGAGGCCGCCGGCCCAGTCAAGGAATGCGTCATGGTCGCGACGGTCGGAGAGCCCGCCCAGCAGGAGATGGCCCGAGGACGGCGCGACCGAGATCCGCCAGATCACATGGTGGTCGGGGCAGGGGAGGACCGCCGCATCGCGTATCTCGCGCCAGAGCGCGCGTGAATCCTGGCTGCGCAGCACGCAGGTCTCGCCGCAGTCCTCCAGCAGCTGCCGCAGTTCCCGGCAGCGCTGCTCGACCGACGGGCCGAACCCCTCCAGTCGCAGCGCCGTGATCGCTCCGCCCGCCCCCGAGATCCGCTCGAGCGAGGAAGAGGCGGCGGCGCGCCGGGGCAGGTACGCCGCACCGGCGACCTCGTGCGGACTGTTCATTGCCGCTGACATCGCTCCGGTCGCGGTTTTCCCGTCGAGCCCGTGCACCAGCACGGTCCAGGTCCGTTCCGGCGCCGGCAGTACCTTGAAGGTCAGTTCGGTGATGACGGCAAGCGTGCCCCAGGATCCACAGACGAGCTTGGACAGGTCGTACCCGGTGACGTTCTTGACCACCCGACCACCGGAGCGGAAGCACTCGCCGCGCCCGGAGACGGCGCTGAAGCCGAGCAGGTGGTCGCGGGCTGCCCCGGCCTTGATCCGGCGTGGTCCCGACAGGTTGCAGGCGAAGATACCGCCGACTGTCCCGCCGGCGGCGCCCAGCAGCGGGCCGGGATCCATCGGCTCGAAGGCCAGCATCTGGCCGGTTTCGTCAAGCGTACGCTCGATCACCTCGATCGGTGTCGCGGGCGCCGCCGACATCACCAGTTCCTCGGGTTCATGCAGGCCGATGCCCGCGAGTTCGGACAGGTCAAGGGTATGTTCGGTCTGGAGCGGTCTGCCGAGACCGCGTTTCGATCCGGTGCCGATGACTTCGAGCGCACTGCCGTTGTCGGCGCACCAGGCCACGACGTCTCTGGTCTGCGAAGCGCTGGTGGGACGGAATGTCGAGGACATGGGTCCGGTCAGAACCTCGGGATGTCCGGGAAGGGGATCTGTCCCCGGTGCACCTGCATGCGCCCGAGTTCGGCACAGCGCCGCAGCTGCGGAAACACCTTGCCCGGGTTGAGCAGGCCGTCGGGGTCGAAGGCGCACTTCACCCGTTGCTGGTGGTCAAGGTCGACGTCGGTAAACATCTCGCCCATGAGATCGCGCTTCTCCACCCCGACACCATGTTCGCCGGTGAGCACGCCGCCCAGTTCGACGCAGGCCTTGAGGATATCGGCGCCGAAGGCCTCGGCTGCTTCAAGCTGGCCGGACTGGTTGGCGTCGAACAGGATCAGCGGATGCAGGTTGCCGTCACCGGCGTGGAACACGTTGGCGACGGCCAGGCCGTGGTGGCGCGACATCTGCGACATGCGGCGAAGCATCTCCGGAAGCATCCTGCGCGGGATGGTCCCGTCCATGCACATGTAGTCCGGCGCGATCCTGCCGACGGCGGGGAACGCCGCCTTGCGGCCGGCCCAGAACCGGTCGCGTTCGGCCTCGCTCTCGCTGACCCTGACCGAGGTCGCGCCGTTGGCCTCGGCGATTTCACGGACCCGGCCGATCAGGTGGTCGACCTCGACCCCCGGACCGTCGAGTTCGACGATCAGGAGCGCGGCCGCGTCGCGCGGGTAACCGGCCTGAACGAAGTCCTCGGTGGCATTGATGGCCGGGTTGTCCATCATTTCCATGCCGCCGGGGATGATCCCGGCGCCGATCACGCCGGCAACGCAGGCGCCCGCTCCCTCGCTGCTGGGAAATCCGACCAGGACGGCGCGCGCGGTGCTCGGCTTGCGCAGAATCCGTACCGTCACCTCGGTGACCACGCCGAGCAGGCCCTCGGAACCGGTCATGAGACCCATGAGGTCGTAGCCCTCGGAGTCGAAGTGCTTGCCCCCGAGCGTGATCACCTCGCCCTCGATGGTCACGAAGGTCAGCCCGAGCAGGTTGTTGGTGGTCAGGCCGTATTTCAGGCAGTGCACGCCGCCGGAGTTTTCCGCAACATTGCCGCCGATCGAGCAGGCGATCTGGCTGGACGGGTCGGGCGCGTAGTAGAACCCCGCGTCCTCGACCGCGTGGGTGATACCAAGGTTTGTGACACCCGGCTGCGTGACCACCGCCCGGTTGTCGTAATCGATCTCGAGGATGCGGTTGAACTTGCCCAGGCCAAGCAGGACGCCGTCGGCAAGTGGCAGCGCGCCGCCCGACAGCGAGGTCCCGGCTCCCCTGGGGACCACCTTGATGCCGTGGTCGGAGCAGTAGCGCAGGATGGCGGCCACCTGTTCGGTGGTCTCGGGCAGGACCACGATCATCGGCATCTGCCGGTAGACCGACAGCGCATCGGATTCGTATACCCGCATCCCGGTTTCGTCGGCGATGACGCCTTCGCCGGGTACAATGGCGCTGAGCCGGGCGACGATCTCGTCGCGACGGGCAATCACCGACTGGTCGGGTCTGGGCATCAGCATCCGGCACTCCTCCGGGTACCAGGAGCGGAACGACGGATCATGATAGTTGCACGCCCGGGCCGGGGGGCGCCACCCCGTCACGGGCCTCGCGTCAGAACGCGGTGGTTCAGCCCTGGCGGGCCTTGAAGCGCGGGTTGGTCTTGTTGATCACATAGACACGACCCTTGCGCCGCACCACCCGGCAGTTCCTGTCACGCTTCTTCAGGGTCTTGAGCGAGTTTGCGACTTTCATGGGGCCGATCCTGCTGATGAGTGGCCGGGAACCTAGCCAGCGACCCCGCAGCTGTCAATGTTGGCGCGGCAACAACCCGCCGGCGGGCCGTACAGGGTCTCGGCGGAGAACCTCCGGCAGGTCGTGATCACCGTCCCTTACCGTGCCTGCCGCAGTGTCCTGCAGTCGCTGCGGAAGTGCCGGTCAGGCAGATACCGCCGGAAGTGGATCGCCGCCACCCGGTCGTGCCAGCGGCCTGGACCGGTGTCGTGGAAACCGACGTGGCCGCCGGAGCGGGGCAGCAGGGCGGAGACATGCTCAAGGCGTGTCCAGTCGACCTCCCGGTAGGCCCGGACCGGAATCCACGGGTCGTTGCGGGCGTGGATCAGGAGCACGGGAACCGTGATCCCTTCAAGGAACTGCCGGGCGGAACAGCGCCGGTAGTAGTCGGCGGCGCCCGCGAACCCGAAGCGGGGAGCGATGAAGGTCTCGTCGAACTCGACCACGGTCCGGGCACTTGCCACCGCCCGGATCTCCCCGGGGTCGAGGTCACGAAGGGCCAGGGTGTCCGCCTTCATGTTGCGCAGCAGCCAGCGGTGATAGGGCCGGTTGCGCAAGCGCAGGAACTGCCGGGCGGTGTCAGCGAGCGCGATCGGGGCGGAGACCGTGACCGCGGCCAGGACCGGACCGGCATCGGGCCGGGTGGCGAGCAGCCTGAGCAGCATGCTGCCAGCGAGCGAGAACGCGATGATCAGTATCGGGCCCCGGGTGAGGGGGTCGCGCTGGAGCTGCGCGAGGACCGTGACGAGATCCTCGGAGCGGCCGGCATGGTAGGTCTGCCTGCAATGCGGCCGGGTCGGGACCGACCCGCGCAGGTTGAGCCGCAGCACAGGGTGACCGAGCGAGACGAAATATCTCGCCGACTCCAGCATGTAGGCGCTGCTCTCGCACCCTGTCAGTCCGTGCAGGAGCAGGACCAGCGGGACCGGGTTTCCGGGTTCGGACGGGACATCGAGAAGCCCGTTCAGCCTGTCCCCCGTGCCATCCTCCATCGGGAACTCGAGCCTGCGGGTTCCGCCCGTGACCCGGGGCGACGCGTTCGGGAAGGAGTTCCGGAGCGTCTGCAGGTCGCCGCCGAGCCACGGAAACCGCGGCCGGAACGGCGGGAATCCGGCGCCGGCATCCTCGCGGAATTGTCGGTGCCCGGGAACCGGGCTCATTGACCTTCTCCTGCGTGTGGCCGTGACGGCGAGGATAGCGCGGTCTGCTGCGCCCGTCCCGTTCCTCCCGGCAATGACCTGGTGTTCCCCGCCCACGCGGGGATGAGCCTTTACACCATCAATGTCCGTGACCTTAAACGGCGCGTTCCCCTTGTCGTCGATCCGTCTTTATTGACCGCAATCTCTGTGAAACCTGCGCCATGGTGCTCGTTCCAGGAGAAGAGAACCCGGGAACGAGGGTCATCGCGCGTCGGTGTTTGCTTGCGCTTCGCCTCACGCGCTGCAACGTGGCGACGTCGAAAGTCTTCGAGCTGCATTCCGATCCTTTTCGGGTGGAAACGCGCGACGTTCCCGGCACGCGTACACCTTCGTCTCGAAGCCGCAACGCCTTTGGCGCGCGTTCCCGGTCAGACCCACCTCAAGAACTGCCGGCCGCGCAAAACGCACCCCTGAACTTGCGGGTTTTCGGCGATCGACTTCGTGCTCAAGGTGACGTGGTTCGATTCAGCTTCTGCGAGGTCATGATTCACTCCCGTACGCGGTCGCCGGATTCTCGATGACGGTCATGAAGGCAACCTGGATGCGTTCTTGCTGTTCCCGCATCTGTTTCCTGGCACAACCCCGTGCCATTTCCCGAGCAGAAATGGTCCCTGGGCCAATTCCGTTTGAACTCCTCCTGATCTGTGTAGTCAAAAACAACTACAGAGTTGCTTCCACCACGACTGAAATGAAGCTCAATGAACTCCCGTTTCTTTTTCGTAGATACATACAGTTATGCTTCATGTCAACCATATATCCGATAATGGATTGACCATAAAACGAAAACCCATGCTCTGAAAAAATCGTTGCATGCTGGTGTTGAAGATAACGTACGAAACGAGTGACGGGCATGACCTGAGAGAAGTGAACATGAAAAGGGACTGTCCCGCCGTTACGATCATATTATACGGACAATTGCATGGAATTGCTGGTTGTCGGGAAATTCCAGTGCGGCATATAGGTCAAATCACGCAGTAAGTGCACCTGTTGCTCCTGCTTATATGGATAGAGATGACGGGCATAGCCGGTCGGGAGGCGAGTGAATGGCGATAAGGCCTCAGGGAGAAAAGCGCAGGCAGCGCAATGTGCTGGCGACCGATTCTGAGTGGGCGGTGATCCGCGAAGACGCCGATGCGGAGCGGTTGTCTGTCTCCGACAATGTCGTGCGGGTATTGCTCGACTAGCGGAACCTGAAGGGTTCGACGGGCATCGGGGGCGGGTGAGGAAGCAGTCGGATGAAGCCTTCGAAGCCGCGTTGCATCCACTGTGCGCCGGAGGTGTGGGAGCGGATGCGAAGGCGGGCCAGGAAGTGGAAACCGCCGATCTCGAGTTGTGTCCCCGTTTCAGCCGAGACCGACAATCCGGGCGGCGAGGTTCCGCCCCGGTTCTTGCCGTTGCCCGCTGCGGTCCACTCGATGATCGTCCCGAGGTCCCCGTGCAGCGTGGCATGCACCTCGCCTCACTTTTCGCCTGACGTAAGCACGATGCGCTCGATCCAGCCCCGGATCGCCGTCGCCGCCTCGTCGCGGTCCTCCGGGTGCTTCAGTGCCTCCGCGAGCTGCGCCACCTTGCGGCGGTAGATCCCGGCTATGTTCGGATGGACGTCCGGAAGGTCGGCCGGGGCGGCGGCGAGGCGTTCGGCGAGCTCGTCCTGGTGGGCCTCCAGCTTGCGCAGCCGGTCCGACATGCCCCGAACATAGCCGCCGTCCTCGATTGCCGCGATCATCATCGCGATCTTCTTTTCGATCTCCGCGATCTCCTTCCTGTCCCCTAGGCCTCAAGGCGCGGCGCTCCCGGTTGAGGCGATTGGTTTCCTCGGCATAAGCCCCGATCGCCTCGGCCGCTGCCTCCGGCGCCATCACCCGGTGCTTCAGCCCGGCCATCACCCGGTGTTTCAGCCCGGCCATCACCCGTTCCTCCAGGACGACCCGGCGGATACTCCTTCGGTTGGTGCAACCGTCGGTCCCGGGCATGGTTCGAGCAGGCATAGCGGTCCTGGCCCCGCTTCACGTAGGCCCCGCCGCAGACGCCGCGCTCGAGAAGCCCCGACAGCAATTGGCGCGGCCGGTGGGTCGCATTCAGCGGGTTCTCATGGGCCCGCCTGACGCCCGTGATCACGGCAGCGTACATTTCGGTCGACTCGTCCTGCCGGCGCTTCGCCGCCTGCCAGGGATCGTCGTCCAGTATGCGGAGGTGAGGGACCTCGGCGACGACCCACTCCTCCGGCGGGTTGATGCGCGAGACCTTGCGCCCGGTCTCCGGGTTGAGCGCCCGGCGCTGGCGGTTCCACACCAGTCGCCCGACATAGAGCTCGTTGTTGAGCAACCCGGTGCCCCGCGCCGCGTGGCCGCGCAGCGTGTTGTCTGACCAGCGCTTGCCCCGGTGACCGGGTATGCCATCCTCGTTCAGACGCCGCGCGATCGCGCGCGGGCTCGCGCCATTGACGAACTCCCGGAAGATGCGCCGCACGATCGCCGCCTGTTGCTCATTGATCCGGCGCTCGCCCCGGACCGGTTCGCCCGCCGCATCGAGCGCCTTCACCACGTCGTAGCCGTAGCCTAGGCTGCCCCCCCGCCTTGCCGGCCTCCACCCGGCCCCGCTGGCCACGGTGCGTCTTGGCCGCGAGGTCCTTCGGGAACAGCGCGTTCATGGTCCCCTTGAGACCGACGTGGAGCTCGTCGATCTCGCCCTCCGCCAGGGTGAAGATGCCGACGCCCGCAAAGCGGAGATGCTTGTAGAACACCGCGACGTCTGCCTGGTTGCGGCTCACCCGGTCGAGCGCCTCGGCCAGCACCACGTCGAACTTCCCGTGCGCTGCGTCCTCGAGCAGCGCCTGGACACCGGGGCGGAGGATCACGCTGGAATCGGAGACAGCGCTGTCCTTGTATGCGCCGGCGATATTCCACCTCTCGCGCTCGGCGCGCTCGCGGCAGACCCGGAACTGGTCCTCGATCGAAGCCGCGCGCTGCTGGTCGGAGGAATAGCGGGCATAGAGCGCGGCGCGCAGGGTCATGGTCTCAGCTCTCCTGTCTCTCGCCAGCGTCCTTCGCCGGCGCGTTGTCGTTGGCGGCCTCCAGCCGCCGCAACTCCTCCCGCGCGATACGGCGGCCGATGATTCGGGCGAGCGTCATGACGGCGGTGTCGATCCGGGCTTCCGCGACGCCATTGTCGTTCGCCGCCTCTCCGCGCAACGCGAAATAACCGCGATCCTCCCTGTTCGACATCTCTTCGCGCCTCCCGCGACAGTACGCTCCGGGAAGTCGATTTGGACCTGATATCCGACCGTGTCAAACCGTTCTGGTAAGGAATTTTCTGCATGGAATCATGCATTAGCGTAGCTCAGAGGGCGCAAGGCAGCTCATGCGGTGCCTTGCGTATGATCGAAAAAGATTCGCGATGCAAGGCCATGCGCACACTGGTCATGTCCTACACCGTCCAGGGATTCACAGTCCTCAAACCCGCCGCCTCGAACGGCTCGGTGTCCCGCGTCGCGACCATCATGCCGTTGGCCGCGGCGGTCGCGGCAATGTAACCATCGGACACCGGGATCGTCCGCCCCTCCGACCGTGCCTTCGCCATCAGTTCCGCATAGGCTCGGGAGGCCGCAAGATCGAAGGACAGAACCCGCCCGGCGAACATCGGCAGCACCTGCCCCTCCAGATCCTCGTCCAGCCGATCCCGGCGGCGGCCGGCCGGAAGCGACCGGACCCCGAAACGCAGCTCGGCGACGGTGATGGCGGATAAATACAGCGTTTCCAGCGCCTGTGAGTCGAGCCATTCGGCAACGCGCGGTTCCGGAGCTCCCCGCAGCGGCTCCGACACCACGTTGGTGTCTACCAGGATCATTCCAGGTCGACCGGCCGAGCCGGAGCGGTGTCGCGTTGTGCAAAGCCCGCAAATTCCTCGTCCGTCAACCCGGCGCGCCGGCCGACGGAGGTCAGCAGCGTTCCCAGGGCGGCCCGCCCTTCCGGCAGCACCGTTTCCTCCAGGATGGCCCGCACCTCCGCCTCGGTGCTGCGGCCGCGTAACGCGGCCCGCACACGCAATGCGCGATGCACCTCGTCCGGCACGTTACGCACGGTGAGAATAGCCATAATCGAATGCCTGTAATGACTACACTGCATGCAATTTATATATTAGACAGCGATCCAGCAAGGGCCAGCGTGTGGAAATACAGGTTCGCCGGTTGTGACCGGCGCTCAGAAGCAGTCGCGCCGCACTGCGCCACGGTCCGCCTCACCATCGATGAATGCCGGGCGGGCCGTATCCAGCCCGGCTTGGCCGGCGAATTAGGCTTGGCGCCGGGCCAGCACGTCGGCCCGGTCCTGCTCGCTGGCATGGCCGGTCTTCTTCTTGCGCGTCATGTTGTGGCGGATCGGGAAGCGCTGCACCGTGCCGTAGCCGATGCCCAGCCCGCGCCCGGCAAGCCGGCGGCACAACTCATCGATGGTGATGTCGGGGGTCTCGGCGACCAGCCCGAGGACCAGCCCACGATGCGCCTCGATGCGGCCCGAGCGGTGGTCCCCGCCCACAGCCCGCGGGCCGGGATCGCCCTCCAGCCGCGCCCGCCGGCGCCACCGGCTGATGCTCGCCGCACTCACACCGAAACGGGCGGCCGCCGCGCGGTGGCTCAATCCCGCGTCAACCGCTGCCAGGACACGAACGCGAAGGTCAAGGGAAAGTGGTCTGGACATGCCCGCCGGCCTCCTCCCCGGCAGACAGCGTTAACCTCATCTTCAACAGTTTGGAATCGAGTCTCGTTGATTATCAATGCACTACGGGCGTATTTCGGGCGTGTGGCACCACATTTCGCGAAATGCGCGGAGCCCAGACCGATGCGGATGGTCACGCCACAGCAAAGTTTCTTTTTTCGCCCGCCGGCTCGTCATCGAGCCGGCGTATGGTGATCGGCAGCCGGGCGCCGACGCAGCGCAGGATGGCAACCGTGGCGCCCTTGGCGCGGGAGCGCACCAGGAAGCGCCTGGCGCCGTTCTCGATCTCGACCT